>BLLX01000030.1 GCA_011959405.1 Muribaculaceae bacterium
ACCGACGTATGCTCCGTTGACCGACAGGTCGACGAATCTGTAGCCGGGAGTGAATTTCTGGCCGGTGAAAGAGCCAATGAATGATGCCACGGCGTTGCGTATGAGCGTTTTGTCGGTGTGGTTGGCCATGAGGTTCCACTTTTTGCCGTTTGCACCCGTGCTTCCGAGCATCCTCACTTTGTTTCGGAACTTGAGTTTATAGGGCTTCTTTTCCAGAGTCCATGTGGCGCTGCCGCGTCCGCGCACTCTCACGGAGTCGTAGACGGTCACGATGCCTGATGGCTCGACATACCGCAGGGTAGTGGGGACGTATGTGTCTTTTGATGTGATCGCGTTGCCGTCGAGGGTATTGATATGTATTGCCGGAAGATCGGACACGCATGTGTGTTGGTCCTGTCCTGACGACAGGAGGGACGTGCCGGCCATTGTCATGACGGCGGCCAGAGTGCGGCAGAAAGAATTGCGCAGAAGCATAAATTACGCCTTAATGGGTTGATTCTGTTGGATATAATTATTGATGGCAAAATTATTCAAAATTATCAGAATGTGCAAAGATAATGTTGGAAAATGTGTAAATTTGTGGCATAAACAGTGTGTGAACGACATGGAAGAGCTGATGCAGTATGTGTGGGCCCACAGATTATGGCCGACGGACGGAATGTCCACAGTGGACGGACGCCCGGTGCAGGTTCTGGATCCCGGGTGCCTTAACCGTAATGCCGGGCCTGACTTTTTCAATGCCAAGGTGAAAATAGACGGACGGATATGGTGCGGAAACGTGGAGATACATGTGCGCGCCACGGACTGGCACCGTCACGGCCATCATCACGACCGCGCATACGATTCTGTGATTCTTCATGTGGTGGAACGTGATGACTGTGAGATATGCCGTCCCGGCGGTGAGGTGATCCCCCAGATGAAAATGCCGTGTGCCAGAGACTTTGCCATGCGCTACGGAGCGTTTGTAAACAATTCCGCCCAGGAACTCGCATGTGCCCGAGAGCTGGCGACGGTTTCTCCTATGTATCTGCGGGACTGGATAGACGCCATGGCCTTTGAGCGCATCAATGCCAAGGCCGACCGTGTGGAAGGCTGGCTTGACCGGTTTTCGGGAAGTTGGGAGGATGCGGCATACGTGACATTGGCTCGTGCCCTCGGTGCCGGAGTCAATGGTGACGCTTTTGAGCGTCTGGCTCTTTCCGTGCCGCTGAAATTCATGCTCCGGCACGCCGACTCGCGTCTGAGTGTGGAGGCTTTGCTGTTCGGTCAGTCCGGACTGCTGCCTGACGGCGATGGCGGGAGTGGTGGATATGCGGCCGAACTGTCAGGTGAATATCGGTTTCTGGCGGGCAAATTCAGTTTGAATCCGCCGTCTGATCTGGCCTGGCGCATGTCAAGGATGCGTCCGGCTGCATTTCCCCACAGGCGTGTGGCTCTGCTGGCATCAATGATAGCTGACGGTTTTAATGTCATGCAGAAGGTTCTGGATGCGGAGACCGAGGAGGATGCAAGAGCCATATTCGATAACGTGACACTGTCGGGCTATTGGCTCGACCACCATACGTTTGCGCGGGGATCAGACAGGAGGGTTTCATCCGTAGCGCTTGGACGCCAGACGGTGGACATGCTCATAATCAATGTGGTGGTGCCGTTGCTTGTGGCCTATGGCCGCAGCGTGTCCGACGCTTCGCTGACCGACAGGGCTGTGGATATTCTCGAGCATCTTCCGGCTGAGAGGAATTCTGTGGTGGGCGTGTTTGAACGAGCAGGGATTAAATGTGGTGACGCTTTTGTGTCGCAGGCATTGATAGAGTTGCGCCGGGAGTATTGCGATGCGCGTAAATGTCTGTATTGCAGGATAGGACATCGCCTTCTGGCGGCAAAAGTCAAACCATGACTGCAACGACCAAGGAGATAGGCAACGCCGGAGAGTCACTGGCTGCGGAATTGCTCGTTGCCAAGGGATATGCCATAGTGGAGCGCAATGTCGTGATCGGCAAGGTGGAGGTTGATATTGTGGCTCAGGACCATAACCGCGTGGTGATTGTTGAGGTCAAGACACGTAAGGAGGGTAATCTGGATCCCCGTTACGGCATAGATGCGGCCAAGATCAGGCGTCTGGCGCGGGCCGCAGCGTCGTATGTGAAGAGCCGTGACCTGCCGCATGAAGTGCAGATTGATGTGATTCTGGTCACGAATCATGCCGACGGTAGATCGACGGCTGAGCATTTCGAGGATATATGTCTGCCGCCTGTCTGCACCATGCGCCGCCGTTAGGGCCGGATGTCGGCTGCCGGTTCGTGTCGGTAGTCGTAGGTGTTGCGCAGAATTTCGAATTTTTCAGGGTGGGCGGTGAGCGCGGCGGTGTCTGACAGCGGGTCGTAGCTTGCTGATATTTCTGACAGAGAGGGGGCGTGGGCCACGGATGGCATGATCAGCTTGACGGCGGGGTCGATGGCTGCGGCGGTCATGGCTGTGGCGCGCTGTTTGCCTTCGAACGAATAGCCCGCTATGTGAGGTGTGGCTATTGCGGCGGCATGCAGCAGCGAGAGGTCTATGTCCGGCTCGTTTTCCCAGCAATCTATCACGGCGTCTGATATTCGTCCGTCTTTAATGGCTCGGAGCAGGGCGTGGGTGTCGACAACCGGACCGCGTGCGGCATTGATGATCATCGGTTTGTGCCGGCATAGGCTGAAAAACGAGTCATCGGCCATGTGGCGCGTGCTGTTGTCGAGAGGAGTGTGGAATGTGATGATGTCTGCATGGCGTGCAACAGCGTCGAGAGTCACAAACTCATCCGGACCTTCGGCCAATGCCCTCGGCGGGTCGCACAGCATCACTTTCATCCCGGCTGCGGACGCCCACCGCCGGACAATGGAGCCTACGTGTCCTACTCCGACAATGCCGAGGGTAATGTCAGCCGGAGAGTAGTCCTGTCGCAGGCGGCATATTGACGAAAGCACATATTGCGCCACTGCCGGAGCGTTGCATCCGGGAGCGTTGCTTACACGGATGCCGTTACGGCGGCAGTATTCCATGTCTATATGGTCGGTGCCGATGGTGGCTGTGGCCACCATTTTCACCGATGAGCCGTGAAGCAGGGCGGCGTCGGCTTTGGTGCGCGTGCGTATGATCAGGGCGTCGGCGTGGCGCACAGTGTTGTTGGTGATCTCTTCAGGAGGAAGATAATCCACGGTGTGGCCGAGGTTTTCAAATACATCGCGAATGAAAGGTATGTGGCTTTCTACGATTATGTGCATGAGTTCCAGATGAAAAGTGCGGCACATCCGGCTATGGTTATAGCAATGGCTATCCATCCGCGGGTGTGGGTGGCGGCAAAGTGGCTTATGTGGAATGCGGCGCAGCAGTTGAGCAACACTATATATTCACTTACATTGTTGAAGTCGATCGCCGCAAGCGCCATGGCGCACAGGGTGAGCGAGTAGACAAGGGCGTTGCAGGCGCGTGCTTTGGCCGGATAGCCGTAGGCCACAAGCATGCACGCTCCGCCAAATGCCACACAGACGAGCGTTGACGCCAGCAGGCTCATGCCGGTGTGGAGAGCTGTGATGTCCGGAAGCGTCAGGTCGGGCATGTAAGGCAGGCGCCATGGCACTATGCCGAAGCCATAAAGTATAGCAGGGCCTGTGACCATGCCGAGACAGGCAGCAAGCAGGCCTCGCGGGGAGAATGACCGGACCTGTATGATGCCGGCAAGGAATACGGCGCCCAGAAGGAGGTATGCAAAACTGAACACTGCGCCCGCACCGGCTATAAGGAACGGAATAAACAGTGTGCGGGTCTTTTGTGGAGCTGAGAAGCAGGAGCAGAGCGCGGCCAGTCCGGCTATTGCGGCAAGCGCGAGCAACGCTCCGTCCATGTTTTCACCGGAAGAATAGGCCGGCATGGCAGCCTGAAGCATCAGAAACAGTCCGGCAATGACGGGTGAGGGGTTCTGTGTGAAGTAGAATGCTTTGTTGAGCAACAACAGCGCTGCAGTCACTCCGGTCCACATTGCAGCTGACGGAATATCCGTGTCTGCGGCTATGACTGACGCGCATAGAGCTATGGCTCCTATGACAGAGGTGACCCCCGGTGATGTCATCACGGAGTCAAGCCATGTGGCGCGTGCGCGGTTCATTCGTTGTCGGGCGTCATCAGGTCGCGGCCTATGTCGCGGCGGAAATATTTGCCGTCGAAATCAATGGCGCGTATGGTATGGAAAGAGCGTTCAGCCGCGTCGGCTATGGATTCTCCGTAGGAACTTGCTGCGATCACGCGGCCGCCGGAGGTGACAAGCTGCCCGTTGGCATTGATGGCCGTTCCGGCATGAAACAGTATCGAATCGGCAGATGTGATATCGGCCGTGCCTGTGATGACTTTGCCTTTGGGGTATGAGCCGGGATATCCTCCGCTCACGGCCATTACTGTCACTACGGTTCGCGGATCGGTGTCGAGCTTCATGTCGCCGAGCGAGCCCTGTGCCGTAGCTTTGAGCAGTGGCAGCAGGTCGGATTTGATACGCGGCATCACGGCTTCCGTCTCCGGATCGCCCATGCGCACGTTGTATTCAATCACCATAGGCTCACCGTCGACTTTGATGAGTCCGAGGAAAATGAAGCCGCGGTAGTCGATTCCGTCTGCTATCAGTCCGCTCACGGTGGGGCGCACTATGCGTTCCTCGACTTTTTTCATGAATGTATCGTCGGCAAACGGTACGGGGCTTACGGCGCCCATGCCGCCGGTGTTGAGTCCGGTGTCGCCTTCGCCGATGCGTTTGTAGTCTTTGGCCACAGGCAATATGCGGTAGTTGCCGCTGCCGTCGGTCAGCACGAAGACTGAACACTCTATGCCGCTGAGGAATTCTTCGATCACTACTGTGGCCGAAGCCTGTCCGAACATGCCTGAGAGCATTTCGCGCAGTGATGCTTTCGCTTCGTCGAGATCGTCGATGATCAGCACACCCTTGCCTGCGGCGAGTCCGTCGGCTTTGAGCACGTAGGGCGGACGCAGGGTTTCGAGAAACGCGCAGCCGGCTTCGACGGATGATGAGTCGAATGAACGGTATGCGGCCGTGGGGATGCCGTGACGCATCATGAACTGCTTGGCGAAGTCCTTGCTGCCTTCAAGGGCCGCACCGGCTTTCGAGGGGCCGACAATGAGCATTTCGGGCATGTGGTCCGAAAAATAGTCGCGTATGCCGGCAACCAGAGGGTCTTCATTGCCCACGATTATCATTTCTACGGCATTTTCGCGTGCAAATGCTTCAATCGCGGGGAAGTCGGTGGGCTTCAGGTCCACGTTTGATCCGAAAGCCGATGTTCCTCCGTTGCCCGGAGCGATAAACAGACGGTCACATTCAGAACTTTGACTGATTTTCCAGGCTAATGCGGCTTCGCGGCCGCCACTGCCGAGCAAGAGGGCGATCATGGCTTTTGGAGTGGGTGTTATTTATTTGGTGGTGAGGATTAGGATTCGGAGTTTCCCGAGTTTTTGCGGCGCCATCCTTTTCTTGCGGATATCTGCGGCTGACGTCCAGTTATGGATTTCAGTGCGTCGGGGTTGCGTCTTGCCGCCAGCGGGTTGTCGGAGTGTACAGCCACGGTTTCTGCCGCAGCGGCTACCGACGTGTTGTCAGGCTTACGGTCATGGCGTTCGTCGCGTTCGCGGGTGAACGGTTTGTCAAAGCGTGACTTGCGGAATGATCCGCGTTTTGCCGACAATGACCTGTCGTCGCTGTTGCGACGCGGTTTTGATTCCGGCCGCCGCGAGGGATCCTTGATTGCGCCGCCGGCTTTGCGGAATGACCGCATGTCGCCGTCGAAAATCACGTATTCGCGCAACTCGCATTCAAGAGAGCCGTTGAGTATCGGTTCTTTATATGACGGAGCCAGTCCGATTTTGGCGAATTGTTCGTCGCGGTAGCCTATGATCCAGGCGTGATAGCCGGTAAACACGTGTTTGAGTTTCTCGCCGAGCAGTGCATACAGGCCGTCGAGATCTTCGGGCTTGAGACGTTCGCCGTAAGGCGGGTTGGTGACGAGCACGCCTTTGGAGGGAGCTTCGCTCCACTGGGAGAGTGTGCGTATGTCCACTGTAGCGTATTTGGCCACTCCTGCCTGCTTGAGGTTCTCGCGGGCTATGGCCACCGCTTTCGGCGACATGTCGGCGCCGATGATCGGGCAGGTCACTTCGCGTTCGCGAGAGTCGTCGTTGTAAAGACGGTCCAGTATTTCCGGCTCGAAGTCGTTCCACCTTTCAAATGCGAATGAAGAGCGGAATATGCCGGGAGCGATATTGGCGGCTATCAGTGCTGCTTCGACAAGAAATGTGCCTGATCCGCACATGGGGTCAACAAAGGGGCTGTCGCCGCGCCATCCGCTTTTGAGGATTATGCCGGCCGCGAGCACCTCGTTGATAGGCGCTTCTGTCTGGGCCGCACGCCATCCGCGTTTATGCAGGGATTCTCCGCTGGAATCAAGGCTCACAGTCACGTCCGATCCTGAGATGTGGACGTTGAGCATCATGTCGGCGTCGGTCAGGCGCACACCGGGGCGTTTGCCTTCGGCGTCACGGTCGCGGAAATAGTCGACTATGGCGTCCTTGACGCGATAGGTCACGAAACGTGAATGTGTGAACTCGTCGGAGTTGACCGTCACATCAATGGCAAATGTGTCAGTAGGCGACAGCATTTTGCTCCAGTCGTACTCCTTTATCCTGTCGTATAGTTTGTCCGGTGTGTGGGCAGTGAACTTGTAGAATGGCTTAAGGATGCGCAGCGCCGTGCGGCAGCACAAATTGGCTTTATAGAGCATTTCTTTGTCTCCTTCAAACGACACCATGCGTCGTCCGGGCTCCACATTGGATGCGCCAAGTTGGCGAAGTTCCTCGGCCAGCACATCCTCGAGTCCGCGGAATGTTTTGGCCACCATTTCAAACGTGTCAGTGTTCATAACGTTGCTTTTAGCATTTTCTCGCTGCAAAATTACGAAAAATCTCTGGAATAACCTCGAAAAACGGGAGAAATGACGCTAAACGACTTAATATCAGAGTTGTTACGGTGTCAAATGATGACAAGCCGAAAAATCGGGAAACGCAAAGAAAAGCGGATTTAAGAAGAAGAATGGTTTGCAAATCATTACCCGTGAAAGAGTAAGATTTAACATATGAGAGATGCTATTGCACCGTTTGTCACCGATTTGCGTATCAAGGTCTAACTCGTTGATATTTAACTTTGCAAACAAAAAACGAGTATGACAAGAAGTACATTCAAAGTGCTGTTCTACGTGAACGGCAGCAAGGAGAAAGACGGTATTGTCCCCATCATGGGACGAGTGACAATCAACGGTACTGTGGCGCAGTTCAGTTGCAAGCAGACCATCCCGAAAACCCTTTGGGATGCGAAAGGCAACCGAGCCAAAGGCAAGAGTGCCGAAGCACGGAACATCAATCTGGCATTGGACAACATCAAGGCGCAAATCATCAAGCACTATCAGCGCATATCCGACCGAGAGGCATACGTAACGGCTGAAATGGTGCGCAATGCCTACCAAGGGGTAGGAAGCGAGTATGAGACACTGATAAAGGCTTTTGACAAGGATTGCGCCAACTTTCTGAAACGTGTCGGTAAAGACCGCAGCATCGGCACGTACAAGGTCATGGTAAGGGCAAGGAACTATGTCGCAGCCTTTATCAAGTCATTCTACAAACGGACAGACATGTCCATGCTGGAACTTACACCCGACTTCATCAAGGAGTTTGCGGCTTATCTTACAGCTGAACGGGGACTGAAAAACGCCACCATCTGGCTGAACTGCATGTGGCTGAAAGGCGTGGTCATGCGTGCGCACTATAACGGACTGATACCGAGAAATCCGTTTGCGCAGTTCCATATCAGCCCGAATGTTAAGGAACGGGAGTATCTGACAGAGGACGAAATCAAAAGAATCATGGCGCACGAGTTTGACAACCCCACCCTCGCATTGGTGCGAGACCTGTTCATTTTCGCCTGCTTCACCGCCTTGTCTTTCGTGGATATGAAAGAACTCACAACGGATGAAATAGTGGAGGTGAACGGTGAGAAATGGATATTGTCGAAACGGCACAAGACAAATGTCCCGTTCCAAGTGAAGTTGCTGGATATTCCCTTGCAGATAATCGAACGGTACAAGTATCTGTCGGAAGACAAGCTGGTTTTCGGGAAAATCAACTATTGGACGATGTGCAAACAGCTGAAAAAGGTAATGGCGGAATGCGGAATAGAGAAGCATATCTCCTACCATTGCGCACGTCATACGTTTGGAACACTGGCTCTTAGCAAGGGGATGCCCATTGAAAGCGTGAGCCGTGTTCTGGGACACACGAACATTGTCACGACTCAAATCTATGCGAAGATAACCACGCAGAAACTTGACAATGACCTGACGATGTTCGGCAACAAGCTGAACGCATCGTTCGGAAGTGTAACCCCATAACCAAGCATAGCCATGAAACGAAGCATCATCACAACGGACGGCAACGGCAACATCACCTTGCCGACCGACATTAGCGCAACCGCCATGAGCGAATGGGAACTTTGCGACCTGTTCGGAGTAACCGCCCCGACATTCCGTGCAGGGCTGAAGGCTCTTTGCAAGAGCGGAGTTTTAAGGGAATACGGGATAAGGCGAAGCATACGGGTATCCGATAATTGCTGTATGGAGGTTTACAACCTTGAAGCGATAGTTACCCTCGCTTTCCATATCGGCACATTCGGAGCGGAACGGGTACGCAATGCCGTTCTTGAAAGACTGTACCTGCGAAAAGAGAAAACAAGCATCTTCTTCTCGCTGAATACCAACGGTATATCCAAATCCGAATACTTCTCGTAGCTGAATGCCTGACATTATTCACTCGGTAAGTCAGTAATTCATTAAGTCAGTACGACAGAACGACAGACGCTCTGATTTTTTCTCCCGAAAAGCGTAATCCGACATTTGCTTTTCGGGAGTTTTTCCGTTTGCACAGCCCCAAGCCATTGAACGTTTTTGTTTCGGGGGCTATTTGTCACCATTCTGCCATGTTTTGCATAACAACCTATCCGATAATTGATTATATTTTTGCAGCTGGTAATTTTCAAACTTAAAACCATTTGATTATGTCAGCTATCGAACAACAAGACAGCCACAGATCGCCATCGGATGGCGGCATGGCAAAGGAAGAATTTATCCGTGTCGGGACAACGCTCTACAAGATTGTGGAGCAACCGAGACTGAACGGAGGGTATGTGAAGAAACGCATCGCATGGAACAACGAGACCCTGCGACAGGATTACGGCAAGGATTACATCGGCAGCGTTCCCAAGTATGACGGCTTCTGCACCGTACCCGAACACATCGGCTACCGTTCCGTGGTCGGCAAGTTCCTTAACCTTTACGAACCGATAGACCACCGACCGCAGGAGGGCGATTTATCGCATATCCAATCTTTGGTACAGCACATCTTCGGGGAACAATACGAGTTGGGGATGGACTATCTACAACTGCTTTACCTGCAACCGATTCAGAAGTTGCCTATCCTGCTGTTGGTGTCGGAAGAACGCAACACGGGCAAAAGCACCTTCCTGAACTTTCTGAAAGCCCTTTTTCAGAACAATGTGACTTTCAACACCAACGAGGATTTCCGCAGCCAGTTCAATTCCGACTGGGCTGGCAAGTTGCTTATCGTGGTGGATGAGGTGCTGCTCAACCGCAGGGAGGATAGCGAGCGGTTGAAGAACCTCAGCACCACACTTTCCTATAAGGTGGAAGCCAAAGGCAAAGACCGTGACGAGATTGCGTTCTTCGCCAAATTCGTGCTGTGTTCCAACAACGAGCATCTGCCCGTAATCATAGACGCAGGGGAAACACGCTATTGGGTGCGCAAGATAAACCGCTTGCAGTCCGATGATACCGACTTCCTGCAAAAGCTGAAAGCGGAGATACCCGCCTTTCTCCATTTCCTGCAACACAGAAAACTGTCCACCGAAAAGGAAAGCCGGATGTGGTTCAACCCCACATTGCTGCATACAGAAGCCTTGCAGAAGATTATCCGTAGCAACCGCAATCGGCTGGAGATAGAGATGTCGGAACTGCTGCTTGACATTATGGTTGCAATGGATGTGGATAGCGTTTCATTCTGCCTTAACGACCTTGTCGTACTGCTGGTGCACTCGCAGGTAAAGGCGGAAAAGCACCAAGTGCGTAAGGTGGTGCAGGAGTGCTGGAAACTAACACCTGCACCAAACGGGCTTACCTACACCACTTATCAGGGCAATTACAACAGAAGTTGTCACTATGAGCCGATAAAGAGGGTGGGACGCTTCTACACCGTCACAAGGGAGCAACTCGAATCCCTGTAATACTATCATTTTTCTGTTGAATTGTTGAATATGGGTATAAATACACTGACAATAAACGATATACATTCTCAACAAAATTTCAACAAGCCAAAAGAGAAGTTGAGAGACCACCGACACCCGTTTGTGGATTTCTCTTTTGGTGAGCGGTTTGTTGAGAAGATGTTGAGAGGTTACGAGGCTGTATATAAACATATTACATCAACAGTTCATCAAATCAACAAATTTTCATCAACTTCAAAACCGTATGTAATATGACAATCCAAGATGTAAAGCAAATCAAACTGGCAGACTATCTGCAAAGTCTGGGCTATACGCCTGTAAAGCAACAAGGCAGGAACCTGTGGTACAAATCACCGTTACGGGAAGAAACGGACGCATCGTTCAAGGTAAACACCGAGCTTGAAAAATGGTACGACTTCGGCATCGGCAAAGGCGGTAATATCATTGCATTGGCAGCGGAACTCTACCATTCGGGAGATGTAGCCTATCTGCTGAAACGCATAGAGGAGCGGACAGCATACATCCGCCCTGCATCGTTCTCTTTTGGCAGACAGCATTCCGACAATCAGCCTTATCAGGGATTAAGGGTTGGTGAGTTGTCCTCTCCTGCTCTTATCGCCTATCTGCAAGAAAGGGGAATAAACATCGGACTTGCCAAAAGAGAATGCAGGGAGCTTCGGTTTATGAATGCCGACAAACCCTATTTTGCCATCGGCTTTCCGAACATGGCAGGAGGATATGAAGTGCGCAACAGATACCTCAAGGGATGTGTCGCCCCGAAAGACATCACCCATATCCGACAGCAGGGCGGACAACGATGTATGTGTTACCTGTTTGAGGGGTTCATGGATTACCTTTCATTCCTTACCATCCGAGTAGAAAACAATCCGCAACACCCGCGATTGGACACACAGGACTATATCATATTGAACTCCGTTTCCAATCTTGCAAAAGCGGAAAGCATATTGGAGACCTACACCCAAGTCGGCTGTTTCCTTGACAACGACACGGCAGGACGGAACACCTGCACGAAACTGAAAGAGAAGTTTGGGGAACGCCTGCTTGACAAGTCAATGTACTATCGTGAGTATAAGGACTTGAACGACTACCTGTGCGGTAAGCCCTTGTCCCAATCGGCAGAGCCGATAAAGGAGAAGAAGCAAGTCCAATTCGCAAGGCGGATGATGCAGCCACCGAAAAAGAAAGGGGGATTTCATCTGTAATATGCACGTTCGCTTTCCCAAAGGTATTTAGACAGAAATACCATAGCTCAATAGGGCGTTTTCTTCACGCATTACTCCGTAACGCTAAAAACACCCTATCGAGCCAAAGGGAAATCCCTTTGGAAACCCTGTGCAAACGAGTGCAGCAAGGACTCATTTGCATAATAAACCCTGTGAACCGATGCCACAGGCAGAGAGAAGAAACATAACGATAACCGCAAAAATAGAAATAATATGGGATATTTTTCATTGGACATAAAGAAAGCAAAGGGGACATCGGACACCACGCAGTCCGACCATATAGAGAGAAAGATAATACCTAAAAACGCAGACCCGACAAGAACACATCTGAACAGGGTGCTTGTCGAATATCCCGATGGCGTTCACGGCAGGGATGAAGCGATTGCCCACAGGCTGAACACGGCAGGCATCAGACGGAAAATCACACACGACCAAGTCCGTGTTGTCCGGGTGGTTTTATCGGGTACGCACGAGGACATGATGAACATACAGGAAAAAGGAAAGCTTGATGAATGGTGCAACGACAGCATCCAATGGCTTCAAGCCACATTTGGCAAAGACAATGTGGTTGCTGCCCATCTGCACATGGACGAGAAGACTCCACACATCCACGCAGCCGTTGTTCCCATCGTAATAGGTGAAAGGCGCAAAGCCAAGAAAGAACAGACGGACGGCAAGCGCAAGTACCGCAAGAAAACAAATTCCGTCCGTTTGTGTGCCGATGACCTGTTCAACCGCCAGACCTTGATTGCCTACCACGACAATTACGCAAGGGTGATGACGAAATACGGATTGCAACGTGGGGTACGGGGCTCGGAAGCACGGCACACTACCACCATGCAGTATTATCGGGACTTGAAAAAGAAGAATGAAACCCTTGAAACCGAAACCAGACTATTGCAGGAGAAGAAGACCAAAGCGCAGGAGGAGTTGAGACAGGTAAAAGCGGAAATCCGCACCGACAAGTTCAAAAGCGCAGCCACCGATACGGCAACCGCCCTTGCAAGCAGTGTGGGTTCTCTTTTCGGAAGTGGAAAAATGAAATCATTGGAACGTAGGAACGAGGACTTGCAAGACCGCATCCTTGAACTTGAAGACGAAGCCCGACAACGGGAACGGCAACAAGCCGAACAGATACAGGAGATAAGAAACGCTTACGAGCAACAGCACCGTAAGCTGTCGGAGTTTACAGATTTTGTCAGACGCTACTTTCCGTATGTGGAGAAGCTTATACCTGTGGTAAACTTCCTACGTGAACGTTTGGGTTTCAATGACGGAATAATCAGAAGACTGTGCGAGTTCAAGGAGGTCGGAATAAAAGGTAAACTCTATTCTTCCGAGTTTAACCGAAGTTTTGATACCCGACATTCTGTCTGCTCCATCAAACAGGATGAAAGCGGTAAATTCGATTTCAAGATAGACGGGGTTTCACATGTGAACTGGTTCAGAAAGAAGATGAATGAGTTTAGGGAAGCCATGGGAATACCTAAGCAGAAACAAGATAGAGGTATAAAACTATAAATCAAAGGAACGGCCGTAATAATCTGCCTGTATTGAGCGGATTATCACGGCTTTTTTATACTTTTGCAAATGGATTGAGACAACTCTGTCCAAAGACATATGAAAATAGAAGAAGCGTTATGCTCATCTTGTACTTGAAAACGTAGGAAATTTTCAATTAGATGCAAGGATAGCATAGTGGTTCTCACGCATATAGCGTGGGCTGCTATTGTTACATCTGCATCTATGGTTTCCTACGACCTTCAAGTAAAGAGTGTGGCATACAGTTCCACGCTTTTTAGTTTAGCCTTATGGTGACAAATATGAATAACATAAAATGGAATATAAATGATATTAACTGCACAACAGAAGCAAGCAATGATAATGATTGAAAAGTTCATTGCAGATAAAGATAGCCAAGTATTTATTTTGAAAGGATATGCAGGTACAGGTAAAACGACATTGATTCGTAGTATTGCAGATTATTTATCTACTCAATCTTTACATATTCAGTTAATGGCTCCGACCGGACGTGCTGCAAAAATATTACGTTCTAAATTACCAAATTATGGTGCTTCTACTATTCATAGGGGAATCTATAATTTTTCTCATCTAATAGTGGAAGAATCTGAAGGAACACTTAAATATATATTTCCACTTAAAGATAACCACGAGAGGTGTATTTATATTATTGACGAAGCCTCCATGATTAGTTCTCGTGAATCAAAGAATGAACTTTTCCAATTTGGTACAGGAGTATTAATAAAAGATTTACTTAGTTATGCAAGATTAAACTTCGGTGGAAAGGTAATTTTTGTTGGTGACCCTATGCAGTTGCCTCCCGTAGGTGATGATTGTTCTGTTGCATTAGATGAAACTTATTTTGATATACTAGAAATGAATGTATATTCTTATGAGCTCACAGACATTGTTCGTCAAGATAAGAATAGTTGTATTTTGGCTAATGCTACAATACTTCGTGAGTTGATTCGGAAAAAAGAACGAAATCGCCTTGTGTTCAAGAAAAAGGAACATGAAGTAATGGATATTGGAGCAATGGAAGTTGCTAAGAAATATTGTGAAGATCCAGAACAATCGTCTGCTATAGTTTGTTTCTCAAATCAACAAGCAGCTGATTATAATACGGCTATTCGTAATATAATATTTCCTGAAACGAATCATGTGGCGGTAGGAGATAAATTGATGGTAGTATGCAATAGCTACTATTATGATAAATGTGAATTATTGAATGGTGATATCATAACTGTAGTAGAAACATCAAATGATATTATCTCTCAGTCTGCACCTATTTGGACTGAAAAAAATGGGAGAAAAGTAAAAGAAATCATTACGCTTGATTTCAGAGAAATAAGTTTTCAAGTAGAAGATGGTAATATTTATAAACGCTATATTATTGATACATTACTCCAAAACAAGCGACCTTCACTGACAATTGACGAAATGAAGGCTCTTTATATCAATATGGTAATGCGTATGCGTACGGAGAAAGGATTGACTAATCCTAAATCTGAAGAATTTACTAAGGCAATGTGGGGAGACCCTTTCTACAATGCTCTTCATGTAAAGTACGGTTATGCTTTTACATGCCATAAATCACAGGGTGGTGAATGGAATACAGTTTATGTAGATTTTTCAAGACGCACAGGGCTTGATGTGGATAGCCTTCGTTGGAAATATACAGCGATAACTCGAGCTTCTAAGATGTTATGGTGTATTAATCTTCCTGATGTAACACCTATTACATCTCTTAAAATAACCCCTATCAATAAAACTGCAAAAACAGCTGTTAATGCTTTATCTTTTGATAATATAGAGGATACACCTTTTCATCCTTCATCAATATTACCTTCAGTAAAATGTAAATATTGGTCTGTTGTAAAGAATATGAATGGAACTCTATATTCAGTAAAGAACGTTATCTGTAAACCTTGGAGAGATATTTATGAAGTAAATACACCAACCGGTATAGTAAGAATTGATGCAATATATAATGGAGCAGGTCTGTTTACAAAATATGAAACAGATGCCAATGACACTGAGTTGTTGTTTTTCTTCCAGAATGATGAAAATATCAAATATAAAATAGACTATCATCCATCTTTGGAGTCATTAAAGATGCTACATAGTCGCATGATTTCTTTGTGTGATGAATGTGGTATCATATTAACAAATGTGGTGGAAGAACATTACCAACTCGTATATTATATGAAAGCTTCTGGTAATTATGCTGCTATAACTTTTTTCTTTAATGGGAAAGGGTTTATTAACTATGCTGCTCCACTTTCTGATATCGGAGAAGCTGATATTAAACTGTCACAACTCATAGAAAAATTAACATAATAGAAGAATACTAATGTCTGTAAAAGAAGTAACATTATTGCGTAAAAGTGGTAATCTAAAAGAAGCATATAAGATGGCCATAGATGATCTGAAAGAAGATAGGAATAACCCATGGGCACAAATGTCTCTCTTTTGGGTTCTGCGTGATATATGTCAGCAACTATGCAATAGAAACGCCATAGATAAAGCTAAAATTTGCTTGAAAGAGATGTCTTCATTACTTCCTACAATGGTGGATGATAGTGGCGCAGGAGAAAGAGCTTATACTAATTTGTATAAACGATTGCAACCTAACGCTGATGCTATTTCAAAAGCATCCGAGCTATCAAAAAATGATCCTTCAAATGCTTATGTTCAGGTAAAGAATTATATTGACTCTGCAAATGATGTAGATTCAGCTTTGCATGAAGAGTTAGGCTGGATAATTTATCGTTATATCAAGGCTAAAATTTCAAATTTGACATCGTTGGAAATAAGAACGTTGCTAAAAGACTATATGTATCTTAGGAATGAACGTCCTTCAATGCTTCATTCTCAAATATTGAACTTTGCTTTGAGTTTCTCAAAAGAACATTCTGATTTTAGTTTTTACCGTTTCTTTATGCTCTGGGAACCAGAAAATTTACGTTATGAAGATTTGAACAAGGGCTATTACAATGGTAGTGAAATTCCCTCGCTTATTTCTCGTATATGTCGTCAAATTGTAAATAGCGGCGAGGATATTGATGTCGAGATGCTGTGTGAAAAGATAAATCTCCCAAAAACAGAAACACTTGACCTGTTACGTGAACCGCAGTTTTGGGAAATTATGAATCTTCATAAAGAAGGTAAAATGCGTGAGATGTTTGAAGCTTTTACTGTCTATAATAAAAGAAACGCCGTTTATGGTGCTTCTCATTGGCATTCTGAAGTGTTGAAAATTGCAGAGCGTCACATGAATGGTCAAGAAACATGGAGATTTATTTACTTTTTTAGAGATTGGAGATATGAAAACCTCATGGATGCTGATTGGAAAGAAGAAACAGATAATAATGGTAACACTTATAAACCTTTGGCTGTTAAAGCAGCAAAGAAGTGTTATGAATATCTCAAAGAATCACACCCAAGAGATGCAGAACTAGTATCTTGGTTAGATTCATTGTATAATGTTCTTATTGAACGTGCTAAAAAAGATGAATGGATATTAAGACAACGAGCAATAATATATACATGGCAACAGCAATATGACCTTGCTATCAATGTGTACAAATCTTTATTACTTGAAATGAGTGAAAAATACTATGTATGGAGTGAATTGGCAGATTGTATACAAGATAGTAATGAATTAAAGATAGCATTGCTTTCTAAGGCTTTACTTGTTGAACGAAATGAAGATTTTCTCGGCTCTATTCATTTGACTTTAGCCGACCTGCTTATAAAGGAAGAGCTAACATCTGAAGCCTTATGCGAATTGAATATATATAAGAAATTTCATGAAAACACTTCCCGGAAATACCAAGAATATATTGAACGAGTCGACATATCAGTTATTCCGCCCAATAATAATAAGCTATTGTATAATAGATATGCCACCATTGCTGAAGAGTACGCTTTTTCAGAAATTGAAGCAAAAGAGGTTACGCTGGTGGATAGATGGGAAAAAGACGGAAAAACTTATTGCACTCTCACAAATGGGGTAGACGTTATATTTCAAGTGAATGTAAAGCGGTTTCCTTTTTTGACGAATGCGATATTTGGTTCTGTTTTTAGAGTAAAGTGTCATGTAGATAAAGAGGAAAAGCAAATTCAGACAAGTTGCTTCTCTTGGAATAAAACAAAAGTGACAGAAGCTAAATATATACCTCTTTGCATGCATAAGAGTGAAACAAGGCTATGGATGGGACTTCCCCAAAAGTTTGGATATGTAGAATATTTGAATGAAGAGAAGAAAATTCTACATATTGTAACGCAAGATTCCCAGCAAATATTTCAAGCTTTTAAAGAAAAATGGGGCACTATTTCAAAAGGGGATTTTGTCAGTTTCAGAGAATATACTATTATAAAAAAGAATGAAAACAAAGTAGTTATTGCTAATGTAGAAAAAGTAAATAAAGAAACTGCTTTACCGAATTTTAATTCTGGTATTGTGGTCGTTGACGATATAAACATACAAAAAAAATTATTCCATTACACTTTCGGTCAAGGAAAAATTGGAGGTATCGTATTCTTTAATGATACGGATCTTCGTCCCGAAGTAGGACAATGCTTGAAAATATTCTATTGTGTAACAAAAGACAGGAAAGGTGAAAAAAGGCCTATTGTACTTAATGTAGAAGAAACTGCAGAAATAAACACAAGTGCAATAAAGACAATTCAAGGTCACTTAGAATTAAAATATAAAAATGGTTCTTGGGATGATTCTCCTGATTTTGCATTTATTGGTGATTACTACGTTCATCATTCTGTTCTTTGTGAGTATAATATCACGAAAGACTGCTATGTTACTGCCGATGTTATATATGCTGGACAGGGTAAATGGAAAGTTATAAAAATACATCAATAGAATTATTTGACAAGAGACAAAATATATCCTATTTTTATTGCTTGCCAAATAATTTTTATACCTTTGCAATAATAAAGAGTTACTTGAATGCAATTCAAGGCAGAACATAGCATATGGCACAGTTGCTAATTCATTACCTCAAAATCGGGTAATTCTCCTAAAGTCTTTTGTATAAGGCACTAACAGAAGTTTTCCAGAATTAACAAAAATATTGCAAATATATGTTGGATCGGCACGCGGTTTTTGAAAATTTGTGCTTTGAATTCCTAATTCGGAAAATTTTCACGACCTTTGTCTGAGTCAATATCAAAAAATATCATGAAATTTATCAAATGTCTTTTTGGCTCGCTTATGGCTGCGGCCATGTGCGGTTGTGCCGGAGGTCCGGTTGTGATAGATCTTGCGGATTACGGAGTGATGCCTGACACAGGTGAAAACTCATCGCCGGTCATGGCCGAGGCGTTGCGCCGTCTCGCCTCCGAGCTTGAATCGGAGCGGCAGGTTGTGATCAGGCTCAGGGAGGGACGTTATGATTTTTATCCCGAGGGGGCAAGTTCACGTGTATATTATATCTCCAATCATGATCAGGACAATCCCAAATCAGTGGCTATAGCTCTGGAAAATCTCAGGAACGTGACATTCGACGGCAACGGGGCGGAGCTGGTGATGCACGGGCGCATGCTGCCGCTGGCGGTGGTGGACGGGCAAGACTGCTCGTTGCGTGATTTCAGCATAGATTTTGCCAATCCGCATATATCGCAGGTGACCGTGCTGGAAAACGACACTGTAGGAGGATACATCACTTACAGTCCGGCCCCGTGGGTGGAATATGAGATACGCGACAGTGTTTTCGTGGCCAAAGGACCGGGATGGGAACATGTGCCCTGCGCCGGCATCGCTTTCGACGGGGCTACGCGCCATCTGGTCTACAGGACGTCGGATATAGCTGTGGGTGTGCGTCCGGTCGAGGAAATCGCTCCCGGACAGATCAGGGCGCGGTGGGACGATCCGCGTCTTTTGCCGGGTACGGTGGTGGCCATGCGCACATACGGCCGTCCGGCGCCGGGCATATTTCTTGACAATGACAGGAACACAGTGATAAATAACGTCACTGTGCATTATGCCGAGGGGATGGGTCTGCTGGCGCAGATGTCGGAAAATATTGATCTCGACGGTTTCAACGTGTGTCTGCGCGGTGACGATGATCCTCGCTATTTCACCACTCAGGCCGATGCCACCCATTTTTCAGGGTGTAAAGGCCGGATCAATTCAACGGAAGGATTGTATGAGGGGATGATGGATGATGCCATCAATGTGCACGGCACATATCTGAAAATAGAGCAGAAGGTAGATTCGGTGACGGTGGTGGCCAGGTATATGCACCCGCAGACATACGGATTCCGGTGGGGAGAGCCGGGCGACACCGTGCAGATTCTTTCGGCGCAGACCATGGATATTGCCGACAGTCTGAATATAGTGGAGTCGATCGCTCCGTATCGCTCCGATTCATTGCCCGGCGCAAAGGAGTTTGTTATCAGGCTGCGGCATGTGTTGCCGGATTCGGTAGGTCCTGATCGCGGGACTTTCGGCATAGAGAACCTTACGTGGACTCCACAGGTGACGTTTGCCGACAATATAGTGAGAAACAACCGCGCCCGTGGCGCTTTGTTCTCTACGCCGCGCAAGGTGATGGTGGAGAACAATCTGTTTGACCATACGTCGGGCACCGGCATTTTGCTTTGCGGAGACTGCAACGGATGGTTCGAGACCGGGTCGTGCCGCGATGTGACCATAAGGAAGAACCGGTTTGTGAATGCGCTCACCAACATGTTTCAGTTTACCAACGCTGTGATATCGATTTATCCCGAGATTCCCGATCTCGGCAACCAGAAAGGGTATTTTCATTCCGGCATAGTGATTGCCGACAATGAGTTTGACACGTTTGACACTCCGCTGCTGTATGCCAAGTCGGTCAACGGCCTTGTGTTCGAGAATAATGTGGTCAGGCATAATTCGGACTTTGCGCCGTTTCACTGGAACCGTGATACGGTGCTGACCGAGCGGGTGGTCAACGCGCGGCTGCGGTGATGTCAGGAGCCAATCTGCTTTTTCTCTGTTATTTGTGAGATTTGCGGGAAAATGCTACCTTTGCGTCAATATTGAATTATGGATTCTGACCCTCTTTTATCTTTTTCATTGCCGCAGACCGTGGCTCTGGTTATTGCGGCGTTTGCCCTTGTGGCGTCGGGCTTTGTGTCCGGAAGCGAGATTTCTTACTTTTCCCTTACTCCGCAGCAGCTGGATGACGATGACGATGAGCACGGCCCTGAGAGAAATGCCGGTGTGCGCCGTCTGCTCGCCATGCCTGAACGTCTGCTCGCCACGATTCTGATTGCCAACAATCTGGTCAATGTGACCATAGTTATCCTGTGTAATTTTGCTCTCGGGCCAGTGTTCGAGGGAATGGGGGCGGTGTGGAGCTTCGTGCTTCAGTCAGTCATACTCACGTTTCTGATATTGCTGTTCGGCGAGATCATCCCTAAGCTATACGCTCAGACGCGCCCTCTGTCGTGGGCACACATGGCTTCGCCAGTGCTCCTCGCTCTGGTCAAACTGCTCTATGCACCGGCTTCGCTGCTGGTGCGCAGTTCGTCCATAGTTCACAAGGTGGTGGAGAAGAAGCCGCAGAATATATCGGCCGACGAGCTGAGTCAGGCGCTTGAGCTGACCGATGTGGAGAAGCGCGACGACAAGCGCATGCTACAGGAGATATTGAAGTTCGGCGATACCACGGCTTCGGAAATCATGACGCCGCGTGTGGATATAACAGACATAGAGATTTCGTCGGACTTCTCGCGGGTGATGGAGGTGGTGAATGAGAGCGGCTATGCGCGCATTCCGGTGTTTGAGGGCACTCAGGACAACATACGCGGAGTGCTCTACAGCCGCGACCTCCTGCCTTACGTCGAGTCCCGTCCCGACGATTTCCGCTGGCAGAATCTGCTCCGTCAGGCTTATTTTGTGCCGGAGTCGCGTATGATTGACGATCTGCTCGAGGATTTCCGCCGCCGTAAGGTCCACATGGCTATTGTGGTGGATGAGTTTGGCGGAACTCAGGGTGTGGTTACTCTTGAGGATGTGCTCGAGGAGATTGTCGGTGACATAAATGACGAATATGACGAAGTGCAGCAGACCTACAAGCGTCTGCCTGACGACACCTATATATTTGAGGGAAAAACGTTGCTGAACGATTTTTTCCGTATCACCGAGCAGGAAGAGGAGCTTTACGCTCCCGTGACAGAAGACTGCGAGACTCTGGCTGGAATGCTACTGGCGATCAAAGGTGATTTCCCCAAGGAAAAGGAGAGCCTGGTCTATGGACACTGTCGGTTTCTTGTGCTTGAAATCGCCAGTCACCGCATAGTGAGTGTCAGGGTGAAGGTGATGCCGGAGGTGCAGTCATGATTCTCTCGGCCGGGCGACTGGCTGTGCTTGCGGCCGCAGGCTGTGCGGTGGTGGCTGGATGTGTACGTGGTGGCGGATCGTCGCCTGTGCCGCGTCCGGAAGCCTATCCGCGCATTGATCTTTATCCGTCGTTCTATCGTGCGGTGGATCTGCCTGACGGGCGTGTGATTCAGGTCAATGATTCCGCCGGAGTGGATGTAGACGCTGAAGGGTGGGTGAATATATCGTACCCTAAATACGGCGTTACTGTGAACTGTACGCTCACACGGGTGTCGGAAGCAACCGTCGGTGATGTGCTGTCGAACCGCGACGAGCGGATGGCGCTTAACACCGGCGACACTTACGGGGAGGTCATGCGTCTGGGGTCTCGGCGGGGATCGTCGGTCATTGTGTTTGTGGCGCAGGGCGGGTCGCTTACGCCGGTGCAGTTTATTGCCACGGATTCGGTGTCGTATGTGTTTTCCGGTGCCGCCGTCATGGAATCGGCCGTTGCCAATGCCGATTCGGTGCGGCCGGTGGTTGATGCTGTAGCCGCCGACATACTGTATATGCTTCGGTCGCTATGACGGATGAGATAGAGATACATGTCGTTGACGCAGGAGAAGACGCCCGTATGGCCGTCCTCGCGATGATACGGCGTTATGTGGGCGAAGACGCGGTGCTGGAGCATGACGAATATGGCGCCCCGGTGCTGTCCGGTGGTGGAAACAGGTATATCTCAGTGAGCCATTCCGCGAACTTTGCCGCCATAGCGCTGCATCCGGACAGGCGTATAGGGGTGGACGTTGAGGAGGACCGGCCGGAGCAGCTCAGGCGTGTGAAGCATAAATTTCTGTCGGATCGTGACGCGGCGATGTGGGACAGCCGGCTTCTGGAGGCGTGGACCTGCAAGGAAGCCGTATATAAGGCCGCCGGACAGCCCGGCCTGCCGCTGAGAGAGATAGCGTTGGGCAGCGGCGACGTGGCCGTCATTCCGGACGGCCGCCGTTTTGCCATGAGCACGCGGCGTGTGTCGCCTGATTGTGTATTGACTGTAGCAATTGAAATATTTCCGAATATATGAATTTAACAGAATCCGTAGTATCGCTTGTCAAGATAGCGTTGCATCCGTTTCCGGCGAGAATAAAGAAGGCGGATGAAGCCCGCAGGGGAGAGCCGCTTGTGGTGCTCGGCAACGGGCCGAGCCTGAATGTGACGATGGCGGAATGTCGCGACACGTTGCGCCGATGTCCGTTGATGGCTGTGAATTTTTTTGCCAACACTCCGGTGTTTCAGGAATTACGCCCCCGTTTCTATGTGTTGGCTGACCCTTTGTTTTTCAATCGGGCGGACGATGCCAATATAGCCCGTCTGATGGAGAATCTCGGCAAGGTGACCTGGCCCATGGTCCTGTTTGTGCCGAAAGGAGCCAGATGCAGGGTGAAGAACCGCATGGTGACGGTGCGCCGGTTTCCGATGCTCGGGGTGGAAGGTGCGGCGTGGCTTGAGCGGATGGCCTACGGCCGGCGTCTGGGAATGCCGCGTCCGCGCAATGTGCTTATCCCGGCTATTATGACCGGAATATGGTCGGGATTTAAGGAAATATATATAATAGGGGCAGACCATTCATGGATGAATACTATTTGTGTGAACGAGCACAATGAAGTGGAGTCGCGTCAGCCGCACTTCTATCAGGACAATGAGCATGAGCTGAAGCGTATCAAGGTGGACTATGTGCACCGCCCGCTTCATGAGGTGGTCCATAGCTTCTATGTGGCTTTCAGGGCCTATCATCAGATTCAGCGTTATGCTTCGACGGCGGGTGTGGCTATCTACAATTCGACTCCCGGCAGCTTTATTGACGCATTTACCCGAAAATCTCTGCCTGTCTGCGGCGATGGATGCTGAAGAAGAACTGGCGGCGCTTGACGCCGTTGTGCGTGCCGAGCCGGATAATGCCGATGCGGTGTATCGTCGCGGCCGGCTGCTGTGGAAACTCGGCCGTTGCGGCGCGGCTATAACGGATTTCAATACGGCCGCCGAGCTTGATCCGTCTGGTCCGGGACGAGAAGCCGCCGAACATGCCATGTCGATAATGTCGTTTTTTAACCCCGACCTTTACAATCCGTGATTTTTTTGATTGTAGCCGAATGTGTTGAATAAAATAGTGCCATATTAATGGATACAAGCACGGCTCTTTCATTTAAAAATTAACTGCCCTTATCCGGTTCATTGCGAGCCGGGTAATCATGATAAGAACGGCCGTACGATTGAGAAAATCGGAATGGTTCATTCCCATCTTGCCAGTTGAGAGTAGCGAATGAAAGAGCCGTGTAACTTCTTTCATAATTTGTTCGATTTATTTGTATAATCCAGTTTTTTTTCATAAACTTGCGGAAAACATCTTATGGGAAAAGCGAACACACAAAAATTCATCTCTTTGTCAAAATATAGATATGCCTTACGAGCGGATTAAAAAAAGAAAAAGAAGGCTGCAATCCAAACGATTGCCCTATATATACTAAACATCTGGAAGACTTTCTGGCAATTCGCCATGATTATCGCTCAAAACAGAAATGATCTATTAATTGATAACCCTTTAAATAATTTCATTATGGACAAAATCAGAATCATTGACGAACCGCTCAGCGAAGAGATGCTTCGCGCTGAACTTGAAGCCGTGCTCGGCGGCTGGACCTGCCAAAGCTACGATGCAAATTATAACTCATGTGCAGTGCATAATCCAGATCGCGCCGCAACATGTAATGATGGCAAAAATTATTGCAAGGGATATGTATATGCTAACGGGTCTTGCGGCTCATGGACCTCGGCGAATCCCTAAACCGTTTCAAGTAAATTACTCTAATGGCAGACAAAAGACTGTACGGCTCGCGTATATGCTTACATGCTTTGTGGCTCACATTGTGTTGTCTGCCATTGTTAGCACACGGAGCAGACAATATATTCGTCTCAGGGTATGTGTACGATAATCAAATGCATATGCCTATCCCGAGCGCAACTATTGCTGCAATTGATGCTGCCGATTCTACTGCGGTAGTCTCAACCACTGCTAATGGGATTTATCAATATAATGATTACATAGAAAATACAGGCGGATTCGCTTTAGACTTGCCTCGCAAGCATTATATACTCAAGGTGTGGAATGACGGTTACGAACCGCAGACTCTTGACCTTGACCTCACAAAACTGGGTAAACGTCAGTTTCAGTTGAATCTGGATCCGATATATCTTAAGCGTGAACGCAGCCATAATCTCAATGAGGTGTCGGTTACGGCAACGAAAGTTAAGTTCTATAACCGCGGAGACACCATAGTGTATAAC
>BLLX01000031.1 GCA_011959405.1 Muribaculaceae bacterium
ATAAAATAACACATTTGTCGAGAATGAGACGAAATCTTAAATGAAAGAGCCGTGACCAAAACCACAAACTTTTCTCCTACAAACTGAAACTTTGGGGATTTTTGCGTAAATTTGGGGCGATTATACCCTATCAAGTTCAAAGCTTATGATCGACCACGGCAACCCCCTACCCCGCTACCCCGAGTCCAGCCCGGAGGAAGAGGAACGCATGATTGAAGAAGCGTTTCAGGACGTGCTCAACGGCTACCTCAAGTCCAACCACCGCAAAAAGGTGGAGATAATCGAGCGCGCATACCACTTCGCCAAAGAAGCCCACAAGGGCATACGGCGTCGGTCCGGCGAACCCTACATCATGCACCCCATAGCCGTGGCAAGGATAGCAAGCCGTGAGATAGGGCTCGGATCCACAAGCATCTGTGCGGCGCTGCTCCACGACGTGGTCGAGGACACCGAATACACCGTCGAGGACATCCGGCAGCACTTCGGACCAAAGATAGCACAACTTGTCGAAGGTCTCACCAAAATCTCCGGCGGCATATTCGGCGAACAGGCATCAGCACAGGCCGAAAACTTCCGCAAACTGCTGCTCACCATGAGCGAGGACATCCGTGTGGTGCTCCTGAAAATGGCCGACCGACTGCACAACATGCGCACCCTCGGCTCCATGGCCCCTGCCAAACAATACAAAATAGCTGGCGAAACACTCTACATATATGCCCCTCTGGCCCATCGGCTCGGACTGTTCGCCATCAAGACCGAACTTGAGGACCTCAGTTTCAAATACGAGCATCCTGCCGCCTACGAAAGCATATCGCAGCAGATCAGCAACACCGAGAGCGAACGCCACAACATCTACCGTGACTTTGCCGCGCCGATCGAATCGCGTCTGCACGACCTCGGAATCCGTTTCGAAGCCAAATACAGGCTTAAATCCGTCTACTCCATCTGGCGGAAAATGGAGACAAAAAAAATCCCGTTCGAAGAGGTCTACGACCTGTATGCCATGCGCATAATCTTCGACTGCGACGACCCTGCCGACGAAAAACGCATATGCTGGATGATATATTCAGCCATAACCGACATCTACAAGCTCCACCCCGACCGCACGCGCGACTGGATCTCCGTGCCGAAAGCCAACGGCTATCAGGCACTCCACCTCACCGTGATGGGCAACGACGGCAACTGGGTTGAGATCCAGATACGATCCCGGCGCATGGACGACATCGCCGAACGAGGTTTTGCCGCCCACTGGAAATATAAAGTCGGCGAAGGCGACGAAGAAAGCGAGCTGACCGTATGGCTCCGTACGATCAAGGACATACTCGACAACCCAGAACCGAGCGCCATCGACTTCCTCGACACGCTCAAGCTCAACCTGTTCTCGTCGGAAATAGTAGTGTTCACCCCCAAGGGCGAACTGCTCACGTTGCCGGCCGGAGCCACTGTCCTCGACGTGGCATTCGCGCTCCACAGCCACATCGGCCTGTGCTGCATAGCCGGCAAGGTCAACCACAAACTGGTGCCCCTGAACCATCGGCTCAGTTCCGGCGACCAGGTGGAGGTGCTCACCTCGCAAAACCCCAATCCGCAGCCCGAATGGGTCAACTTCCTCGCCACAGCCAAGGCCCGCACACGCCTGCGCCAGGCCCTGCGTAAAGACCGTCAGCCACTGATCGACCGCGGACGCCAGGAATTCGACGACGCACTGCTCCGCCACTCCATACCCCCCTCCAACGAGATCATCACCAAAGTCATGGGCTACTACCGCCTTGACTCTCGCGACGACCTCTACATCGCCATCGCGCGCAACGACATCGACATAGACCGCTCTTTCACCGAGCTGACCAAAAAAAGCTCGCCGTCATTCCTGCGTAAAATTCTCAGAGTCAGCCTGCCGTTCACATCCTCATCCAAGGAAAAAACAGCCGCGACCGGATCCGAACCCGCCGGAAAACCGAAAATCAACCCCAAGGAGACCTACACGCTCATATCCGACCACGGCGCGCAGAACTACCGTCTGTCCGACTGCTGCAACCCCATCCCCGGCGACGACGTGATGGGATTCATCGAGGACGACGGATCCGTGACCTTGCACTCTCTCACATGCCCCCGTGCGGCCGTACTCAAGGCCACCTACGGCTCCCGCATACTCTCCACACGCTGGAAAGGCGGCGACACCCGATTCACCGCCACCGTACACATGGAAGGCATCGACCGCCACGGCATCCTTCAGGAAATAGCGTCGATGATATCACTCCAGCTCAACATTGACATACGCCAGCTCTCGATCGAAGCAGTAGACGAAGTATTCACCGGACGCCTTGTGATCCGCGTGTCCAACGCCGCCACCGTCGACGACCTCTGCAACCGGCTCAAAAGCATTGAAGGCGTGTCATCAGCCGCAAGAATATGAAGAAACTACTGCAACCATTTCTCAACGTGCGCACGCTGATCTACCTGATCGGCACCCTTGTCACCGTCTACTTCCTGCCGCGCACCACCACCTCCACATATCTCTACGAAAAAGACCGGCCGTGGAACTACTCGCTGCTCACTGCCCCGTTCGACATACCCATCCACCTCGACTCGCTCAGCATCAAGGCCGCATGCGACTCGGTTGACCGCCACTTCATCCCCGTATATCGCCGCGACAACGTCGCAGCGGCCAAGATCATCGAGGATTTCACCATATCCCTGTCGCAGGTCGAGGGCGTCAGCGCCGACAGACGCCGACGCATCACCGACAAGGTGCGCGAACTCTTCCGCACAGGCGTGGTCGATGAAAACACCTACAACGACATCATGACCGGACGCCTGCCGAAACTGCGCATCGTGGCCGACAACGTCATGACCACCACCGCCGCAACTCCATTCAGATCCCCCATGCGGGCCTACGAATGGCTCAAGGAGCAGCTTCCGGCCGACGAATACCAACATGCCATAGAATCATCGCGGCTGGCATCCATGCTGTCGCCCAACATAGTGCTTGACCGCGACATGTCCGAGCGCCTGCGCCACGAGCAATACCAGAAAGTATCCGTGCCAATAGGCGTGATCCAGCAGGGAGAACGTATAATCGACCGTGGCGACATCGTCACCGCCCAGCTCTACACCGTGCTGCGCACCTACGAGCAGATGCAGGCCGAACGCGGATCAGGCACCGGCGGCAACAACATCTACGCATGGCTTGCCAAATTCCTCTACGTCGGGCTGCTTTTCGCCCTGCTGGCCGGATTCCTCCATTTCTTCCGCCCGCGCCTTGAACGCAACATCAAGGCGGTCACATTCCTTGTGGGCATCATCACGGTGTTCTCGCTCTTCTCCTTCATCATGGGCACCACATTCACCTCCGGGCTTTATATAGTGCCGTTCACCATGGTGGCCATAATGGTCCTTGTATTCTTCGACGGACGCACCGCCCTGTTCACCCTGCTCACCACCGTGCTCATCAGCGCCGTCATGGCATCCTACCAGCTGGAATTCATCTTCATGCAGTTCGTGGCGGGAGTCACGGCCATCAACTCCCTCAAAGAGCTGTCGCGGCGCTCGCAGCTGCTGCGCACGGCCCTTCTCGTCTTTGTGGTCTACTCTCTGGCCTACGTGGCCGTCAACGTCATGACCAGCGGATCGTTCAGCGGACTCACAGGCCGCATGTTTGGATTCTGCGCCATCAACGTGGTGTTCGTGTCGTTCGCCTACGTGCTCATCTTCGTCTTCGAGCGCATGTTCGGGTTCACCTCCGTGGTGGCCATGGTCGAGCTCAGCGACATCAATCACCCGGTGCTCCGCGAGCTATCAAAAGAGTGCCCGGGCACCTTCCAGCACTCCATGGCCGTGAGCAACCTCGCCGCCGAAGCAGCCCTTAAGGTAGGCGCCAACGTACAGCTTGTCAGGGCCGGCGCACTGTATCACGACATAGGCAAGATCGACAATCCCGCCTTCTTCACTGAAAACCAGCATGGTGTCAACCCACACGACGCCCTCGAACCCGAACAGAGCGCACGCATAATCACGGGCCACGTCACCGACGGACTCAAACGGGCCGAACGCGCCAAGCTTCCCAAAGCCATACGCGACTTCATCGCCGAACACCACGGACGCGGCACCGCCCGCTTCTTCTATCTCACCGCATGCCGTCTCCACCCCGACGAACAGGTCGACCCGGCACCCTACACCTACGTCGGTCCCAACCCCCACTCGCGCGAGACCTCCATCCTGATGATGGCCGACAGCGTAGAGGCCGCATCGAGGTCCCTCAAGGACTATTCACGGGAATCCATCGAAGCCCTCGTCAATAAAATCATCGACGCCCAAGTGGCCGAAGGGCTCCACAACGATTCTCCCTTAGCGTTCCGCGACATAAAAGTTATCAAGGAGACCTTCATCCACCGCCTTCTCACCATCTACCACTCACGCATAGCCTACCCCGACGCAAAATGAACGCGCCACTGACCAAAGACACCCTCTGCGAAGCCCCCGACACATCGCTCTGGCGCCTTTACCTGCGCCTGCGGCCCGATGCGCTCGAAGCGCTCCTCACCGGCCCGGAAAGCGTCGGGCAGTCCGTCATTTACCGTCGGCTCGGCCTGTCCTCGCCGCTCCAAGGCGACTGCACCCCGCTGGAAGAGACCGTCTACGACAACCCACTGCTGCTTGGCGACTTCGCATCCGTCAGCATGATCATCGACACTCCCCGGTTCGTCCTTCTCCCCTCAGAAGCCGCCGACACGGCATCCAAAGTGGTCTCGTTCATGCTCCCGGGCCACGACGCCCCGTCCGACACCGTCACATGCCCACTCGGCGCCATGGGCGAACTCACCCTCGCCATGCAGATAGACACCCGGCTGCTCAACTTCCTGCGCCGCACCTTCACCAACCCCGCGCTGCACCATCCTCTCACCGCCGCAGGCAACTATCTGGCCCACAGAAACCGCACCGGCGACCCCCGGCGCTCATACGCCCTGCTCGCCCCGGACCAGATGCTGCTGTTCGGCTTCTCGGCCGACGGAACCCTCAGACTCGCCAACCGATACGGCATAACCGGCGCCGCCGACGCAGCCTATTTCATCATGGCCGCCACGGCCGACCACACCCCTGCGGCCATGCTCATCGGCGGCGACAACGCCATGCGCAACGAAATCACGCCGCTGCTGCGCACCTACATGGACCCCATACTCCCGCTAACCATATCAGACGACCTGCTCCACCTGCGCCGCATGGCCCCGGAAGCGCCGGTCGACATGTTAATGCTCACACAACTATGAGAATAATACGAGGAAAATTCGGCCGCAGACGATTCAACGTCCCCGGCAACATATCCGCACGACCCACCACAGACTTCGCACGCGAAAACCTGTTCAACGTGCTGGAAAACATGATCGACTTCGACGGACTCACCGCCATCGACCTCTTTGCCGGCACCGGCGCCATATCCCTTGAGATGATAAGCCGGGGAGCCGCATCGGTCATAGCAGTCGAAAAAGCCGCCACACAACACCGGTTCATCGACCAGGTGCGCCAGCAGCTCAACTGCCGCGAGCTCACCCTCGTCAAAGGAGACGCACTGAAATTCATAGCCGGCGCCGGACAACCCGTCGACCTGATATTCGCCGATCCCCCCTACGACATGGACGGATTCGAATCCGTGCCCGCGGCCATACTCGACTCTCCCCGCACCGGCGACCACACCATCGTCATCGTCGAACACTCGAAAAAACACGACTTCTCGTCACTGCCGGCCTTTATCGGACACCGGGCCTACGGATCCGTCAATTTCTCCATTTTCCGCAAAACACCCCCTCCAGGCCACGATTTGGACAATTGAATTTGTTTTCGTAACTTAGCAAAAAATTCAACCAAACTCCCCGTTCTTATGAAACAACAGCATACAGACATCAGCAACACACACCGATACTGCGTGATAATGTGCGGCGGAGTAGGATCCCGATTCTGGCCTGCAAGCCGCACGGCGCGCCCCAAACAATTCATCGATTTCTGCGGCACAGGACGCTCTCTGCTGCAGATGACCTACGACCGGCTGCTGCCGCTGGTGCCCAAGGAAAACATACTGATAGTCACCAACTCGCAGTATGCCGAACTGATCCGAACCCAGCTCCCCGACATAGCCGGACACCAGATACTTCTGGAACCCGCCCGACGCAACACAGCCCCCTGCATCGCATGGGCCGCATACCACATACACGCCATCGACCCGAAGGCATCAATGATCGTGACCCCCGCCGACCATCTGATCACCCGCGAGACCGAATTTCACAAAAGCATAAACAGGGCCTTTGAATTCGTCGAATCAGGCGACTCGCTGCTCACACTCGGCATATCGCCCGACAGACCCGAGACCGGCTACGGCTACATACAGATGGGCACACCCGTGTCCGACGACTTCTACAAAGTCAAGACATTCACCGAAAAGCCCAATCTCGAACTCGCCAAAGTGTTCCTCGGCACCGGAGAATTCCTCTGGAACTCAGGCATATTCATCTGGAAAACCGAAACGCTCATCGAAGCCCTGCGCACATACTCGCCCGACATAGCCTCGCGGTTCGACGCCGGCATAGAAGCTTTCGGCACACCGGACGAACTCCCGTTCATAGCCCGCGAATTCGGCAGCTGCCCGTCGGTGTCCATCGACTATGCGCTCATGGAAAAGGCACGCAACGTCTTTGTCGAAGCCGTCAACATCGGCTGGAGCGATCTGGGCACATGGAGCTCTCTGCGCGACCACACCCCGCGCAACGCCAGCGGAAACGTCACCCAGGGATGCACCGTCATGAGCTACAACACCTCCGGCAGCGTATTCACCGTGGCCGGCAAAGACAAACTCGTGGTGGTCGACGGTCTCCACGACTACGTAATCGCCGACACCGACGACGTGCTCCTGATCTGCCCAATAGCCAACGAACAGCACATAAAACAATACGTCAACGACGTCAAACAACTCATAGGCGACAAACATCTGTAAATGAAAGAGTTTCTGAAACGCCCCTCCGTCTGGGGCACAATCCTCTCAATAGCGGTGATAGCAATCACCGCTTTCGCTTATTTCTATCCCGACGCACAGCAAGGCCGCACACTCCTGCAACACGACATACAGCAGGGAGCCGCAATCGGACAGGAAATCACACAATACCAGCAACTGACAGGCGAAAAATCCTTCTGGACCAACTCGATCTTCAGCGGCATGCCCGCATTCCAGATATCACCGTCCTACCCCTCCTCGTCCCTGTTCAGATGGATCAATGCCGTCTACGGTCTCGGACTCCCCGCCCCGTCCCACCTGCTGGCCATGATGATGATAGGCATGTTCATCCTTCTCATGTCCATGAAATTCAAATGGCACCTGTCGCTCATCGGAGCCATAGCCTGGGGCTTCTCATCCTACTTTGTCATCATCATCGGTGCCGGCCACATCTGGAAATTCGTCACCCTCGCCTACGTCCCGCCCACCATCGCCGGACTGGTGCTCATCTACAACGGGCGCCGATGGCTCGGAGCAGGCACAGCCGCACTGTTCATGATGATGCAGATAGCATCCAACCACGTGCAGATGACCTACTATTTCTCATGGGTGATGGCCGGATTCGTCATAGCCTACGGCATCGAGGCCTTCCGCGCCCGCAGAATGCGCCGGTGGGCCGTCAGCACAGCAGTGGCGGCGGCGGCAATGGCACTCGCCATAGGAGCCAACCTGCCCAACCTCTACAACACCTACGAATACTCCCGCCACACAATGCGCGGACAGCACTCCGAGCTGACCCCCGTGGCCGAGACATCCGACCCCTCCGACCGCACCGACGGTCTCGACCGGTCATATATCACCTCCTACTCCTACGAAACCGGCGAGACATTCTCGCTGCTCATACCCAACATCAACGGCGGAGCATCTGCCCGACCGCTCAAAGGCGGCATGTCGCCCCTCACCGTGGCCGACACCGACCGCGGCCGCGAACTGATGCGCGCCGACCGCACCGGACAGATGCAGCTCCTGCCCCTGTTCTCGCAATACTTCGGCGGGCCCGAAGGCACCAACGGACCCGTCTATGTCGGAGCCATCATCCTCGCCCTCGCCATACTCGGGGCCGCCATCGTGCGCGGACCGCTCAAATGGGCTCTCGTCATCCTCACCCTCCTCTCCGTATGTCTTGCACTGGGGCGCAACATGATGTGGCTCACCGACCTGTTCATTGACTACATCCCTCTCTACTCCAAATTCCGCGCCGTGGAGAGCATCCTCGTAATTGCCGAATTCACCCTGCCCCTGCTCGCCATGCTTGGGCTCCGGCAGTTCCTGACGGCCGACAACCCCTGGCAGACCTACCGCAAGCCGCTGCTATGGAGCTTCGGATCATGCACGGCGCTCTGCGCCGTAGCCATACTCTGGCCCGCTCTGTTCGGCACCACAGTCATGGGCGACGGCGACGCCATCATGATAGCCCGCTACATCAACGCCGGAGCCCTTCCAGCCGAATTCGACATCAACCACTATCCCGAAGTGGTCAACGCCGCCGAAAGCATACGCACATCCATGGTGGCATCCGACGCCCTCCGCTCCATCCTCTTCATCGGAGTGGCGCTCATAGCCCTCGTCGGCGCCGCCACCGGCAAGTGCTCGCGCCCTGTGGCTCTCGCCGTGATAGCCGTGGCTGTCACCGCCGACCTCTACACCGCCGACAAACGATACCTTTCCTCCGACGCGTTCACATCGGCCAAAGCCACCACAGACGCATTCATACCGTCGGCGGCCGACAAAATCATCCTCACCGACACCGATCCGCACTTCCGCGTGCTCAACGCTCCCGAGTTCTACTCGGCCGCACCCGCCTACTTCCACAAATCCATCGGCGGATACCACGCTGCCAAGCTCACGCGCTATCAGGACATGATAGAACGTCACCTGGCCTATATGGCACGCCCCGAAGTAGGCCAGATGCTCAAGATCAGGGCCGATTCGGCCATGAACGCCACATTTGCAGCCGAAAGCCCCGAAAACCACAGGCGCATCATGGCCGACCTCAACGTGCTCGACATGCTCAACACCAAATACGTCATCACCGACCCCGCGCAGCCGCCCATCATCAACCGCAACGCCCTGGGCAACGCATGGCTCATAAGCTCCATAGCCTACGTCGACACCCCCGATGACGAAATGCTCGCACTCGACTCCATCAGCCCCGCCACGACCGCCGTGGCCGACCGCGCCTTCCGACCCATACTCGACGACGCGGTGACCGCTCCGGCCCCCGGCGACGGCATACGTCTTACGGACTACGCCCCCAACCGGCTCACCTACAAGGCCCGCACCGCCGAAGGCGCGATAGCCGTATTCTCCGAGATATACTTCCCATGGGGATGGACCGCCACAATCGACGGCGAGGAAACCTCCATAGCACGTGTAGACTACCTACTGCGCGCCCTGCGCCTGCCCCCGGGAGAACACGAAGTGGTCATGACCTTCGACCCCCGCTCGGTCCATGTGACCGACGCGGCAGCCAAAGCGTCCGTGGCCGCCATATACCTGATTCTGATTCTCGGCATAGCATTCACCGTCACCAGTCGTAAACCACAGAGCTGACCTGCACCACCATGCGGCTTCCGGTCATATCCAAGGCACTGCAACGATACAGAGTGAGCCGTGGCTACGGCGTCCACTCGCCGTTTGCCTACCGTTTCATCATCCGCGTGCTGCGCGAGACACTGCCCTACTACGGCTTTGACCGTCTCAACTCACTGCGCGGCGACATGTCGGCCGCCGACGCCCGTCTGCTCTTCCGCATCACCGACTTTTTCCGCCCTGCCACGGTGTGCGTCACCGGAACCCACGCAGCCCAGGCGCGCAGCATCATCCTCGCCGCCGCGCCGCGCACACGGTTCACCGACACACCCGAAGGCGCCGACATGACCGTGGCAGCCGCTCCCCTCTCGGCCGAAGGACTCGCAGACGTCCGTTGCCCAGTCATAATGACCACACGCTGCCCCGAGCCGCTGTGGCAACACGCCATCGACACCTCCGCCCGAGCCATGACCTTCACCAACGGCCGCACAGGCGTCATAGTCAACCGCAGCGGACTTCCCCGCCACGATTACCGCCTGAGGTTTTAGGATAATCACGGAAAATTTATTAACTTCGCATCTGTGAAACGGAAAATATCCACATACCTCCTTGCGGCGGCAACAGCCGCTGCCCTGACCGGATGCGGATTCGGCGACGACAACAGCGACGCCCGCACCACCCTGTTCTACGACATGGTCACTTGCGGCGAAACCACCCCGGAAGGAGTCACCTCATTCACCTTCCGCGCCGTCGACGACTCTCCCGAAGTGACCCTGACAGCCGACTGGACACCGGCAGACACCACCATTGTCCCCGGACAGCGCCTGCTGCTGGCCTACCGCACCGAGGTCCACAACCGCGACGCCCACGTAGAGATCGCTGCTTGGCTCAAAGCCACAGGCGGACAGCTCAAAAGCGCCGCCGACATCAGCGGCTGGGACGACGAACCCGTATGGGTCAACGCCATCTGGCGCTCGGGCCACTACATCAACCTCGACTGCCGGCTCGAATACTCCGCCCAACCGGCCACATTCGATCTGGTGCTCGACAGCGCCACCGCACACACCCCTGATCCCGTGGCCTACCTCTACCACCGCCGCGACTCCGAGATCGACGGCTTCCAGCGCCGCGTCTACGCATCGTGGGACATAGCCCGCGTCTGGCAGCAGCCGTCGGTGCACACCCTCACCATCCGTCTGCGCGACTCCAACCGCGACATCCAGGACTTCAGATTCACCAAGTCCCAACCCACCGAACCATCAACCATCAACGATAAACCAAAACCCTAAACTATAAACCATAAACAACAAACAATTATGAGCCAGAAACAACAAGAAATAAAAGTAGAACTCAGCCCCGAAGTAGCAAAAGGCAACTACTGCAACCTCGCCATGATCGCCCACAGCGGCAGCGAATTCTTCTGCGACTTCATCACCGTGGCCCCCAACATGCCCCAGGCCCGCGTACAGACCCGCGTCATCATGACCCCCGAAAACGCCAAGAACCTCTTGCACGCCCTTGCTGAAAACGTACAGCGCTACGAACAGACATTCGGCGAAATCAAGCCCCGCGCGCCCAAGGCAGGCATGAACCCCGCAGGCGGCATCCCCAACCCCTTCATGGACGGCGGCAACGCATAAACCAGACCCAACCCACCGGAGCCGGGAGGACCACCCTCCCGGCTCCTAACTCCTCATTCCTAACTCCAGACTCCCAATGCGTCAACTCTGTATCTACAACTCGCTCACACGACAGAAAGAAACATTCAAACCGCTGCACCCCGAAAGAGTGGGCATGTACGTCTGCGGACCCACCGTCTACGGCGACGGCCATCTCGGCCACGCCCGCCCGGCCATAACATTCGACATACTCTACCGCTACCTGACGCACATAGGCTACAAAGTACGCTATGTCCGCAACATCACCGACGTGGGACATCTGGAAAACGACGCCGACTCCGGCGAAGACAAAATAGCCAAAAAGGCCCGGCTCGAACAACTCGAGCCGATGGAAGTCGTGCAGCACTACCTCAACAGCTACCATGCGGCCATGACACGTCTCGGAGTCCTTCCTCCCAGCATTGAGCCCCACGCTTCGGGCCACATCATCGAACAGATAGCCTACATCCAGAAAATCATCGATGCAGGCTATGCCTACGTAAGCGAAGGCTCCGTCTACTTCGACGTGCCAAAATACAACAGCACCCACCCCTACGGCAAACTCTCCGGACGCAACATCGACGAACTCCTATCCAACACCCGCGCCCTCGACGGACAGCAGGAAAAACGCCATCCAGCTGACTTTGCCCTATGGAAAAAAGCCGCGCCCGAACACATCATGCACTGGCCATCGCCCTGGAGCGAAGGGTTCCCCGGATGGCACCTCGAATGCTCCACAATGGGCGAAAAATACCTTGGCGAACAGTTTGACATCCACGGTGGCGGAATGGACCTCATGTTCCCCCACCACGAATGCGAGATCGCACAGTCCGTGGCCCACAACGGCCACGAGACCGTACGCTACTGGATGCACAACAACATGATCACCATCGACGGCAAAAAGATGGGCAAGAGCTACGGCAACTTCATCACCCTCGATGAATTCTTCACAGGCTCGCACCCCCTGCTCGAACAGCCCTACAGCCCCATGACCATCCGGTTCTTCATCCTCATGGCGCAATACCGCTCCACACTCGACTTCAGCAACGCGGCCCTCAAAGCAGCCGAAAAAGCCCTCCAGCGCATTCTCGAAGGCCACAAACGCCTTCTCGACCTCAAGCCGTCAGCCACATCCACCGTCGACGTCAGCACATACGAAGAAAAAATGTACGAAGCCATGGACGATGATCTCAACACCCCCATCGTCATAGCCCACCTCTTCGACGTGTGCCGCATCATCAACCAGATCAACGACGGCAACGCCACAGCCACAGCCGCCGATATCGACACGATGAAACGGCTCTTCACCACATTCCTCGGCGACATCCTCGGCATCACCCTCGACGGCACATCCGCCGGACAGGACACCGACATCCTCCCCTATCGCCAGGCCGTCGATCTGCTGCTCCAGATCCGCTCCGAATCCAAGGCCAAGAAAGACTGGGCCACAAGCGACCTCATCCGCGACCGTCTCGCCGCAATCGGCTTCTCCGTCAAGGACACCAAAGACGGCTTCGAATGGACCCTCGCCAAATAGCGCTGCCGGTTTTCGGAGTTGATAGTTTATAGTGTATAGTTGATAGGGCATGGTTTAGGGTTTAAGATTATAGGCTCCGCATCCACACGCAGCCCTTTCCCGTCTCCTTCATCTCTCCCCTCCCAAACCATCAACTATAAACCATACACCATCAACCCAAAACCCCAACCCCTCCTCCGATGCGTCTCGAAGAATTCGCCGAGCGGCTCCTGTTCAACCTCCCTTACGTGGCCAACGACCAGCAGGTCAAAGTCATAGCCGCGCTGGCGAGATTCTGCGGATCCGCCACCCCGTCCGATTCCGTATTCATGCTCTGCGGCTATGCCGGCACAGGCAAGACATCGCTCGTCGGCACTCTCGTGCGCACCCTCCGCGAAATCGGCATCAGCTCCGTGCTGCTCGCCCCCACCGGACGCGCAGCCAAAGTATTCGCGGCCTACTCGGGCCATCCGGCGTCTACCATACACCGCAAAATCTACCGTCCGCCATCGGCAGGCAAACCGTTTGCCGCCGTGATGGACAACACCCACTCCCACACCTTCTTCATCGTCGACGAGGCATCCATGATCGGATCATCGTCTACGGCCGACGGCACCGACCTGCTCACCGACCTTATCCACTATGTCTACACCGGCCACGACTGCCGCCTGATCCTGTTGGGCGACACAGCCCAGCTTCCTCCCGTAGGATGCGACGAAAGCCCCGCCCTCAACCCCGACGTGCTGCGCTCCTACGGCCTGCGGGTTACCCGGGCGCAACTCACCGACACCGTCCGCCAGACGCGCTCCAGCGGCATCCTTTTCAACGCCACCCGGCTCAGGGCCGCTATGCGACTGGACCCTCTGCCCCGTCCGCAACTTCGGTTCAACGGCTTCGACGACGTGATCCCACTGCCCGGCGAAGAACTCGAGGACACGCTCACCCAGGCCTACTCCACCGACGGAATCGACGAAACCATAGTCATTACCCGCGCAAACTGGCGTGCCACGCAGTTCAACCTCGCCATACGCTCGCGCATACTATGCCGCGAAGAAGAGCTGTGCCGCGACGACCTCCTGCTCGTGGCCAAAAACAACTACCACTGGAGCGCTGCCGAGCGGCGACTCGACTTCATTGCCAACGGCGACACCGCACGCGTGGTCCGCATCTACGGCACCGAAGAGCGCTACGGATTCCGCTTTGCCGACGTCCGGCTCGCCTTTCCCCACGCCGCCGCCGAACTCGACTGCAAGATAATACTCGAATGTCTCACCTCCGACTCCCCTGCACTCACCCACACACAGCAGCAGACGCTGTTTCAGGCCGCCTACAGCGATCCTGAACTCTTTTCCGATATAACTCCCGCCTCGGTGCGGATGAAGGCTCTCAGGACAAATCCCCACTATCAGGCCCTGCAGGTCAAATACGCCTACGCAGTCACCTGCCACAAGGCCCAGGGCGGACAGTGGACCAACGTGATCACCGACCTCGGCTCCATCCCCCCCGAAGCACTCACAGGTCTCGACTTCTACCGCTGGCTCTACACGGCCACCACGCGCGCCACCACGCGCCTGTTCTATCTCAATCCGTTCGAATAACGCGACAACACCGTCGCCACCGCCGGCTCCTTGAGCACCACCCTGCCCTCGGCGTCAAGCAGATACATCACCGGCAGCGCTCCCACCACATACAGCTCGTCGCGCTCCACAGCTCCGGTGTCAAACCCGTCGGTCCACCCCTGCGGGATCTTTCCCTTTCCGGAATCCCACCGGCGCCTGTCGCCCCCGGCATACACGGCAAGCATCCGCAACTGTCCGGCCACAGAATCCAGCTCCCCTACCGCGCGGGCGCAATCGCCGCACTCAGGATCATAAAACATCAGCAACACCTCCCTGCCGCGCAAATCCGACAGCCTGCGCCGCCTTCCGTCCCCACGGTCTATAAACTCAAAATCAGCGGCCACACTGCCCGGCAGATTCTTCGACGCCATCTCCAGCATCTCCGCCATGCGCTCCCGCCCCGGAAATCCCGCCGCAAGCATCTCCTGCAGAAACACGCAGTAATACCCGTCGTCACACTGCGGCGAACGCCTGTCAAACAGATAGTCCCCCACCACCGACTCCAGCATCTCCGCCGCCGCGGCATTGCCGGCGGCCCTGGCGACAAGCGTTCTCACCGCCGCCCGGCGGTCAGACTCACGCGCATGCGGAAACACCGACAGAAAATTAGCCATGTTCTGACCCATAAAATCACGGTCAAGGCTCCTGCCGGCATCATCAAAATCCATAGCGTCCCAGAAATGCAGCAATATATACCCTGCACGGTCGGCAGGCACCGTCATCTCCGCCGGTACGGCAGGCAACGGCAGCTCATCCGCCCCCATAGCGCCCGCAGCCGCCAGCATCGACACGATCACCCACGCCAACCTCCTCATATCTCACTCCTTACGCCGATAATCCACACAACGTATATAGCAGGCATCACTGTTATCCTTGGTTATAGCTCCGCCAGAAGTCCAATTGCCCCACATCGAAGTCTGCCCCAACTGGTTAAAATCAAACGTGAAATAATTTATATCCAACCCCAAATTCTGATTATTAAAATTGTCTTTTATAATCTTACGTCCCCAATATGTCGCACCCTGGCGTCTGAACAGATCATAGAACAGAGGAGACTTATCTGTCTCATAATAATCCACACGTCCGCTCGCATACCTCAAGATACCGCTCGCAATCTCTGCCACACCCCAACTGCTACGCTTCCCTATCTCTTTTCGGTGTCCGTAACCCGACGCCCCGATAGGGAAAAACAGATTACGGCCACTATAATCCGACTTTTCATCAGCCACATAGACAAAACATCCGCGCATACCTCTCGATCGGTTCACTTGTCCGTCGCTATCACGCTGATAACCGTATGCGTCATCAATATTGTCGGCCACGGTCAAAGCCCCGTCGCCATACAGTACGCCATAGCCCTGCTCCGTAGAGTTCCGCAGCATCATAAAGTCATCAGCAGTGGGCACCAGACTCTTGATATCGGCTGCGGTAGACAGCGCCGCGATCGTATCTGAGCTGCTTCCGCTGCCTATTTCATTCCAACCTTTATACACTTTCGGATTGTTCGTGCCGGCTATATAATATTCATTCTTCAACGACGTCTTAAAATCTCCAGCCGTCCCCACTGCCCAGATCGACTGCTTTGTATATCGGTTATTCGACGCATCTATGGGATACTCCAGCTTATTGAACCTGAATAATGAGCCTTCATCCACCGGATTATCCGTTACTGAGTTTCCTGTCAGCATATTGTAAGTATGCCAATAAACATCCTCGTTTCCAGCGCTGTCATACATTTTCACAGGAGCCTCACCTTGACGCACAAATATCAGATGCACGCAACTGTAATTATGATACTCCACACGTATAATGGCGAAACGCGACTCGTCCTCTCTGCACGTACTGGTGAAATTCACATCAAACTCAATGGGCGTACGCGTCGCGCCCGACGTCTCCGTGCCACCGTCAATATTGATGAAACCATCCTTGTTGCCGCGCACTATATAAGCGCGCCACGGACCATGCGACGTGATCTCATCGAAATTATAGGCCGACTCCCTCTCCAGTGTCATCAGTTTCACATGAAACGGATCCGTGTTATTATGACTGCGGAAAATTCCTTTCGGATTCTCGATGCGCCGCACCTGATACACCTCTGTCGTCGCCACCGGCAGGGCGTCCTCCGGGCGTCCTCCCTCGAACACCACGCTTACCTGCACCACGGCCTTGCGTTCATAGCCCACATAAGGATTGTTGCCCGTATAGCCCGACGTGACTATCATCTGTTTGGCGCGTGTATAAATCGGCAGCACGGCATTGACCACGTTGCGGCTCCTGGTCACTGTGTATTTCCCGGTTGCATCCGAGCCGTGCTCACCGGAAGTGGCAAGGTAGCTCCTGTGGCCCCTCGATATGTTGAAATCACCGTCCCACAGAGACTTTTCATAGTAAAGCCGATTACCGTTATCCAAGTCCGCTCCCTCGATCACCTTGTGGGTCGTCTTCACAAGCGACAGAAAACCGTGCCACGGATATTTCGTGCCGAAACCGCCGGCCTTGTCCACATCGCGGTAATAGTCCAGCCTGTCCTTAGGGTCCAACTGATCATACCCCGGTATATCCGGCGCCCAGTTATTGGATATTATGTCCGCCCTGATCTCCTTGATCTTTCTGCCGCCAGTATTTATTCGTATTGGCAGATTCGTGGTATGATTATACAGATACGAGATATAAAGCGGATTGGGCAGATGTATGCCCTCGGCATCGTCATACTCTATGTGCCAGTCGGCATCATTGCCGTTGCCGTGAAACCTCAGAGTCAGCTTATAGTGGTGATTGCGTTCGCAGTCATAATTGTCCGCCACATTCTTGCCGAGCATGAATCTGAACTTGATAGGACCTTTCGACACATAGTTGTCATTGTTCGACTCATAGTATCCGGTCACCTCAACATAAGTGCCGTTTGGCTTGCTGTCCTTGGCTTCCTGATACATCCATTTCCTCGACCCGTCGGGATTGAGCAGCTGATCGCCGTTTTCATCCACCTCATAGTCGCCTGCTTCGGGAAAATCCACCTTTCCGTCGGAGTCGGCGTCCTGATACTTCATCATGCCGGGCCCCTGCATATTCTCATAAAACGGCAGGCAATAGGCCTCCTCGTCGTGATAATTCACCTCTTTCCCCTCATGCTCGTATGTGGAGAGATGCGCGTCCTTCACCACCACAGGCCAGTTATGGAAATCCTCACCCCGGCCATACATCAGCACGTGGCTGGACTGTGTAAGCCCGAACCCGCCCGACACTTCGTCCCGACGGTCGTCCGCAGGCTTTCCCACACAGCTGTAATGTCCCAGATAGCATCCGTCGGCTATGTCGTAGACCCTCGCTTCCTTGATGTAGACATACACATTGTCGCGCAGGCCGGTCCCGTCGAAATCAATCGTCAGCTTCGACACGGCCCTGCGTATCCACGCATGCAGCAGACGCATGCCCGGGCGTATCTTCACCACGTTGTCGGTCTCGAAATTCATGCCGCGCGTGTCAGCTTTCTCCGTCGTGAAATAACCCAGCATCTCGCAGTTGCCGCTCATGCGGTCTGACCACTCCAGCTTTATGTCGCGCAGGCCGGTCACAGTCTTTATATCCTCGGCATGGGCCGTGAGCAGATCATCCATATTGGCCACGGCATAGACCCTGTAGTCGCCGAAAGGAAGCATAAAAGGAAACTTCACACACAGCGTGCGCGACTCGGCCGGCACTCCGTTGGTGGCGTCGGCCGGCTCCCGGTTCTCATACACCGGCTTGTGAGCTTCCAGATCCACCTCCATCGGCTCTATGTCGTCACACAGGTTGCCCTCCGTGTCATAAAAAAGGATATACAGACTCGACAGCTGCCCCATGGCATCACCCTTGGGGGCCACAGTGCTCTCGCCGTCACCCTCGCCCTCAAATTCCATGCCGTTCGACCGGCTCTTGCCGTCGTCGCCGGTCAGGGCCTCGATCATGGGCGAAAAACGCACCTCGGCCGTCACCTCCGTCTCCCCTTCGGGTATCACGTCGGCGCCAGCCGGCAGAATCGGCTCGTCGGCACACGAATGAACCGCCGTCGCCACCGCACACCACACCATGGCGCGCCACACACACAATATCTTGTCGCTAATAAACTTCTTCATCTGTATCCGCAAACGTTATGCACTAATTCTTCGGAGGAAAGGCATCCACCGCGTTCATACTCTTGTCAAAATAACGGTCAGAGTCAATATCGTAGAAAAACACCGGATTCCCCTCCGGGGTCTGCTCCACAACCAGATATTTGTTAAGTAAATCCTTATGTATGCCGAAATTGACCGGCGGCACCACACTGCCGTTCTCGTCCAGCCAACGGCCTGCAACCTCGTCATAAAAATATATCACGTTGCCCTCGTCGTCATACCGTATCAGCAGCAGTCCCTCATGATCGCGGTCAAACTTCAGCTGTGTCACCGACGTCAGCGGCGTCTTGCCCTCGGCGTCCACATAATACTTTTCCGTGACCGGATCATAGGCATACCTCACCCCGTTGGTCACGCGGTCCCTCTCGACCATCAGCCCGCCGGCCGTACGCTCCACACGCAGGGGCACATGCTTCTTGTCAGCGTCATAATAACGGTTGTAGATGTCGTCATAATAATACACCTCCGGAGCATACTTCCTGATCACGATCCATCCGGTGGCCTCGTCGCGGCTCATGCCGTAATCGGGCTTCAGCTCCACCGACGCATACGGCATCACATCCACCTCCACATCCGGATCCCTGTAAGGATCCTTGCTCAGAGTGAACCTGTACCAGTTGTTGCGCACTATGTTGAAATAATCGCCTTTCGAAGCCGACGGAGCATAGACGGGAGGATCGCCGTAATACTTGAAATCCACAAAATGCTCCACCTCCACTTTCTCGTCATACACCACCACTATGCGCGCGCGCTCATCCTCGCCCAACGGCTCGCCGGACACCTTGTCCAGAATCCTGTACTCGGGCACGTATGCCGTCCACACACCTTCGGCCGACTCGACAAGCGCCACATTTTCGGCCACAGACTGGCCCCCGGGCACCGACGGAGCGGCAATGTAGTCAAGATCATAATCCCCGTGCACATACTGACTCTGGCTGCTGATCCCCTGCGGAGCGCGGAAACCGCCCTTGTTGCAGCGCGTCAGCACCACCGACTTGATCCGCGGGCTATCGCCGTCGCCCCTCACCTCCACCTTGGCGTAGGCCCTCAGCAAGTGAATGGCTCCGAGATTCTTATAACTTCCGTAATCGCCGAAATCCAAATCCCTGTACAGATCCGTGATTCCGAACATCGGAATCAGCCTGCCGCCGTCCAGCGTCAGGTCCGACGCCGGATCAAAAGCATACACCGACGCCGCACACACCTCGGCCACAGTGGTCTTCCCGGCCACCAGATCCTCCGGGTCCATATACCCGCCCGACCAGTTTGCCAGAAACATCACCTTGAATGTCCTTCCGCATCTCTCCATCATCTCCGGATCCAGCGAGCCGAGCAGATAATAAGTCTTCGACGCCCCCTCGGGATCCACAGGAATGAAGCCCACATCGTCCAGAGAGCCAAGATAAAGGTCGTTGCTGTCAAAAATCAATATGCGGAAATCGCCGCCGGCTATATCTATATGATTCTCCGCCGCACTGCCCGGATCATACGCTCCCGTCTCGGGCGCACGCGAACCCTTGCCGGCATCTCCCCCCTCCAGCACGATCCGGAACTCCGCACGATACTCCCGCACCGACGGACGCACCACGCCCGACGACATTCCGCCGTCGTCCGTCAGAGGAGCGTCGCCACACCCGGCCACACACGCCATCGCCGCCGTACACACTGCCGCTCCCGCCGCTCTCAGCGGCAGGCAACGTCTCAGCACGGCGGCCATACGGTCCATGACAACGGTCAGTATCATTGGTCTATATATCTGTATTTTTCCTTATGCGATTTTACAATATCACAGATCGGTGTCCTGCAACACCACTCTCCATGAGTTGATATAAATATACGAATCTATCCACCTGTCCCTCTCATCCAGAAAGAACACCATGCTGTACTCGTCCTGATAGTCCAGATACTCCTGATCGGTCAGCTCGCGGGAATACTTTCCCTTGACCAGCAGCGCATAATCTATCAGCGGCACCGACACCACCGTCTCGCCATCGCGGTTATAGACATTCACCCTCATGTCGTGGCCCTTCACCATCCGGCCCACAGTATGGCTCGCCACGGCGGCGCCGAGATGTGTCACGGCACGCGAATCCGTGTAATCGGGCACATCCACGCCGGCCATACCCGAACGGGTCTCCCACGCATGATACGTAAGCCGCTCATCTTCAAGCAGACTGTTGTCCCAGTCCATCAGGCCGTTGCTGTCGGTGATGGTAAAATGGAAATCACTGTCGTCCACCTTCTCCCCCGACAGATGCTGAAGCACGATCTTCACACTGTTCGTATTCTTCGTCAGAGCCACGTCATACACGTGTACGCCCTGCTCATCGGTAAAATTCACATTCTCCACACATCCGTGATACAGACGTCCGAGATCTTCGGTCACATCCCCGCCCTTGCCGTCGGCCGCAGGCGTCCTTGACTCCAGCCGGCACCGCAGGTCGGCCACATTGTCGCCGTCATCCACGCCAAACGACGTGCGGTGACCCTCTCCGCACCATGCCACCAGCGTGTAGTTGCCCGGCCTGACATTCACATCCATCAGATAACCAGCCTGTTTGAGCGCATTGCCCGACTCATGCTTCTGCCAGACGATACGCCCTGTGGCCGCATCGGCCACATACAGGGTCACCTCGTCCACCTCGGCGGCAAAGGCATCGGCAAACTTCAGATTGCGGTCATACCTGAAGCGGACCTTATAATACGGATCGCAGTCGCCCTCATCCTCGAATATAAAGCCGTCACACCCCGTGAGAACCACGGCAGCCGCCGGCAGCAAACCGAAAGCAAGCAACTTGCGCATTATTCTGCTGATTGATTTCATCTTCCGATGGATAATTGACTAAATTACAATAAGTATATATATATCTACGCCACACACCGACGGTGGCGGCACTAATATTCGGTTTAAGAAAAAGAGAAGAGAGAAAAGAAGAGAGAGAAAAATATATATCAGATATTCGGCCCGGTCGCAAAAAGAAGAAAAAGAGCCGGGGTCACACCGGGCATCGGCACCCCGGCTCTTCTATAATATAATCAGGCAGATAGGCTGATCAGAGATCCACGTTCTGGTCTACAAGACGCCAGGACAGGATATTGATGCGTGCACCGAGATAGTAATAAGGATCTTCGGGTTCATCAGGCACGATGATCTCATTGCCTCCTTCGGGATCAAACACACCGTGGCCCACCTTGCTGAAGCTGTTGATCGAGATATTATACCAGTGGTTGCGCACCACGCCGTAATAACCTTCGTCATTCTTGGCGGCATTATCTACCTCATGTGCAACCAGATGCTGCACGGGGATGTAATAGACGGAAGCACCGCCATTGTAATTCACCAGCGGAGTCTCGCCCTGCACAGCCTTAAGATTGGCTACAAGAGTCTCGCTGGAGATCTCTTCAAATGTGCCGTCGTCTTTCTTGGCATACATCTGCTTACTTTCTTCGGCAAGCACCATCTGCACCTTGCCCAGAGCTTCGCCGTCCTTTATAAACTTCAGATCGTCTACACCAACCTGAGCATAATGTTTGGTTTCAACATTGCCCTCTGTGGTGCTATTCACATAATAGTAGCAGTTCAGACCATAGAGAGTCTTCACACGGTTCAGAATGTAAGCCTTGTAATCCTTCGACAGGAAGAGTACGCCGCGGTGGCTGATCAGATCCAGACCGTTGCCTTGCTTGTCACACACGCGGGCCTTCAGCACCACATGGGTCACGGCTGCATTGTTCACCAGCACGGTGCCGTCGTCCTTCTTCGTGGTGATATTTTCGGGAGTGTTGGTGTTCTCGTTGCAATATTCATACTCGCCAACCGCTTTTGTGAGATCCTTATACTTGCTGTATGTCAGCACACCGTCGAAATCGCTCTTTCCGTAGGCGGTCGACTGGCCCCAGTAGCTGCGGAACTTGTTGGCTTCGTTCCATGCGGCCCACACACCATTGTCCTTCCATTTCAGGTCAAGCATCTTGGCCATATGGCTCTGGTCGGCAGTGGCGTTCAGACCCCATCCGGTCACTTCCACATACAGCTCAGTGCTGGCGCTGCCCGAAGGATTGTTGTCGTCATTGTCCTCACCGGCCACACTCTGCGCGAGTTTATACAGGACTCTGCCGCCCTCCAGAGTTACAGCATCCTTTATCTCGCTGCTCACCTTCACAGCCACCTTGGCAGCCAGACGCTCCACATACACCTCCAGAGGATCCGTAGCATTTCTGGCTTCTTCAAAACTGTTCTTGAAATCATTGGGAGTGATCTTGGTCACATAATAATTGGTGTTGTCATGATTGTCGCCATCGCCGAAATAGCTCGACGTGCACATCACGAAACGTCCTTCTTCGTTCCGGCGTCCCTGCCAGTCCACCAGCTTCTCGGCGGTTTCGGCCAGAGTGGCTTCGGCGGTGAAATTCGGAGCGTTGAGCACCGTCATCATGTATTCGGGATAATTGTTACCGTTCATATTCTCCAGAACCACCACGTTCTTGCCGGTCACGGACTCCACGTTGCCGCTTGTATGATCGGTGAAATCGTTGTCGGGATCATAGATATAGCCGGCTTTCAGCACGTACACACCATCTTTGTCGAAAAAGAAGAACTGCGCGTGTTTGACCTTGTGCTCGCTCTCCTCGCCGATGGCGAAATCATCGTCGGTAGTGCGTGATTTCGCATTATGACGATCGTTTACATTGGAGATCTTCACTGCCATATAGGCCACATCGCCCACAGGCTTGTTACCGTCCGTATTGACACCCTCTTCCGTGAGAACGTCATTCGAACAGGACACAAACATAGCCGCAGCCATAAAGCCTGCTGACAATTTGATAAATTTGCTCATGCTGTTTTGTTTATTAGATTAATTAATAATTGATGAATATAATTTTTAGTCTTTACTTTCTTCCATAGCGGCAGGCCCGATAAGATACCTCACCGTCGGCCGGTCTGTGAGCGCCCTGACGCGCTGCAGCTCCTCCGCGCCGGCATCCAGGCCCATGTCGGCGGCATTTTCAAACAGGTGGGCCGCACGCTCCAGATCACCCGTCAGCGCAGCCAGCTCGCCGCGCGAGAACACGGCCTGCGCCGAATCGCCGGCACGGTCCAGATAGCCGGCGGCTGCGACGAGATCACCTCGGCGCATCACAATGTTGGCAGCGTTCAGATTGCACTGCACATCGCCGGGATACACCTCCACGGCCTTCATATACACCTGATCATACTCAGGCGAACCCACGGCATATGTCGACGCTATGCGCTGAAAATCAACCGGACGGAGATTGCGGGGAGCCGTGGCAAACACCCGCTTCAGCTCATCTATGTCCACATAAGTGCGTATATTATACCTGACCGTATAGTCCGAATGGCGCAACGCCGGATACACACTGTCAAGTATCTCCTTGTATTCCGCCGGATACACACGCTTGATCTCCCTGTCCTTCGGGTCAGGCTCCATGCCTGAATCTATGATGCGCAGTATCTCCTGGCGATGCGGCAGAGTGCAGCCGGCCACCCATTCGCGCAGACCGGCCCAGTCCTCAGGCTCATAATCGGTCATCATGATCTCCTGATCGAAATTATAATGCTTTCTCACATACTCCTTCAGAGCCGCCGTACGCCCCATGGCCAGACGCACATTGTTGGCATACGAACCCTCGGGCGATGCATAGCCCTTGATGGTTATCCGCGTGATGGTCGCGTCAGGATCATTTTTCACCTTGTCTATCGACTCGATGATCTTGGCTATCTCCTTGCGGTTGCCGCGATAATCCGGACGTATCTCGGTGCGGTTCACCACAAAGTCCACAAAGGCCCTGCCCTCGGCCGTACGCTCTATCACGCTGTCGCCCGTCAGGGCCACATAGCGCGGCGTCCGTCCCATGCTGTAC
>BLLX01000032.1 GCA_011959405.1 Muribaculaceae bacterium
GTATCTGTGGCCCAGGCCAGTTCCTGCAGTGTATCTGTGCGCCGGTAGCGTGTTTCTACCAGAAGCGAGTCGCAGTTGATCAGAGCGGTGTCTGTCAGCCAGTAGTTCAATGTGTCGTTTGTCGCCGATCGGCTCAGCATGCTCGATTTATCCAACGGTATGCGGCGGGTTGTGTCTCCGCACGCCGATATTACCGTAAGAACAGGCAGTGAGTCTGCCGGGGCGGCCATGCCGATGGACAGGATTCTGCGGTCTGTGCGTGAATGATCCTGCAGGTACTGTGCTTTGTAGTCTTCATTAAACCATGTCAGCAGCACGTCATCTGGGATATATCGCGTCGCCTGGCGGATGACAAGTGAGTCTTCACCGTTAATGTCGGCAAATGTATCGGTCACTTCTTCGGTAGTTGTCGACGGGGATATCAGGGAATCGTAGAATGCTATATCCTCGGTGATGTCCCAGTGAAAATCGCGGTTCATATCCTTGAGCGCGAATATCTGGTATTTGCCCGGCCGGAGGTTGCGCACGGTAAATTGTCCGAGCATATTTGTTTTGGCTATGCGCTCGAAACTCAAGGATGTTATCGCCGAGTCGGCAGCCGTGGAATATACGCCGACAAGCATCCCTTGTGCAGGCTCGAGTGTGCGCGCTTCAAGCACCATTCCCGATATGCACAGAGTATCTATTGTGTCACCGGTAGAGAATGCCATGGCAAATCCGTCGAGAATGTTACCCTCGTTGAGATCTTTGACGGCATCGGCAAGATCGATTGTGTATGTGGTGTTGGGCTGCAGTGTGTCGCGGAATTCCACAGTCACTCTGCGTCCGTTCGACGAAACTGACGGCTGTTGGATTGGAGTAGGGGATATTACTACTTTCTCTCCGGGATTGTCAAGCTGGATATTCTCGTCAAAATATATGTTGACTCGTCCGCTTGTCACCCTCCGGCTGTCGGGTGCGGGTGTCGATGATGCGAATTTCGGTGGCGTTTCATCCCGGGGCCCTCCTTCCGGACGCCCTATGCTCGCGCAGGCGGCAACAAGAATGCCTGTGGCTATTGTGGCCGGAAGCAGATATAATTTATTGTGAAATGGTGTTTGCATTGCGTTTGCTGGTATGTTTCATGAAAAAATACAGGAACAGGCCTGCGGCTAAAAACAGACTTGCCGAGAAACTTAGAAAGATGCCGTATATGCCGAGTTCAAGGATGAAACCGAGACAATATGTGCATGGGATGCCGACCACCACATAGCTGATGAATGCTATCCAGAGCATTGGCATCACGTGGGAGGTGCCTCTGAGCGCATTGGCAAAATTCACTTGAGTGGCATCGCCGAGCTGGTAGAGTATGAGGGGAACGATCAGACTGAGAGCTGTGGCTATCACTGCCGGGTCTGTGGTGAAGAGACCGATGAGTTGACGTCCGGCCAGCGCGAATGCCAGCGATGCGCACACAGCCATCAGAAGCGTGAGATGATATCCGGCAAATCCCACACGCCGCATGGCGGCGTGATCTCCGCGGCCGGCCGCGTTTGCCACAAGCACTGATGTCGCCGAACCGAGACTGTAGTAGAAACAGAATCCGAGAGAGCCGACCACTACCATCACCTGAAATGCAGCCAGTTCTATCGGGCCTATCCATCCAGCCATTACGGCTGAGAAAGAAAAGGATCCTGTCTCAAAGCCTAATTGAAGAGCCACGGGCCATGATGTTATGTTCAGTTGTCGCAGAGATTCGCGGTTGAATCGGCTGTGTATGAAACCGTCGCGGTATTCCCTGTTATGTTTGCGCAGAAAGAAAATACAGATGATCACGATCGGGCATATCCACCGGGAAACAAGGGTGGAAATACCGGCTCCGGTAAGGCCGAGTTCAGGAAATCCGAAATTTCCGTAGATCAGCAGATAGTTGCCCACCACATTGCCGAGATTGGCTCCGAGAATGATCCACATTGGCATGCCTGTACGTTTTATCCCGTAGCTCCATTGCCCGAACACATTGAATAGCGATATAGGCAGTATGCCGGCTAAATACAGTAGAAAATACGGACGTATCGTCGGCAACAGTTCTTCCGGCTGTCCGAGATTCGGCAGCTGGAAATACACCAGTGTCATGACTCCTGTGATCATAAGTGAGAATATGACGTTAAGGAGCAATCCGTTGCGCACAAGACGTCCGATGGCCGCTTTTTCTTCACGTCCGAACAAGGCACCGGCCAAAGGAGTGATACCGTAGGAAAAGCCTATGCAGGTGAGTATGGCTATGTTGAATACATTGTTGACGAATGATGCCGATGCAAGTGCTTCGGTGGAATAGTGGCCCACCATCACATTGTCGGCGAAACTCACCAGAATCATGCCTGCCTGACCTGCCACTATAGGCAGTCCGAGTCGTGCGAGTTGTTTGTAATATGTGCCGTATTCTTTAAAAAAATCAGTCATAATGGGATTGTCATAAAGCGCCTTGTTCCACTGCCACGCATACGCGCTCGATTATTGCGTCATTACTGTCTGTGAGAGGTTCGTATTTTCCTTTGAGACTCACGCCGAAAAGTTTGCCGAATGCTTGCCAGAATCCAGCCCTGAAGGATCCGAGAAACGCCTTTATTATGTCATAGCCGCTCTGATTGGTTTCACGCTGTATAAGTTTGACGAGTAATCGGGCTTGTGAACGAGTGAATTTTTTCAAAGCCGGTTTGTATTGCTCGAATACTTCTGTCTCCATCCTTTTCAGATGGTTTTCACGGTCTTTCTTATTCGGTAGCGTCTCGATGTATTCGTATGTCTCTATAAGAGTCTCGCAGATCAGTTTGGCATATGGAAGCGTTTTCTTTACGTCACGTACAGTGCGCCAGTAAAATTCTTCCTGTTTCCTGTTCTTGAATTTCAAGGGCGGATACACGGTGAGCTGTTTGAGCACCAATACGGTTACCGTATCGCCTTCTTCCGTCAGTTTGTGATACTTTCCCTGATAGCCTGTCAGACGGTAGATTTTTTCATCAGGCTCCTGTGCGCAGACCGACATGGCCACGCAGAGCAGCAGTCCGGCGGCTATGTGGCGGAATGCGGAAGTCATGTCTATTTTTTCTCCGGAGGATAGTCCAGAGTATAGTGCAGGCCGCGAGACTCTTTTCGTTCTTTGGCCTGGCGCATGATCAGGTAGCCCACATTGATGATGTTGCGCAACTCGCATATAGCGCGTGAGGCGTGTGAGCTTTTGAAAAGGCGTTCGGTTTCTTCGTATAATATGTCGAGACGGTTCCATGCACGGTCCAGACGCAGGTTGCTGCGCACTATACCTACGTATGTGCCCATGATCTGGTTCACTTCCTTGATGCTTTGGGTTATAAGCACCATTTCTTCGGGGTGTCGTGTATCCTCGTCGTTCCACTCGGGCACATCAGACCTGCGGGTATAGTGCTGTATGTTGGCCATTGAGTGGCGTGCAGCAGCATCGGCATATACCACAGCCTCTATCAGTGAATTGGATGCGAGACGGTTGCCCCCGTGCAGTCCGGTGCACGAGCACTCGCCAACGGCATAAAGGCGTTTTATCGATGACTCGCCGTTTGTGTCCACTTTTATGCCACCGCACAGATAATGTGCAGCCGGAGCCACCGGTATGTAATCCTTGGTTATATCTATGCCTATTTCCAGGCAATGACGGTAGATGTTCGGGAAATGGCGTCTGGTCTCTTCCGGATCTTTATGTGTCACGTCGAGATACACATGGTCGTCACCGTTGAACTTCATCTCCGAATCGATGGCGCGTGCCACTATGTCGCGTGGCGCAAGTGACAGCCGAGGATCATATTTGTGCATAAACTCCTCGCCTTTTAGGTTGCGCAGCACGGCGCCATAACCGCGCATGGCTTCGGTGATGAGAAAATTGGGTCGGTCGCCGGGATGATACAATGCCGTGGGATGGAACTGAATGAATTCCATGTCCTTTACAGTGCCTTTGGCCCTGTATACCATGGCGATGCCGTCGCCTGTGGCCACCAGAGGGTTTGTGGTTGTCTGATAGACGGCTCCGACGCCGCCTGTTGCCATCAGCGTCACCCGGCTCAGGAATGTGTCCACGCGTCCGCTGTTGCAGTCAAGTACGTATGCGCCGTAACATGTGATGTCGGGGGTGCGACGTGTCACTATTTTTCCCAGATGATGCTGGGTGATGATCTCGATGGCAAAATGATTTTCAAACACGTCGATGGCAGGGTTTGTCCTTACCTGATTTATCAGCCGTTGCTGTATCTCATAGCCCGTGTTGTCTGCATGATGGAGTATGCGGAATTCGCTGTGTCCTCCCTCACGGTGCAGATCAAATCTGCCGTCCTCGTTTTTGTCGAAATCCACACCCCATTCGATCAGTTCTCTGATTTGTGAAGGAGCTTCTGTCACCACCTTGCGTACCGCTTCAGGATCACTGAGCCAGTCGCCGGCTATCATGGTGTCTTCAATATGTTTGTCAAAGTTATCAACTTCCAGATTGGTCACAGATGCCACACCGCCTTGGGCAAGTGCCGTATTGGCTTCATCCAGTGTGGATTTGCACACCAGGGCAACACGACCGTGTCCGGCGACTTTCAGTGCAAAACTCATTCCGGCAATACCTGATCCGATCACCAGATAGTCATACTCGTAAGTCATAAATAAGCGCCTTTTGGTTATTCGTTACTCGGCGCAAATTTACGTTTTTTCCATCTAATTACCAAACTGCTGTGGAGGTAATGTTCGATGTCTGATACGAAATCTCCGGCTCAAACAATTATTGCCGCAGATGCGTTTATGTTAAGTAAACTAAATAAAAATAATTAATTGATAGACTATGGAATCTCAAAGAACTATTTGGACTGCTATTATCGTATTGATAGTCGGTATAGCTCTGATATTTTTGCGTTCCACCGCCATTGATATAGTGGTGATGGTGCTCGGGGCTATGTTTGTTGCCGCATCGGCTCTGAATCTGTTTTTTCTGTTCAGGACACCCACTGTTACCGTGTCCGGCGGAAAAGTACGGCGCGTATCTGTGTCGTTCGGATCGTTGGTTGCGGCTGTAGCCGCCGGAGCACTTGGAATATGGATGCTTTTTGATCCTTCGTCGATGAGCTCGCTGATTGTTTATGTATTTGCCGGACTCATGATTCTGGCCGGTCTGTATCATGTTGTCCAGCTGGCTTTCGGATTTCGTCCGGTCCGTTTCCCGCTCCTGTTTTATGTTTTTCCAGTATGTCTGATAATCTGCGGAGTGGTGGTTATGGTGCTTGGCGCTGTCAAGACCATGGATTATATAGTGCTTGTGACGGGTATATCCATGATCGTGTTCTCTGTCATTTCCTTTCTTGAAGTGGCTGGTGCTGCAAGTTATCGCAAGGAACCTGATCTTGTACCTGCTGATTCAGCTGTTCATACGGAGACGCCGGTTGCTTCCGACGTTGTTGATGATCATCTCACGAAGCAGTAAATTCAAGCTCGTCAAGTATCTGACGGGATATTATGGCCGTAAGCGGGATAGATGATTCTATCTCGCTTTCAGCCATTTGTTTTGCCAGTTTTGCATGGGCCGGAAGCTGATTCAGCATAAGGCGCAGGGCCGCATACCGAAGCAGCGGTTCTTCAGATTCGGCGAGCCGCAGTGCTTCGTCCACAGTTTCGGGATAATGGCGTAAAAGACGGTGACAGAGCACATCCGCTTCTTCCGGCGTCTGTATCTCACCGAGCCATTGTGCCGGAGCTGCGTTATCTGAAGGATATACCATGGGAGCCAACAGTCTGGACTCCCGACATGAGGTGTCAGACCATAGGATGCGCGCCAGTTCCAAGTTTTTTCCGCATTCGTCAGCTATCTCCTTTAATTGAGGGATATTGAGCCCGAAAATCATTCGATGGCTGTCGGACGCCTTTTTGCGCAGGTTATCTGCCAGCAGTCCGTTGCGCAATGCGAAAAAACGTTGCTTTATATCGCGTAGTTCCATTTATTTCAGCAACTCCAGAGCGTTTTCAACGGTTGTGAGCGTCTGTTCGCCTGTCATCATGTTTTTCAGAGTCATTTTATTCTCAGCCATTTCCGATTCACCAACTATTGCCACGAACGGAATGGAGCGTGAATCGGCATAGCTCATCTGTTTTTTCATTTTGACGGCATCGGGATATAGCTCGGCCGACACTCCTTCGGCGCGCAGTTTTTTCATCATCTGCATTGATGCGACTGCTTCGTTGCTGCCAAGATTGAGAAACAGGACTTTTGATCCGCTAAGCAATGATGACGGATACAAGTCTAAAGTATTAAGTACGTCATATATGCGGTCGGCTCCGAAACTGATGCCCACACCGCTTACTCCAGGCATTCCGAACACGCCAGTCAGATTGTCGTAACGTCCTCCGCCGGTGATACTGCCTATCGCCACATCTTTGGCTTTTACCTCGATTATTGCGCCTGTATAATAGTTCAGTCCGCGGGCCAGCGATACGTCCAGGTCCAGTTCCGCATGTAATCCGAGGGAGCGTACGGCTCCCAGTATCTCGCGTAATTCATCGACTCCTTTGCTCCCTGTCTCACTTGTGGAGAGCAACACCGACAGTTTGTCGAGACGTTCTTCAGGAGAACCGTCTATAGAGAGCAGTGGAGCCAAAGCATCAATGGCATCGGCCGATAGACCGCGTTCTGCAAGTTCGGCATTTACGGCTTCAGGGCCTATCTTGTCCAGTTTGTCGATTGCGACTGTTATGTCTACGATTTTCTCCGGCTCGCCTATCAGTTCGGCAATTCCGGCAAGTATTTTTCTATTGTTAAGTTTGATGACTATTCTTATGCCGAGACGGCGGAACACTTCGTCGATCAGTTGCAGCAACTCGACTTCATTAGACAGTGAGTCGGAACCGACCACGTCGGCGTCACACTGGTAAAATTCACGATAACGTCCTTTCTGCGGGCGGTCCGCACGCCATACGGGCTGTATCTGGTAGCGCTTGAATGGAAACTGGATTTCGTTGCGATGTTGAACCACAAAGCGGGCGAAAGGCACGGTAAGGTCGTATCGCAATCCTTTCTCACACAATTGGCTGGTGAGTTTTGACAGAGCGTTATTATCTATAAGTTCACGGTCCACTCCACGCAGAAAATCACCGGAATTAAGTATTTTGAACAATAGCTTGTCGCCTTCTTCTCCATATTTACCCATGAGGGTCGACAGATTTTCCATTGCTGGGGTTTCTATAGGCTGATAACCGAACAGAGAAAATACCGACCGTATGGTGTTGAAAATATAGTTGCGTCGGGCCATTTCGGCCGGAGAAAAATCGCGTGTTCCTTTGGGAATGGATGGTTTCATATAGAGTCGTGATTATCGTCGTTCTGTTTAAACGGGTGCAAAGTTATACTTTTATAGGTATATATCCAGCATTGCGGGATAAATTCTTTCCGGATCGCAAAATTCCGAACACCTGTTCACCATGTTGCGTACGTTCAGTTTGAGTTTGCCTGTAAACTGTTCATGGCCGTTGATAATCAGCGTGACCGGCTTTTTCAGATCAACCATACGCTCGTCAAGATAGAGCTTAACGCGGCCTTCTGTGGCCCGTTGGTAATGTTTTTGAAATTTCAAAGGTATTCCCCATATAGAATCCTTTTCCACTGTGGTATATGAAACGAGCTGAGCGTTTAGATATATGGTGTTGTCCTCAATGGTCAGATCATATACTGTACGTGTGGAATCATTTGGATTAGATCGCTCCGCCACATAAAAATTGGCAAATCCGTTGCGATATGAGCCATCCATTTCAAAATCTTCCCATGTGACCCTTGTGACGTGAGGATCGCGTACATTGGTCTTGAGCCATGGGGTGGTTACACTGTAGTCTATGCTGTGACCGCGCCCGGGAATCAGCTCCACTTCATGCTTGTAATATCCGGGATGTGACACTGTCATGCTGTCAAATGTCTCTTTTGTATATCTTGTCAGGAGGTTGCGGTAAAAACCGTCGTCATCAGCTCCTGTGCGCAATGAGAAGGCTATGTTGCGACAGTTTTCTACGGGAGCGTTTTTCAGCGGCTCTCCGCCGGCCATTGGTCCTGCTCCGGCAAGATAGTCGGCATAAAATGACGCGAGTCTCTGACTTCCGTATCCGCCCTCTGATATGCCGACAAGATAGATTCTGTTCGGATCGATTTTGCCGGATGCGATGCTTTGGCGAAACAGTTTGTCCCAGATGTATTGTTTGCCACGTTGCCACCAGCGGTAATACTGCCCTTCGTTGGGTATTCTAGGAACGAAATATGCCGACGGAGCATCATCGAATGTTTCCGCCAAAGCTATTCCCGTTTTCCATTCCGCGTCGCGGGGACCTGATCCGTGCAGGTATATATAAAGTGGATATCCGTTTGCGGGAATGCTGTCGCCTTTATATCCGTAGTAAAACGCCATTTCTGCGTCGGGTTCCAAAGTCTCGGGAATGCTCCATGAGTATCTGACATCCATTGACAGCGGCTTCAGTTCCGGCAGTTTCTCTTCATTGGCGGCTTCATTGGCCTTTTGCCATATATGCCAGACCGCTTCACGCGTTTGAGTTATGTCGCGCGTGTTCAGTGAGCGGGATTTCTCGAATGGGAGAGTATCGCGCCCTTCGATTGAACCTATGAAATAGTTCTCGATCTGCTTTTTGAGCGCCAGATCAATTTTGTTTATTGCATGAGCAGTGGTTGGTGTGGCACAGCAAGCTATTGCAGACACAACCGCGCATTGAAATAGTTTCATCGGTATATGTAAATTTTCTGCAAACTTAGCAAAAAAATATTATCTATAGGTAATAAACGTTTCAAAAAAGGATAAAATACAACGATTCTTGGCGATAAACGGATATTTTGCTACTTTTGCAGTTATGAAGAGGTTTTCCGAAGAAGAAGCGGAACGATATAAGGCTCATATAGCGCTGTGTGAGATAGACGTTGACGGACAACAGAAGCTCATGCGGTCATCCGTAGCAGTAGTGGGCGCAGGCGCTTTGGCATCGCCTGCTCTGTATTATCTTGCTGCTGCCGGAGTCGGGGTGATCGCCGTGATTGACGGAGATTCAGTCTCTTTGTCCAATTTGCAGCGGCAGATTATCCATTCGTCCGACGATATTGGCATGCCTAAGCCGTTGAGCGCTGCGGATAAAATCCGTCGTCTTAATCCGGCCGTTGAAGTCAGGCCTATATGCTGTATGCTTGACGATGACAATGCCGCGGATATTCTGCAGCAATATGATGTGGTGCTGGATTGTTCTGACAATTATGCCACTCGCCGGCTGGTCAGTGATACGTGCCGGAGTCTTTCCAAACCGTTGTGTTTTGCCGCACTTTCTCGATTTGAGGGTCAGATTATGACATTTATGCCAGGTGCGGCTTATTATACAGATGTCTTTCCGGTGTCTCCTACGGATGATCAGCAGGAATGCCGGTCGTGTGCTGTGACAGGCGTGTTGAATGCCCTTGCCGGTATCGCCGGATCGATGCAGGCGGCGGAAGCGATTAAGATTATAACCGGAACAGGGGAGTTGCTTAAAGGCCGGATGGTGCTGGTCGATGCTCTTACATTTCGGTTTGAAACAATTAACATTAACCAGATTCACTCATGAAAATTAGTCGTCTGATATCCATTTGTGCTGTGGCTCTCAGTGCCACGGTGCCGTTGTCCGCACTGGATCTGCCTGTGCGTAATGTGAATGGAACGGATTATTATTACTATGAAGTAAAGCCTAAAGAATCCATATACTCCATAACGCGTAAACTTGGTGTCAGCCGTGAAGATATAGTAAGGTGTAATCCTGCTGTGGTGGACGGGGTGCGCCCGAAGCAACTGTTGCTGTTTCCTGTGGCGGAATTCGCTCTTGGAGCGAAGCCTGAGGTCTGTCCGGAAGAGCAGCCGGAGAGCACGGTGATGGACCCGTTGCCCGGGCGAATTGTAGCTGATAACGACAATAACAGTAAAGAGGACGAAGATGTCAAAGAGAGTGAAGACGCAGGTACTTCTGCCGTGGCTGTTCCTGACAATGCTGTTTCTCAGGATAGTACTGAGATTGCGTATGACGAAGATGAGCCCAAAGTGATCAATGTCGGCGTGATGTTGCCGTTTATGCTGGATAGCAGTCGTATGACAAAGGCAGCAGAAAACTATACTGAATTTTATCGTGGTCTTCTGCTTGCCGTAGACACCATCGCCGGTGAAAATCGTGATTATGCTATCAATGTTACTGCCTACGACACCGAAGGTTCTGTCCAGAAAGTGATGTCGCTGATTGAGCGTCCTGAATTTGAAACGTTGGATTTTATTATAGCTCCAGAGGATTCCGTATGTATTGAGCGTATAGCTGCACGTGCGGATTCGACTTCGGCGCGTGTGATCAATCTGTTTGCGGTAAAAAATGATGCCTATCTCCGACATGAGTCGGTGGTGCAGGCCAATATCCCCCAGCAGATGATGTATGCCAAGGCTATTGACGGACTTAAGGAACTTTATGCCGGATATACGCCTGTAATATTGACAGCGCCGGATATAGCGGCTGATAAAGCGCCGTTTGTGAGCCAGCTGAAGACAGAACTGGAAACAGCGGGCATAGAATATAAGGAAATTTCCACGCCTTCCGGATTCACAGCGGAATCTGTTGCCGATTCTCTTGTCGCTGGCCACAGATATGTGTTTATTCCTGTGTCTGGTTCGCGGGAGATGCTTGCGCGGGTGCTGGATCCGCTAATCGGTTTGCGTGAGACGGCCGGAAATCCCGATGACGTCCGTCTGTTCGGCTATCCGGAATGGATTATACTGCGCGGTGTGATGGAAGAAAAGTTGCACCGGCTAAACACTGTGATATATTCCCGCTTTTCAGCCGATATGGATAATTATCCCACAAGACGTGTCATGCTGCGATACACTGACTGGTATGGGCGTAGTATGAATAATACAGCTCCGGTCTACGGCCTTCTGGGATATGATGTCATGCAATGGATGTTTTGCACTGCCGATTCCGATATTTCCGCTCTTTTCAATGGACTTCAGTCTGCTATTTCTGTTAGCTGTCCGTCGGCGTCGGGCGACTGTGGTATGGTCAACAGTTCGCTGGATTTCATGTATTTCCTGCCGAATGGCAAGTTTTACCATAAATCCCTGTAAAGAACAACGGCGTTTTATCTCATGAAGAAATTACGGTTGCTCATATCTGCATGTCTGTTTGCTGCTGCTGTTGTGTCGTCGGTCGCTCAACGATATTATTCGCCGGATTTTTCAATCGGAATAAAAGGTGGCGCAACTTTGTCGCAGATGTCTTTTATGCCGACAGTGCGGCAGAAGATGACCGAAGGAATGACATTCGGAGTTATGGCCCGATATACGGAAGAGAAACTATTCGGCCTTATAGCCGAACTGAATGTCACTCAGCGCGGATGGAAGGAAGATTACGAGGAGCATCCTTTTTCATACAGCCGCCGGCTAACATACATACAGCTGCCTTTGCTCACACACATATATTTTGGCTCCAGGCATATGAAATGTTTTGTGAATCTCGGACCGGAGGTAGGGCTGATGCTTCATGACAGGATCAAAGCAAATTTTAACTATGCGGATGTGTCGTCAGTGTCTGGATATCCGGCCAACCGGCGTACGGAGCAGCTGGACATGAAGATCGCCAATCGGTTCGATTATGGCATAGCCGGTGGGGTAGGATGTGAATTTTTTGCTCATAGACGGCATTCGGTCATGTTGGAAGGCAGGTTCTATTATGGACTCGGCAATATCTTCAATGCCACTAAGGCCGATGTGTTTTCTGCATCCAGAGGTATGTCCATCGAGATAACTCTCGGTTATTTCTTTCGTGTTATTTAGACGTGTCAGGGAAAGTTTTGCTGTGGGGCGGCGGCTTTTTCAGCTAAATTCCGTACCTTTGCACGTCAAATTAAAACATCTTTATGGTAAATCGTGTATTGATAAGGCTTAAAGTGGTGCAGATGCTCTATGGTTATCTGCTTAGCCGCAGCGAGTTTAAGATAGAGACTCCGGTGGAGTCATCGTCCCGTGACCGCCGCTATTCCTTTCAGGCCTATGCCGAACTGCTCCTGCTCATGCTGGAGATGTCCGGTTATAAAATTGTGCGTGACCGCGTTGTGCCGGCGTCAGTGGCGTCGGCAGTCGCCGGTGCCAGATATGCCGACAGCCGCACAGCCCGTTTCCTTATGGGAAATGATGAAGTCCGCGGACTTATTTCCGCCAATGCCGCGCGTATGCCCGCTTTCGACTCTGCTGTGCCGGAACTTGCCGCGCGGCTGAAAGTATCCAGTTTCTATCGTGAACTCGCCAAGGTCAAGAATCCTGAAGTTGCAGATGAAATAGCGTTCTGGACAGGTGTATTACGCACTACGGTCATCAAGACTCCGGCGGTAGTGGAAGCCATGCGCACCAATCCTGATTTTACTATCAGGGGTATGGAAATGGGGGCCAAGATGCTGTGTGAGACTCTCAGCAATTATTCCGACACACGGAATGTGCTTGCCGACACACGCAAGGATCTGAAAGTCTCGCTCGATAAATCGTACGAGCTTTATCATGCCTTGTTGTGGCTGCCTGTGGAGCTGACCCGCGCTCAGGAACAGCGCATTGATGCTGCACGTGAAAAATATTTGCCCACGGCTGAAGACTTGAATCCCGACATGCGTTTTGTGGAAAACAAATTTGTCGCCGCCATAGCGTTCAATCCGGAGATGGAAGCCTACCGCAAAGACCGTCCGGTCACATGGACTGATGATCCGTTGCTGATACAGCGTCTTCTGGATCTGGTCACAGACTCGGAAATTTATAAGGACTATATAGCGGCTCCCGGCGAAAAGTCTATGGCTGAGGATTGCGAATTGTGGCGTGCGTTGCTGAAAAATGTGATAGTTCCGTCGGATGACTTGTCTGAGGATCTCGAGTCGAAATCCATATTCTGGAATGATGATCTTGAGGTGATGTCAAGTTTCGCGTTAAAGACAATCAAAAATTTTGCGCGCGACGGGCAGAACGCACATCTTCTGTCGCAGTACAAGGACGATGAGGATGCCGCTTTCGGCGCCGGTCTGTTCGGCTTTGCTGTGGAACACCGTGAAGACTATAGGGAATTGATAGACGAGTTTGTCAACACCAAGAAATGGGATGTAGAGCGTCTTGCCATGATGGATATCGTGATCATGCTCACCGCCTTGGCCGAGATAATGAACTATCCTTCGATCCCGTTGAGCGTCAGCGCCAATGAATATGTGGAGATCGCTAACCGCTATTCCAATCCCAGAAGCGGATCCTTCATCAACGGCATGATTGCGGCTATAACGGACAAACTTCGTGCCGACGGACTTTTACACAAGTCATGGGCATGATTGAAATAACCTCTCACAATAAATTAAAAAACTGCATTTTATGATTCTGTTACAATCAGTAGCAACCGGAGAAAATCCTCTTATGAGCTGGGGCATGATAATCCTGCTCATCGTGATATTCTACTTTTTCATGATACGTCCGCAGCAGAAGCGGCAGAAAGAGACAAAGAAATTCCGCGATTCGCTCACCAAAGGTTCGAAAGTGATAACCGCCGGTGGCATTCATGGACGTATTGTTGAACTCGGAGATACCGTGGTGACGCTTGAGATTGCTTCCGGAGTGAAGATCCGCATTGAAAAATCAATGATCTATCCCTCTGCAGAGCAGGCTCAGGACGACGCTGCAAACTCATTGAATGCCGATAAGAAGTAAAGTCATAATCGGTAAACTTCGTGACACGTTGCGCGATATTGCCGACGTGCTCCATTCCTCACGGGGGAAAGATATTCTTATCTTTCTCCTGTTCCTCTGTGTGAGCTATGTGTTCTGGCTGATAATGGCGCTTAATGACAACACCCAGCGGGAATTGCATGTGCCGCTTAAAATTTCTGACCAGCCGAAAGATCTGACATTCATATCGGATGTGCCGGCCACTGTTCAGGTTAGCGTCCGGGATCGTGGATCGTCGTTGTTTTCCTATACATGGGGCGGAATGCCGGCTATGACTATTCCGTTCAAGGAACTCATGCGGAATGAGGACGCCAACCGTCTGCTTTTCTCCGAGCAGGAGATGGCTGTCAGGGTGCGTTCGCTTTTTGGCGCTTCGGCACAGATTCTGTCCGTGCATCCGGATTCGCTTAGCCTGATCTATACCGAACAGCCGGGACGGCGCGTGAAAGTCGTTCCCGACATTGATGCTTCGCCTTCGTGGAAATGTGTCATAGCAGGTCCGATCACAGTAGAGCCGGATTCGGTGACTGTGTATTCTGTGCCGCAGATGGCATCAAGAATCAGGCAGGCATCGACTATACAGGTATCGTATAATGATCTTACGGAAACCTTTACTGCCGAAGTGCGTCTGAAATCTGTCGCGGGGACACGCATGGAGCCTGACCGTGTGCGCGTCACCGTGCCTGTTGAACCCCTCATCGCCAAGCAGCGCACTGTGGCGCTTACATTGGCGGGCGCTCCGTCAAAGGCTTCGGTTGTGCTGTTTCCTTCGCGTGTTGACGTCACATATCTGGTGCCTATGAGCATGTATAATAACGAAGTGGGCAATATCACCGTTGTGGCTGACTATTCAAAGCGTTCGGTGGCTACGGCAAAGATTCCGGTATATGTTGGGTCTGCTCCTGACGTATGCAACAGTTTGAGTCTGGCTGTAGATAGTGTGGATTATCTGCTGGAGCAGAAACAGGCTAATGTTTCCGAACCGTAATGACTCTCTGTGGCCGAAAAATGATAGTCGCTATAACCGGTGGTATCGGCGCCGGTAAGTCTGTGGTAAGCCATATGCTGCGGGCTATGGGCATGCCTGTGTATGACTGTGATGCCGCGGCGCGCAGACTCATGGATGAGTCCTGTGAGATAAAAAGGCGTATTGCCGGTGAAATCTCCGCATCGGCTATTGCCCAAGACGGGTCGATATGCCGACAGGAGTTGTCGTCTGTGGTATTTGCCAATCCAGAGAAACTGTCGCGTTTGAATGCAATTGTGCACGGTGCTGTACGTGTGGATCTGAAAATGTGGATGTCGCGTATGGATTTGCCGCTAATATTTGTGGAAACAGCCATATTGTATGAAAGCGGCTTTGACTCCATGGTGGATGAGATATGGGAGGTGACTGCTCCGGTGGAACAACGTGTGCACCGTGTCATGGTCCGCAGCGGACTCACGGAACCTCAGGTGCGAGCACGCATTGCTTCTCAACTTGCTCCGTCTTATCCTCATCACCGGATTATCGACAATTCGGATTCTACTCCTTTAATTCCTCAGATCATCAATATATTGAACGATTATGGTTTCAGCACCACTGTCACATCTTCATGATCCTTGGGATCGTGAGCACTTATGGCATCCTTATACCTCCACAATAGATCCGTTGCCTACCTACATGGTGGACCGTGCGGAGGGCGTCCACATATATTTGTCTGACGGCACTCGTCTGATTGACGGTATGTCGTCATGGTGGTGCGAGATTCACGGCTATAATCATCCGCGGCTTAATGAAGCCGTGCGCCGACAGTTGGACCGTATGAGCCATGTGATGTTCGGCGGACTCACACATGCTCCGGCTGTGGAGTTGGGCAAACTGTTGCTGGAGGTGGCACCTCCGTCTATGCACAATGTCTTTTATGCCGATTCAGGATCAGTGGCAACCGAGGTGGCCATGAAAATGGCCGTGCAGGCGGCTGTGTCGCGTTCGGGTTCTCACGACAAGACCAATTTTGCGACTATTCGCACCGGATATCATGGCGACACGTGGAATGCCATGAGCGTTTGCGATCCTGTCACAGGCATGCATGGCGCTTTCGGCACGGCTTTGCCGGTACGATATTTTGCTCCGTCACCGCGGGTGCGGTTCGGAGAACAGTGGGATCCGGCTGATTTTGTGGAAATGGAGCAAATGCTGCGCAGCCACTCTTCGGAAATAGCCGCAGTCATTCTTGAGCCGGTGGTTCAGGGCGCTGGCGGCATGCGTTTTTACCATCCGCAGTATCTCAGGGAATTGCGTCGTGTGTGCGACGAACTGGAGATATATCTTATTTTTGATGAGATTGCCACCGGATTCTGGCGCACAGGCAAGATGTTTGCCTGGGAACACGCCGGAGTACAGCCTGATATAATGTGCATAGGCAAAGGACTCACGGCAGGCTATATGACCATGAGCGCTGTGCTCACCACACAGGATGTGGCCGATACGATTTCCCGTGGAGAGGCCGGAGTGATGATGCACGGGCCTACGTTCATGGCCAACCCTCTTGCGTGTGCGGTTGCCGTAGAGTCTATCAAGATGCTGCGTGAGCAGGATATGTGTTCGCGTCTGAAGCATATTGAAGGAGAAATACGCCGTCACATATCTGCCGCGTCATCGCTGCCCGGAGTGGCCGATGTGAGAGTCCTCGGTTCCATCGGTGTGATCGAAATGAAAAACGCTGTTGATCTTGCCGGTTTTCAGCAGGAATGTGTGAAACGTGGAATCTGGGTGCGTCCTTTCGGCAAAAATGTTTATATCATGCCGCCGTATGTCATTTCTGACGCTGATCTCGGATATCTTATAGAACAAATGATAGGAATAATCCGATGAAGGATTATATTGAAACGCTGTCATCTCTCCGGTCGGCAGATAATTTCCGTACGATTCCATCGGACACGTCTGATACGGATGTCGTTGATCTGTCGACCAACGATTATCTTGGAATAGGTGCAGACTCCGCGCTCAAAAAGGAATTTCTGGAATATTATGGCGCTGATCTGCCGTCGTTCACATCTTCCGCATCACGTCTTCTTGCTTCGCGGCAGAAAGAATACGGTGAGCTTGAAGATGTGTTGCAGAGTCTGTATGGACGCCGTGTGCTCCTGTTCAATAGCGGATACCATGCTAATGTAGGTGCAGTGTCTGCGCTTGTCTCGTTAGGCCGCACTCTTGTTGTGGCCGACAGACTTGTACATGCAAGTATTATTGACGGCATAGTGCTGGGGCGGTCGGCGTTTGAGCGTTTCCGGCATAATGATGTGGATCACTTGCGGCGTATTCTTGAAAAGAAAGCCGGAGATTATGACAGGGTGCTCGTTGTGACCGAATCGGTGTTCAGCATGGACGGCGACATGGCTCCTCTTGAGGAGATTGCCGCGCTGAAGCATAGTTTTCGTAACATGTTGCTATATGTGGATGAGGCGCATGCTTTTGGTGTTATCGGCCGTTCAGGACTTGGTCTGGCTGTGGATATTCCCGAGGTGGATTTTATAATAGGCACTCTTGGCAAGGCAGCGGCATCTATGGGCGCGTTCATTGCGGTTGGTAATGTAGACATGCGTGACTTTCTGATCAATAAGACCAGATCGTTTATCTTTTCAACGGCTTTGCCGCCTGTCAACTGCGCCTGGAGCCGTTTTGTCATCGACAGAATAGTGGGCATGGATGCCGGACGCAGACGGCTGCGAAAAATGGCGGAGTTGCTGTGCAAAGCTACTGGATCGACACATGTATCCCATATCCAGCCGCTCGTCACCGGCTCGTCATCGTCAGCGCTTGAACTGTCTGCCGTATTGCTTGAGGAAGGATTTAAAGTATTGCCTATACGCACGCCTACAGTTCCGCCGGGCACTGAGCGTCTGCGGTTTAGCCTTAGTCTTGACATCAAAGATGATGATATTGTCAGACTTGTGAATTCAAAAATCCTGTTATCATGCAGATAGAATATATTGTCAGAGAAGATAATACAAGGCTGTTGCTGATATTTGCCGGGTGGAGCACTGATGCATCTGCATTCGGAGGACTCGTATGTCCGGGATATGATGTGGCAGTGTTGTCGGGATATACAGACCTGTCTGTGCCGGATGATTTTTCAGGATATAGTGAAATAGTCGTGATGGCGTGGAGTCTCGGTGTCTGGGCTGCTTCAAATGTACTGGCACGGTATCGTAAACTGCCAGTCACGCTTACTGTTGCGGTCAATGGCACGGAAACTCCGGTATCGGACACGGAAGGGATACCTGAACGGATTTACAGGTCTACATTGGATGGCCTGACGGCTCAGTCATTGTTGAAATTCAGACGGCGCATGGGGGGAGGGGATCTGCCGCTGCCGTCGCGTTCCGTTGATGAACTTGGCGATGAACTTGCGGTCGTGCTTGCGGCGGGGGCTGCTGCCGGCATAAGATGGGACCGTGCGGTGATTTCGGATAATGACATGATATTTCCTCCGGATAATCAGCGTTGTGCATGGCAGGGTAGGGCGGATATATTGGAAATGACAGGAGCACATGTCCCCGACTGGCAACGGATCGTTGATGCCTTGGTTATCAATAAGCCGCTTGTGGGCCGTCGGTTTGCACGTGGCTTACAGACGTATATGTCGGAAGCCGATGTCCAGATCCGTATCGCGGAACATTTGTGGAGTATGTGTCGGAAGCATTGTGGAAGCCTGAATAAAACGCCGTTATCGGTTCTGGAAATAGGCTATGGCAACGGAGCTATGACACGGTTGTATGCTCCTGAACTTCGTCCGAAACGGCTTGTATTGTGGGATATTCTTGACATTCCGTCGCCTTTTGGCGAAACCGCGATTTGCGATGGTGAGACTGCAATAATGGAGTTGGCTCCCGATTCTGTCGATATGATCATCTCGGCCAGCACCGTGCAGTGGTTTAATTCTCTGTCCGGGTTCCTTGAACGATGTGCCGGAGTGTTGGCTCCTGGAGGTCTGGTAGTTATTTCCTCTTTCGGTCCGCAGACGTTTCATGAACTGACTGAAGCCGGTGTTACGCCGCTGCCGTATATTTCGTTGGAATCGATCAGACGAATCGTGCCTGCCGGAATGGAACTGCTTGAACTTCATGAAGGCATTATAACGAAAGTGTTTTCCTCTCCTATAGATGTGATCCGGCATCTGCGTTCTACAGGAGTCAACGGGCGTAAATCGTCGGTGCCGTTGACTAAAATATTGACCTCGTATCCGTTGCGTTCCGACGGTCGTGCGGCATTGACATACAATCCTGTATATTTCATTCTAAGAAAATCACAATGAGCGAAGTAATATTTGTTAGCGGCATACATACGGACGCCGGTAAAAGCTATGCCACAGGATGGCTGGCGCGCAGCCTGTCGGCCGAAGGCAAGACAGTGGTGACGCAGAAATTCATTCAGACCGGAGAATGCGGGCAGTCGGGAGATATAGCAGTTCACCGGAGAATTCAGGGCATAGACCTGCTCCCGGAAGATCTGGATCATACCACTGCGCCACAGATATTTTCATATCCCTGTTCTCCGCAATTAGCCGCGTCGATAGACGGCAGGGAGATTGATGTCGACATTATAGATGAATGTACGCGTCGTCTGTCGGAGAAATTCGATGTGGTGCTTATTGAGGGTGCCGGCGGACTGATGGTGCCGCTGACCGATGATTTCTATACAATAGATTATATCGCTACGCGTCATCTGCCGGTGTGTCTTGTCACAAACGGGACTCTCGGGTCGATAAATCATACGATTTTGTCGCTTGAAGCCCTTGCCGCCCGTCATATTCCGTTGCATTCAGTAGTTTATAATACTTATTTCGACAGTGCCGATCCCCTGATTGCCGCCGACACGGTCGGCTTTGTGCGGCGATATGTGGCAAAGAAGCATCCCGGAGTTTCTGTGACGGTATGTCCGGCGCTTTGAAAAGAGCCGTTGGACGATTACAAAAAAATCCGTAAATTTGCAGTTGTCGAAACATTGATTGTCTGAAATGAAGATATTGGTTACAGGATCCAACGGGCAGTTGGGAAACGAACTCAGGCTTGTGCTCCCTCAGGATATGGCGGGAGTGCCGTTGCTGTTTGCCGATAAAAACGAACTGGATCTGACTGATGCGGCGGCTGTGAAGCGTTATCTCGAGGACTATGAAGTGACGCATATCGTGAATTGTGCGGCCTATACTGCCGTCGACAAAGCCGAGGAGGACAAGGCCTTGTGTGCGGCGGTCAATGTCGACGCTGTTAAAAATCTGGCTGTGGCCGCCGATTCGCTTGGTGCGAAAATCATACATATATCCACGGATTATGTGTTTGACGGAAAGACGTGGCGTCCTTACCGCGAGAGTGACAAAGTGAACCCCTGTTCTCATTACGGCACTACAAAACGGCTTGGAGAGACGGCTTTGCTTGCACTTGCGCCAGACAGTATCATCGTGCGCACGTCGTGGCTATATTCTCCGTTCGGACAGAATTTTGTGAAGAAAATGATTGAACTCGGGCGACAGAGTTCCGACATACGTGTGGTGTCTGACCAGATTGGCTCTCCCACCTATGCCGCGGATCTTGCACGGGCCATAGCGTGCATATTAAAGTCACCTCAATGGGTTCAGGGTATATACCATTTTGCCAATGAGGGAGTATGTTCATGGTATGATTTTGCCAGAGTGACACTGTGGCTTGCCGGAATAAAGGACTGCCATATCACTCCTATACCTACGGAAGACTGGCCCACAGCAGCCGCGCGTCCTTCATTCAGTGTGCTCGACAAGAGCCGCATACGTCTCACCTACGGAGTCAAGACACCGAATTGGATTGACTCGCTTCAAGATTGTATTAACCGACTGAAATAAATATGTCTCAGCTTACTGACGAAATATCAAGACGGCGCACATTTGCCATCATATCACACCCTGACGCGGGTAAAACTACCTTGACTGAAAAATTGCTGCTTTTTGGTGGAGCAATCCATATTGCCGGAGCTGTAAAAAGCAATAAAATCAAAAAGACGGCCACGTCAGACTGGATGGAAATTGAGAAACAACGCGGAATTTCCGTCGCCACATCAGTCATGGGATTCAACTATGGAGACTATAAGATAAACATTCTTGACACTCCCGGTCACCAGGATTTCGCTGAAGACACATATCGCACGCTCACTGCCGTCGATTCCGTCATTATAGTTGTGGATGTGGCCAAGGGTGTGGAACAGCAGACCAGGAAGCTGATGGAGGTGTGCCGTATGCGCAACACTCCGGTTATCATCTTTGTAAACAAGCTTGACCGCGAAGGCCGTGATCCGTTTGATATTCTTGATGAGCTTGAATCGGAACTGAAAATATCGGTGCGTCCTCTCTCATGGCCTATTAATATAGGAGCGAAATTCAAGGGCGTCTATAATATTTATGAAAATTCTCTGGACCTGTTCACACCGGACAAGCAACGGGTAAGCGAGCGTGTCGAGATAGACAATGTCAATGATCCCAGAATTGAGGATGCGGTCGGAGAACAGGATGCCGCTAAATTGCGCGAGGATCTTGAACTGATCGAGGGTGTGTATCCTGAATTTTCAGTCGAAGACTATAGAAACGCTATGGTCGCACCTGTGTTTTTCGGATCTGCACTCAACACTTTCGGTGTAAAGGAATTGCTGGACTGTTTTGTAAAGATCGCTCCCGAGCCCCAGAAGGTTAAGGCCGAAGAGCGCGAGGTAAGCCCCGACGAAGAGCCGTTTTCCGGATTTGTGTTCAAGATTCATGCCAATATGGATCCGAATCACCGTAGCTGCATCGCTTTTGTGAAAGTATGTTCAGGCAAGTTTGAGCGTAATGCACCGTATCTTCATGTGCGCTCGGGAAAACAGCTTCGTTTTGCCGCGCCTACGGCTTTCATGGCCCAGAAAAAAAGCATTGTTGACGAAGCGTTTCCGGGTGATATAGTCGGCATTCCTGACACCGGAAACTTTAAGATCGGGGATACTCTTACTTCTGGCGAAGTGCTGCACTATCGCGGACTGCCCAGTTTCTCGCCTGAAATGTTCAAATATATCGAGAACACCGATCCGATGAAAACCAAACAGCTGGACAAGGGCGTGCAGCAGCTCATGGATGAAGGTGTTGCTCAGTTGTTCACCAATCAGTTCAACGGTCGCAAGATTATTGGCACTGTGGGGCAGCTGCAGTTTGAGGTAATACAATATCGTCTTCTTCATGAATATGGGGCACAATGTCGCTGGGAGCCGATATCGCTTTATAAAGCCTGCTGGATCGAGAGCGACGATGCTGAAGCTCTCTCTGCTTTCAAGAAGCGCAAACACCAGTTCATGGCTGTGGACCGCGAAGGCCGGGATGTCTTTCTTGCCGATTCATCCTATGTGCTGACCATGGCCCAGAATGACTTTCCCGCTATCCGCTTTCATTTTTCGAGCGAATTTTAGTAGGAAAAACTGTATTTTCAGTCAACTCACTCAAACGGCATACATACGCATCGTAAATGCACAGTGTAACAGGTACAAGCATTTATGATGCGTCTTTTATTTTTTTGCAGATGTGTGCGTGTGTAAGCTAAATAAATGCTATATTTGCGGTGCGTTTATGTTGCGCAAATTTATTAGCGCAACATGAGCAACATAAACTTATCGCAATGAAGGCTCAGAAGAAAAAGGAAATTGTATACTTACGCAAGCGACCTAGAAAAAATGGTACATTCGCGCTGTATCTCGACATTTGTCGCGATGGAAAACGGACGAACGAGTACCTGAAATTGTATCTTGTGCCTGAAAAGACACGCGAGGACAAACAGAAAAACAAAGAAACGCTGAAGTTCGCCGAAGCGATACGCGCAAAGCGGATTGTCGAAATGCAGTCAAAGGATTTCGGCATTGATGTGGCGACATACGAAGATGCGATGTTTCTTGATGTTATGCGCAAAATTATCGATCGTAAAGACGGAACTACAAAAACAAGTTGGCAGAATTGTCTTGCGCATGTTCTGAAGTATGAACCTAATGAGCGGATAACATTTGCAGAGATTACGCCGCAATGGGTGCGCGGCTTTCGTGACTATCTTGACACAAAAGCGATGCAATGGGCCATTGATACACGCAAGCGCGATGTTGAGCCAAAACGGATATCACAGGGAACGAAAGCGCTGATGTTTCAGAAATTCTGCTCGGTATTCAACATCGCGATGCGCGAGGGTATGATCAGGCTGAATCCCACAATCGGTGTTGAGCGCTTCAAAGAGCCTGAGTCAGACCGGGAATTTCTGACGATTGACGAAATAAGGAAGCTTAGCAAAACACCTCCGCCGGACAAAGATCTTGCACAGGCATTTTTCTTTTCATGCCTAACCGGCTTACGTTGGAGTGACATAGTGAAATTGAAGTGGCTTGAGGTGCAGGAATGGCATGCTGGCAGGCGTATCGTCTTTACTCAACAGAAAACCGGCGGGCTTGAATACCTTGACTTGAATACACAGGCGGCTTCTATGCTTGGCGAACGCGGTAATCCGGATGATCTTGTTTTTCCGGGTCAAGCCGAAATGCCGGTGCATGAATTTTTGGAAAAGTGTTAAATTTGCGGT
>BLLX01000033.1 GCA_011959405.1 Muribaculaceae bacterium
CGATGAGGATACCGCGGGCAGAGGAATCGGCGCGGCGGCCCTGGAGGTCGTAGACGATGGTCTGTGAGCCGTTGGATACTTCGATTTCAGAGATGCCTACGTTTTCGTCGATGGTCCATGTCATTGTGGTGGCCTGGTTGACGGCGTTGATCTCGGGTACGATGAAGAATCCTGCGGGAATGGTGAGGGTGTAGGTGCCTGCTTTGGTGAGATCGCATGCGATGTTGACATATTCTACTTCTTCGTCAGTCATTGCGAAGTGGTCGAAGATTGAATCAAAGTCGAATGAGAGGACGGTTTCAGTGCCTTTGGCAAGGGTGATGACGGCGTCTTCGTCTTCGCCGGTGGGCATGATGGACATCCGGGTGCCTTCTTCATCGATGTAGGTGATGGTGATGAAGGGCAGAGCGTTGACTGTGCTTTCGGCAGGAGTAACGGTCAGTGCCACGGGTTCGCTGTCTTCCTCTATCACGACTTTGATGGTGGCGTGTATGGCCTCAACTATCATTGTGGGCACCTGAGCGTCATCTTCGCTGACAATCTGGAAGAATCCGCGGGGCACAGCGATCTTGTATGTGCCTTCGGTTTCGATCGGTTCTGTCAGAGTAGCCTGGTATGCCTTTTTGCCGGTGTTGTAGGTGACATTGTCGGCAGAGATCGTAGCTACAGTCTCGGATGTTTCCTCGGATTTGATTGTGATTTCGCCGTTTCCTGTCACTGCGGAGTTTTCAGGCATGGGGATGTAGAAGAAGCTGATTGCGGGCACTTCGCCTACGATTTCATCGGGGAATATGATACCCTGTTCCTGAGTGTAGGAACCGAGCACAGTCCATGTGATGGTTTTGGCGGCGCTGTAGCCGAGGTTGCTTTTGAAGAACTTTTCGGGAACGGTGAGGGTATATGTGCCAGCCTTGTTGTCTTGGGGAACGGGGAGATAGTATGAGTCCTCACCGTAGTTGTAGTATTCGTCGGCGACAATTGATGCGGGGTAGGTTGCGATTGTTTCACCGTTGCGGGTGATAACGGCCTTTTCTGAGCAGTCGTTGTTGGGGTTCCACCATTCGGAGTTTTCAGGAGCGAAGAATGTCACTTTCGGGAGGGCTTCCACAATTTCGCCGCCGGCGGGGGTGGTAGTGAGTTCGAAAGTGGTGTCGGGTATGTTGCCTTCCGGATAGAATATTACAAATGCTTCTTTGCGGAACGAATTGATGGTTGTGATAACCTGGTGTTTGTCGTTATATACGGCAAAGAAATTTGCGGGTACGGTTACTGCTACAGATATGACCTCCTCATTCTTTGATGGTTCGATGGGTTCGTTGAGGGTGAGAATGTATGTGCCTGAGATGGACGGGTGGGCGGTGAGATCGCTTGCGTTGTATTCAGTTACGACATGATCACCTTCGATAGGTTCGTCGTTTTCATCATAGATGTACGTCTCTGTTTCAACTTTGATGGTTCCGTTGCCGGTGGTAGTGGCGCCTTCGGGCAGAATGAAGGTGATGTTTTGGATTTTCGAGTAGATGCCGTCTGATCCTTCTATCTCGTGGTCAAATTTGATGGATCCGGTGCCTTCGGTGGGTTCGGGCGCTTTTTCAACAACCAGTGTGAAGTCAACTATCTGTCCGTTGTTACTCTGGATAGTGTTGTTTTCGTTCATAGAGTCGCGTCCGCCGTTGGGATCCAGTGAAGACCATGCGGTTTTTACGCGTACACGGTAGTTGCCGGTTGCATTTTCGGGTACGGTAAACGACAACACGGTGTTGTTGATCTTGGTTGCGTGGATGTTGCCGTCGGTGTTCTTATTGCCAAGATATCCGGTGCTGCTGTACCAGTTTTCAGCAGCTTCTGTCGGGGTCCAGCAGTTGAACCATACCAGATCAACGTTTTCTTTGAGTTTGTACTGTTCGGATATACCCGCATTTGTGTCAATATCAAGATAGTCTGATGGACCGGAATAGTGGAAGCCGTCTTTTTCCCAGTCTACATAGCAGTAGCTGTGCATCCATTCACCACCGCCGGTGAAGGTGATGTTGACGGTAGCGCCGGGTGTTGTAGTGAATGTGTTGGCGCTTTTATCGTAGTAAACTTGTCCGGCCTGATTGGCTCCGCGCAGGCTGCTTATGGTTGTAGTTGATTCTCCGTCGGTTATTGACATTGAATTGATGTAACGTCCGGAGCCAGATACATTGCCGAGGTTGAGGGTGTAGTCAACTTCGGGTTCTGGTTCGGGTTCGGGGGTTGTTCCGGCCTTTTTGGAGAGTGTTACGGTGAATTCCTTTACTGTTGCTTTTTTTGCTTCGGCAACTGCGGGAGTGATGGTGAACGAAGCGGTTTCCTCTTCTGTGATTCCGCTCACAGCGAAGGTCTGCGGTGTGGGGGATGATGCCACAGACTGTGTGCCGGCAGTGAAAGTGACCACATCGGTGCTCTCGCTGGTAACGGACATTGTGTAGGCCGATACGTAGTATTCGTCGGATGTGGACGCTATGGTTACGGTGCGGGTCTGGGCCGCTGTGTTAAAGAAAAGGTAGCCGTTGTTCTCAAGGAGATCGCCGCCGTTCATTGATACTGTGGCACCGGGAGTGGCGGTGCTTGTCCATGTGCGGCCGGCTACGGAGCCGTTGCTGTAGTCAACGGTGACCGTGATGTCGCCGTCGGCAGCATAAGCCGATGAGAAGCCCAGTGCGATGGCAAGGGCCGATGTGAGTAAAGTTCTTTTCATAGAAAAGTGTTTTTGGTTTATTGTTTATGGTTAAAAGTTTATGGTTGATTGTCGATGGTTCAGTTTAAGGCATATGGCTTAGGGCACCCCAAAAGTAATTAAAAAATCAGGATTATGCAAAAGGATCTTTGTATGACCCGAGAAGCTGGCGGGTGAAGTATATGAAAAATTTCATGTCGTCGATGAAATATCGGCGGAAGAGCCGCCGGGGTTCTTTGACGAAACGGTAGAACCACTCCATGCCTATTTTGCGGAATGCCATGGGAGCGCGCTGCAGGGTGCCGGCCTCGAAGTCGATGGTGGCTCCGAGGGCCATCCAGAGTCTTACTCCGGGCATCTGGTCTTTCCAGCGGTCGATCCATTTTTCCTGTTTTGGCGCGCCGACTCCGACGAGCACCACGGTGGCTCCGCTGCGGTTGATGATTTCAGTGATTCCGCGGCATTCTTCGTCGTTTTTTTCAAAGCCGAAGGAGGGGGAGTGTGCTCCCACCACAATGTCGCGGCCCATGGCCCGGTTTATGTTGTCCATGGCTTTGAGGGCCACGCCTTCGGCGGCGCCGAGCAGGAATATGCGGCAATCTGGGTCGTCTTTGTGGTAGCGGTAGAATGCGGTGAAGAAGCTGCTTCCGGGGATGGCTTCGGGAAACGGCCTGCGGAGCATGCGCGACATGATCTGGATGATTTTGCTGTCGCAGACAACCCATTCGGCCTGCCGGTATATGCGGAGGAACTCAGGGTCGCTCTGTAGCTTGACGAGGTGGTCGACATTGGGTGTGACGAGCACTCCTCGGTCGAGCCTGCGCAGGAGTTCGTCGCGGGTTATGTCGAGTATGTCGGCATTGAGTATGCGTATGGTGGTGGCGGGTTTATTCTCCATCAATCATATGTTTTTGTAGATCTGGAGCAGTTCTTCGGCTATGGTTTCGGTGGCGTAGGGCTTCACTTTCTGTGCACCGAGGGAGCCGTGACGTTCGATCATGTCGGGGTTGAGCAGGTAGCAGTCGATGGCCTGTGCCATCTCTTTTTTGTCGCCCGGAGGGAAGAGGATGCCGTTGCGGTGTGTCTCCACCACTTCGGGAATGCCGCCTACGGGTGTGGATATGATGGGCTTGCGGTGGGCCATGGCCTCGAGGATGGATACGGGCAGGCCTTCGAAGTAGGAGGGCAGGATGAGTATGTGGGACGCGGCGAATGCTTTTTCTTTTTTTTCGTCGGTGACCCATCCGATGAATTCGATCATGTCGCCAAGCCCGGATTCGCGTATTTGCCTGACGAGCCGTTCGTCCTCGCCCATGCCGCCGATCGTGAGCCTGACGCGTCCGCGCCATCTGTCGGCGTGTCTGGTGAATACGTCGAGGAGGTCGAATATGCCTTTGTCGTCGCAGATCTTGCCGAGAAACAGGAGCCGCAGCGGCTCGGAGGATGCGGGCGAAGCGGGCGCTACGGGAATGTAGACGGGGTTGTTGAGTATGTGCACGTCGGAGAAGTGGAAGGTGCTTTCGTAGTATTCTTTCCATGACTGGGAGAGCACCACGATGGACGATGCGAGTTCGAGCGTGCGGCGTGCCTTGGGGATGCCGATGGAGCGGAAATAGTCTTTGCTGGCTCCGCAGTGGCTGTGGAATATGACTTTGTAGCCGAGGAAGCGTCCCCAGCGGATAAATGCCGCCTTTCTTACGAATGATTTTCCGGATGCGGTGTGGACATGGAGTATGGAGCGTCCGCGCAGGCGTTCGATGGGCATGGTCAGGGCTGTGCGCAGGGCCACGAAGAATCCTGCTACAGTCCCTTTGGGAGAGTTGGTGGGGAGAAGGCGGAATCCGGGTATGGATTCACTGTAGGCCGTCAGCACGGATTCCATGCCGCCTTTTCCTTTTATTGAGGGTCCGATTGTGAGGACCTTGTGCATTATTTCAAGTTCCTGTGGGGTCATTTATGGGGTCTGTTCAGGTATATCGGGCAATGACATCCGGCAGAGAGCATGGTCCGGTAGGGTCATTTTCGGAATATGTTCTTGATTTTTATGATGAATAGGGTGAGTCCGGGGCCTATGGCGCGCTGGATCTTTTTTTTGAATCGGAAGGACGCCGGTTTCCATGAGGCGACGAAGTGGTGGATGGTGACCGTGTTGCCGGTGACGGTCAGTTTCATTGTCTGCAGGTCTATGGGGCTGAAAAAGTCTTTAGGCAGCCTGTAGATGGTGGTGTCCGGCGGTTCGGGTCCGAATTCCTCAGGTGAGTTTATGTCGACGATCCTGAATCTGCCGCGGGTAACGTTGTCTATGACCCGAGGAATGGCGAGCATGTCGGGGGTGCCGTCGGGTTTGATGAACGGTCTGGAGTCATAGTAGTCGAGCAGGGCCTTGAACATAGGGTTGCCTTTTTCGGACAGGAAAGTGCCGGTTTCCATGGCGTTGCCCTCCGATTCTCGCCCGAATGCGTAGGGCAGGTGCAGCAGGTGGTCGAACGGGCGGATCACTTCCACGTCGGTGTCGAGGTAGATTCCTCCGAAATGATAGAGGGCGTATGCGCGGGCATAGTCTGCGGCAAAAGCATATTTTTTAGCGTCGATGGCCTGTCGTATCCACCGGGGACAATTGTCGGCGAAGGATTCGGGGGTCCAGAGCCTGAGTTCGTAGTCCGGACAGAATTTTTGCCAGCTTGTTATGTATTTTCTGAGGTTTTCCGGCATGGTGTCGGATCCGGCCCAGAAATAATGTATTGTCTTTGGAATCATGGCTGCGGTGTGGTAGTGGTTGTGGAACTGTCGGAGGGGAAGCTGGCAAGCCGGCATTCGGGATTGGACAGAAGGATGGCGCCGAGTGTCAGCCCCAGCAGGAATAGTCCGTCGTTAAGGCTCAGTCCGGCAAATCCGCCAAGTCCGAACACGCTGATGGTGATGAGCACGCACAGATAATATGACGCGTGGCGGAGCCGGCGGATCATGAAATAGAGTCCGACGTAGAATGCGGTCTGGACCAGAAGGCCGACGAAACCTATGTCGAAGATGGTCTGCACCTGTGTGACCTCGACGGCTGTGGCCACTTCTTCGGAGCGGCTGGTGTCGGTGTAGTATTCGTTGGTGATGGCGTATTTCGGATTGGTGGTCAGTTCAGGGTGCAGGAAGCCGAATCCGAGCCACTGGCGGTTGAGCCGGAAGAGCAGTTCCCATTTGGGGATGATCTGTGCCATTCGTCCGGATCCGAATTCTGAAAGGTCGACCTGGTCGGCCGCGGTGGACAGTGATGTGAACTGGTCGACTGTCGATGCCACACGCATGGGGCTGCCAAGGGAGGAGTCGACGGCATACAGCGCCGAGAGGACCACTATGGTGCCGAGCGAGTATTTGATCATCTTTTTGGCTTGTCCGGCAAAGCTGGCGAAGCCTATGAGGATTCCGGCCATGAATGTCATGGTGCGGCTTGCGAATATGGCCAGAAATACCAGGGCGTAGTGCAGCGGGCGCAGACGCACCTGCTTTGTGGCCAGCGGTATGATGCACAGGGCCATCCAGTATAGTCCGTAGGGGTAGTGGCGCGGCCACCAGAGTGACAGCGGATCCCAGACGAGGTGGGATATGCTGGAGTAGTGGGCCTTGCCGAAGGAGTCTCTTACCCATGTGGCCGAGGGGACGAGGATGCCGCCGTTGAGTATGAAGGTGTCGATGGTGTAGAACAGGCAGATAGTGAGTGTGAAGAGCATCACTGTGTGGATGAATTTCTGCCATTCGAACTGCCGGTTGGCGAATATGACCATGGGGATGAAGAAGGACACGAGTCCAAGGTAGAGACGTATGCGGCGGAACTGTATGGCCATGGTCTCGTCTGATGTCGATGCTATCAGAAGGATTACGGCGAAGTAGGCGAGCATGGCGAGCGTGAGCCTTTTCACCATTTTGTTGCGCCGGTAGATTATGATGCCTATGATGCCGATGAGCAGACCTATGTCGTAGGAGTTGACGGGGAATTGTCCGGGGCGTATGTAGCCGTATCCTCCGCAGAGCAGAAACAACTCGATGAGGAAGAAATAGCGGTCTGACCGGAACGAGTGTATGAGAAAGACGCCGACCAGCAGCAGCGCGGGCCAGAATTCAAGCGAGAAGAGCGCGAGCGACAGTAAAAAACCGATGGCCTGCAGCCATTGGGCTGCAGGCGCGGTGAAGTATGTGCGGCTTTGTGCTGATACTGTCGCTGTTGTCGCGGGGGTCATCGCGTTTTATTTTACTTTCTCTCCGTAGCCGTAGCCATAGCCTTTCTTGGCTTCTGTGCCGTTGATGACGACGGATAGTTTTCTGAGACGTTTTTCCTGGTATATGCTTTCGGCGAAATCAAGGTCGGAGAATGTGGTGTAGTTAGCTCTGGTCACGTAGACCGTGGCGTCGCTGACGCGAGCGAGCATGAAAGTGTCGCTGACCATGCCCACAGGAGCGGAGTCGATGAGTATGTAGTCGTAGGATCCGCGGAGTTTTTCGATCATGCGGTCCACCTTGTCGGAGGCAAGCAGTTCGGAGGGGTTTGGCGGGATCGGGCCGGATATGATCACGTCGAGGTTGTCGAGGTGTACGTTGCGGGTGATGATGTCGCCTATGGCGAGTTTGTCGGACGAGAGGTATTCGGTGAGTCCGAAGCGTGGCTCGATGCCGAGGTATTGGGCCAGACGTGGTTTGCGCACGTCCATGCCTATGATCAGGGTCTTTTTGCCGAGTATGGCGAGCGATGCCGCCAGATTGATGGATATGAAGCTCTTGCCTTCGCCGGATTTGGTGGAGGTGAGCAGCACTACCTTCTGGTCGGATGATCCGAGCACAAACTGGAGATTGGTGCGGATCAGGCGGAACAGTTCGGCCGTGGAGTTGGATCCTCCGGGGCGCACCACCAGACTGTCGCCGGTCTTGTCGGTGCAGACTTCGCCGAGCACGGGGATGTTGATGCGGGTCTCCATTTCCTGACGGGTGGAGAACTTGGTGCGCATGACCTTCATCACGTAGAGTGCCACCGGCGGGATGACCAGTCCGAACATCATAGCCATGAGCATGATGGTGAATGTGGACATGCCTATGTTTTTGTTGATGGAATAGGCGGCGTCGATGATTCTGCCCTTGGCTGTGGAACTGGCCAGAAGGATGGCGTTTTCTTCCTGCTTCTGGAGGAGGAAGAGGTAGATCTCTTCTTTGATTTTCTGCTGGCGGGAGAGTTCGCGCAGTTTGCGTTCGAGGGTGGGGATGCCGCCGAGTTTGTTCATCACGGCGGTGTAGCCGGCATAGTATTCTTTTTCCTGCTCGCGCATCTGTTCGAGCGCCTTGGTCATGGAGGAGATGATGTTCTGGCGCGATTGACTCAGACGGCTGTCGATGGTCTGCAGGGTGGCGTTGTCGGGCCGGGCCGATTCCATGATGCGCATGCGCGAGAGCACGGCTTTGTTGTATTCGGTGATCATGGTGATCATGGCTTCCGATTTTCCCACCACTGGAATCAGGGTGTAGTCGTTGCCTGAGTGTTTGAGGATGTCGAGCACATTGGCCATGGTTTCGGATTCGATGCGCATGGTGGTGTACTGTGTCTCGAACTCCGCGAGTTTGGTGTAGTCGTAGGTGCCGTCGGCAATGACGTCGCGCACGCCGTTGCGTTCCTTGTAGTCCTCGAGTTTCTGTTCGGCGTCGGTGAGGTCGGCGAAGAGATAGGTGAGCCTGTCGGTTATGAACGCGTCCGATTTGGCTCCTTTGGCCATCTGCTGCCTGACGTCCATGTTGTTGTATGTGGCCATGACGGTGTTGAGGACGTCTTTGGCAAAGGCCACGTGGGGCGTCTGCATCTCAAGGTTGATCATGGCGGAGTTTTTGGCGGCGACGCCTATGGCGAGTTCTTTGGCGAGGAAGTCGGCCGCGTCGTCGTAGCCCGACAGCCAGATGTTGGATACCAGGCTTTCGCCTTCGGGATAGTCGGGAGTGAGACTCACGGTGAATTTGCCGAAGCCGGTGTTGACGACCGCGGGCAGTTTCACGTCGGAGAGTTTCAGCAGAGTCTGTTCGAGGTCTTTGACCCTGATGTCGGCTGTGGAGCCGTTTTTGTGGACGCTGACGCGGAATATCAGGGTGTTCTGGAGAGTGTCGAGGTTTATGGCCGGATCCGGAGTGACCTCGACGGGATAGCCCGTGTAGAGGAACCGGTGGACCGTGGGCATCAGCCGGACGGTGTGGCGGCGGTATATGCCGAGCTGGCGGGAGACTTCGCGGAGCACGGCGTGGGAGTTGACGATCATGGCTTCGTCGTCGGCAGAAGTGTTGCCGCCGAGCAGCGACGACATGTCGCCCATGCCGGCTTTCAGCAGAGATCCGCTTCCGTCGTCTTCGATTATGAGGCTTGACCGGACTATGTATTTAGATTCAACGATCCGAGATATGCCGAATCCTATCAGGCAGCATACAGCGACCGATATGGCAAACCAGTACCATTTGGATATGTACATGCGGATGAGTCCGCCGATGTCTAACAATTCGGAGTTGTTCTGTTTCATGTCTCGTGGATTCTTACTTGGCGAAGAGTGCGATTATGAGTGATGCCACGACGGATGCGGCGCTTACGATCACGGATGTCATGGAGAGTTTGAAGGATTTGTCCTGGTCGACTTTTGCGTTGGCCTGGCGGATCTTGTTTGGCTCGACATAGATCACGTCGTTTTGCCTAAGGTAGAAGTAGGGAGAGTTGAGCGTCGATTCGGAGTCGTTGAGATTGAGCCTGTGGTAGACCCGTTCGCCGTTTTCCTCGCGTATGAGGAGCACGTTTTTGCGTTCGCCGTAGGGGGTGATGTCGCCGGCGTCGGCCAGAGCGTCGAGAATCGAGTAGCGCTCGCGGTTTACCAGGCGTGCGCCGGGCGATGCTACTTCACCCATTACGTTGACGTGGAAGTTGACGAGTTCTACGGTGACCATGGGGTTGATGACCTGGGCGCTGATTTTTTCTTCAAGGAATAGGGCCAGCTGTCCGATGGTCATTCCGGCCACATGGAGTTTGCCGAGCACGGGGAAGGAGATGAATCCGGCTTCGTTGACCCGGTAGGTCTGATAGGATATGGCGTTGTTGCGCGAGGTGATGATCTGGCTCTCGAGGGTTCCGTTGCCGGCGTTGTTGAAGTCGTTGGTGCGTGTGCGCTGATAGGGGACGTTGAATTGTTCGACCGCTTCCATGTTGGCAGCGGTGACGTTGATCACGAGCTCGTCGTCGGGCACGATGGTCAGTTCAAAGGAGCCTTTAGGCACTGATCCGTGTGTTTCGGTCAGGTCGGTGAAGTAGGGGAGGACGGTCTTGTTTGATGAGCATGAACCCATCAGCAGTATCAAGCAGAGTCCTAAGAGAGTGTTGCGCAACTTCATTATCGGGACAGTGGTGATTCGTTTGGTTAAAATATTTTAATAAATTAACGGGTGCTGTGATTCAATTATTATACATCGCCGCTAATAATTTTGCCGGAGAGATACCTCCGAGCAGCGGGTGGCGCCACTGCGGCAGTATCTGGGCCATAGGGCCGAGCACGAACGGCCTGAGGTGCATGCGGGGGTGGGGAAGCTGCGGATCCGGCGACCGGCGTATCTCGTCGCCCATGGCTATGATGTCGATGTCGATGGCGCGGTCGGCATAGCCGCCTTCGGCGGTGCGGTGGTGTCCGTCGGGATCGATGGTGCGTTCGGCCGTTTTTACGGTGTCGAGAAGTGCCGTCGGCGACAGGTCGGTGTCTATATTCACGCCGACGTTCATAAACATGTTGGGTGAATCGTAGCCCCACGGACCGGAGTGCCACGGAGAGGACACCGCGATGACCCGCCCGGCTGTGGAGCCGAGCAGGTCAATCGCAGCGTTTATGTGGGCGGCGCGGTCGCCGAGGTTGCTTCCGATGTTGATATGGGCGATCAAATCGTACGTGATACTTCCACTTCTTCGAAGCCTTCGATTATGTCGCCCTCCTTGAGGTCGTTGTAGCCTGCGATGGAGATGCCGCAGTCGTAGCCCGAAAGCACTTCCTTGACGTCGTCTTTGAATCGTTTGAGCGATCCGAGTTCTCCGGTGTAGCGTACGATGCCGTCGCGGATCAGGCGCACTTTGTTGCTGCGCTTGATCTTGCCTTCGCGGACAATGGCGCCGGCAATCGTTCCGACCTTGCTGATGTGGTAGGTCTGGAGCACTTCGGCCGAACCGGTGATCTCTTCCTTGATTTCGGGAGCGAGCATGCCGGCCATGGCGTCCTTGACTTCCTCGATGGCCTGGTATATGACGGAGTAGAGACGGATGTCGACGCCTTCGCGTTCGGCAGCGCGGCGCGCTGCCTGCGAGGGACGTACCTGGAAGCCGATGATGATGGCGTCGGAAGCCGATGCGAGGTCCACGTCACTTTCGGAGATGGCTCCGACGGCCTTATGGATCACGTTGACCTGAATCTCTTCAGTGGAGAGTTTCAGCAGCGAGTCCGAGAGTGCTTCTATGGAACCGTCGACGTCGCCCTTGACGATGATGTTGAGTTCCTGGAAGTTGCCTATGGCACGGCGGCGGCCAATGTCTTCCAGTGTGATCATTTTCTTGGTGCGTGCGGAGAGTTCGCGCTGGAGCTGCTCGCGCTTGGTGGCTATTTCGCGTGCTTCCTGCTCGGATTCCATCACGTTGAAGGTGTCGCCTGCAGTGGGGGCGCCGTTGAGTCCGAGGATGAGCACGGGAGTGGCGGGGCCGGCTTCCTTGACACGCTGGTTGCGTTCGTTGAACATGGCCTTGACCTTGCCGTAGTGTGTGCCGGCGAGGATTATGTCGCCGACGTTGAGGGTGCCGTTCTGCACCAGTACGGTGGCCACATAGCCGCGTCCCTTGTCGAGCGAGGACTCTATGATGGAGCCTACGGCGCGGCGGTTGGGGTTGGCCTTGAGGTCGAGCATTTCGGCTTCGAGGAGCACTTTTTCCATAAGGTCCTCGACTCCGAGACCCTTTTTGGCGGATATGTCCTGGCTCTGGTATTTTCCGCCCCAGTCCTCGATGAGATAGTTCATGGAGGCGAGTTCTTCCTTGATCTTGTCGGGGTTGGCGTGGGGCTTGTCGATCTTGTTGATGGCAAATACGATGGGCACACCGGCAGCAGATGCGTGGTTGATGGCTTCGACGGTCTGCGGCATCACGGCGTCGTCGGCCGCCACGATGATGATACAGAGGTCGGTCACTTTTGCGCCGCGGGCACGCATGGCGGTGAAGGCTTCGTGGCCGGGGGTGTCGAGGAACGTGATATGGCGTCCGTCGGCAAGTTTCACGTTGTATGCACCGATATGCTGGGTGATGCCGCCGGCTTCGCCTGCGATCACGTTGGCCTGGCGGATGTAGTCGAGCAGTGAAGTTTTGCCGTGGTCCACGTGACCCATCACGGTGACGATGGGCGGACGGGTTTCAAGGTCTTCTTCGCTGTCGGCTTCCTGGGCTATGGCTTCGCTTACTTCCGCGGAAATGTATTCGGTGCGGAATCCGAATTCTTCGGCCACGATGTTGATGGTCTCGGCGTCGAGACGCTGGTTGATGGATACCATCACGCCCATGCTCATGCAGGTGGCTATGACGTTGTTGACGGGCACGTTCATCATCGACGCGAGGTCGTTGGCCGTCACGAATTCGGTGAGCTTGAGCACGCGGCTTTCAGCTTCTTCCATTTCGGCGCGTTCGTGCTCGCGGTTGGCGAATGCCTCACGTTTTTCTTTACGCCATTTCGCTCCGGTTTTCTGGCCTTTGTTTCCTTTGGCGGTAAGTCGGGCCAGCACTTCCTTGACCTGTTTCTGCACATCCTCTTCGTTCACTTCATTGTGGACGGGGCGACGGTTGTTGTTGCGGTCGCCGTTGTTGTGCTGGTTGTTTTTGTTGGCTTCGGAACGCTGTTTTTTGCCGTCGTTGTTGCGGTTGCCGCCTTGTCCGGCCTGCTTGCCGGCTTTTTCCACGTCGATTTTCTCGCCGGAGATGCGTTTGCGTTTCTTGCGGTCGCCTGCGTTGGCAGATGACTGTGTGCCTGCGGCTCCGGGTGTGCCGGGTTTGGCTTTGCGTCGGTCTTCTTTCTGTTTCTTTTTCGGTCTGGTGGACTGATTGATAGCCGAAAGGTCGATTTTGCCGACAACGTTAAGTTGCGGTGCGCGTACCTGCAGTTCGTCAGCCGTGTGCAGTCTGAATACCTCGGGCTCAGCGGGTTTCGTCTCTGCTTGCGGCTCGGCTACAGTCGGTTCGGGTTTCACTTCGGGCTTGGGTTCAGGTTTCACCTCCGGTTTAGGCTCGGGTTTCACTTCGGGCTTGGGTTCAGGCTTCACCTCCGGTTTGGGTTCGGGTTTCACTTCGGGCTTAGGCTCAGGCTTCACCTCCGGTTTGGGTTCGGGTTTCACTTCGGGCTTAGGCTCAGGCTTCACCTCCGGTTTGGGTTCGGGTTTCACTTCGGGCTTAGGCTCTGGCTTCACCTCGTCGGCCGGTGTTGCTACCGGTTTTACCGTAGGGGTGTTGCTGTTGAGGTCGATTTTGCCGAGTATTTTTATACCGCCGGAAGTTTCCTTGCTGTCGGCTGTAGCAGGAGTCTTAGCCGCCGCAGGAGCGGAAGTTTTGGATGCTGCTGCGGGTTTGTGGAAGAAAATGTTTTTTCCGCCGCCTCCGAACTCCTTTACCAACAGTTCGGTGACGTCATCCTCAACTCTGAAGTTGGGGTTGTTGTCTTCCACTTCTATATTTTTTTTGCGCAGAAAATCAGTAACCGTGTTGAGCCCCACGTTCAGATTTCTGGCAATTACGCTTATCTTAGTTTTCGCCATTTATTCTTTTTAAAGGAGTTTGGAGTTTTGGAAAAGTTATGGAGGTTTTGTGGGCCGTGAAGTGAGAGCGGAATCCGAGGGTTATTCGTGATTTTCCGTTTCGGTCTCGGTTGTGCCGTTCTCGTCACTGTCGTCCTCTTCGAATTCCGAACGGAGGATTTCGAGCACATGGTCAACGGTTTCGGCCTCGAGGTCGGCTTTTTCGATGAGTATGTCGCGCTGGGTTTCAAGCACGGCTTTCGCTGTGGTCAGACCCATGTTTTTGAGAGCTTCGATCACCCATTCGTCGATTTCGTCTTTGAATTCGTCGAGGTAGATGTCGTCGCCGTCGGATTCACCGGTTTCGCGGTAGACGTCGATCTCGAATCCGGTGAGCATGGATGCCAGCTTGATGTTGAGACCGCCTTTACCGATGGCCAGAGACACTTCTTCGGGGCGCAGGAACACTTCGGCTTTCTTTTCTTCTTCGTCGAGAGCTATTCTGGATACTTTGGCCGGGTTCAGGGCGCGTTCGATCAGCAGCGAGGGATTGGATGTCCAGGGGATCACGTCGATGTTTTCGTTGCGCAGCTCGCGTACGATTCCGTGGATTCGCGATCCTTTCACGCCCACGCACGCGCCTACGGGATCAATGCGGTCGTCGTAGCTTTCCACAGCGATCTTGGCGCGTTCTCCCGGGATGCGGGCCACGGCGCGGATGTTGATGAGACCGTCGTGGATTTCAGGCACTTCAAGTTCGAAGAGGGCACGGAGGAACTTCTCCGAGGTGCGGCTCACTGTGATCTTGGGATTGTTGTTCTTGTTGTCGACATTGGCGATGACTGCACGCACCATTTCGCCCTTGCGGAAAAAGTCGCCGGGGATGGATTCGCTTTTGGGCAGGATCAGCTCGTTCTTGTCCTCGTCGAGCAGCAGGATCTCCTTGCTCCATGTCTGATAGACTTCGGCCGTGATCAGCTCGCCTTCGATTTCTTTGAATTTTGTGTAGATAGCTTCTTTCTGCAGGTCAAGTATCTTGGACTGGAGAGTTTGGCGCAGGTTGAGGATGGCACGGCGTCCGAAGTCGGCGAAAATGATCTCCTTGGTGTGCTCTTCGCCGATTTCTGCTTCGGGGTCGTTGTCGGCCCTTGCGTCGCTCAGCGAGATCTGCAGGTTGGGGTTGGTCACTTCTCCGTCGGGCACCACTTCCAGGTTCTGGAATATCTGCACGTCGCCCTTGTCGGGGTTCATGATCACGTCGAGATTCTCGTCCGTGCCGAACATTTTGGCCAGCACGTTGCGGAAGGATTCTTCCAGCACGCTAATCATCGTGGTTTTGTCGATGTGTTTGTATTCCTTGAACTCATCGAACCGCTCAACCATGTTGGGGGTATCCGCTTTTTTTGCCATTTTGGTCTTTGATTTACTGCTTATTTGAAGTTTATTACGTATTTGACTTGTCGGGCATTGGTGTATTCCACCCGTTCGGGTTCTTCCACCAGCACGGGGCGTTTGGCGCCTTCGGGCTTGACTTTGCGAGTCACCGCCACGGTGAAGGCGTCGTCGGCCACTTCGGTGAGGATGCCGGAGAATTTGCGTCCGTCGCGTGTGAGCACCTCCACTTCGTTGCCTATGTTTTTCTCATACTGTGCGCGCACTTTGAACGGGGCGGTCAGCCCTGCCGAGCCGACTTCCAGTTCGTAGTCCTCAACGTCGCGGTCAAAGCGCGCTTCGATGGCGCGTGTGAGAGCGGCGCATGAGTCGATGTCGACGCCTTTGGCCGAGTCGACTTCCACCACTATTGCGTTTGCGGGGCTTACTGTCAGGTCTACCAGAAACAGTCCGGTGCCCTGTATGGCCTCTTCCACAGTTTGTCTGAGTAAGTCTTTATCTATCATTTGCGTTAATATAAATGACGGAGGGGACCTGCGCCCCCTCCGTTGCTCTGTTATGATACAAAGTTACGAAAATATATTAATATATGTGCATTGCGTGAAAGTATAGCTGCTTTTGATAACATTTTTTAATTATAATGTAAATATTGTTAATATAATTTAACTGATTGGCCCGCGGCTTGCATCGCTTGTGTGGCGGATTTTGCCAATTTGGCGCGTTTGGCTAAAATTTCTACCTTTGCGACCGTTATGATTATGGATATGAAATATATGCGCCGGGCGTTGCAGCTGGCGCGACTTGGCGAATTTGGCGCGAGTCCAAATCCGATGGTGGGTGCGGTGATTGTGGATGACGCTACCGGTCGGATCGTAGGCGAGGGATTTCACCGACGCTGCGGAGAAGGGCACGCCGAGGTCAATGCCGTGGCTGATGCCGACAGACGCGGTGTGTCGCTGGACAATACGACCCTTTATGTGACGCTTGAACCGTGTGCCCACCACGGCAAGACTCCGCCGTGTGCGCAGCTGATCATATACCGGGGGATTCCGCGTGTGGCGGTGGGGTGTGCCGATCCGTTTGCCCGGGTGGCGGGGCGCGGCATAGCCATGATGCGCGAAGCCGGGGTGGAGGTGGCGCTCGTCGGCGGAGAGATGGAGCGTGAGTGTCTGGATATCAATAGGAAATTTATGACGGCCCACACTCATGGCCGGCCGTTTGTCACGCTGAAATGGGCAATGTCGGCCGACGGTTTCATTGACCGCATACGTAGCGCCGGAGAGGTGCCTGCAAGGTTTTCCCTGCCCCATGGCCAGGTGCTGGTCCACAGAGAGCGTGCGCTTCACGACGCCATTGCCGTGGGGAGCCGCACGGAGATAATGGACAGGCCGAGGCTCGATGTGCGTCACTGGCCCGGAGGACGTGTGCCGCGCAGAGTCTGTTTTGACCGTGTCAGACCGCTTGACCTGCAGCTGGCCGATCTTTATGCCGAAGGCGTGATCTCGCTTCTTGTGGAGGGCGGAGCTACTCTGGCCGGGAGTTTTCTGGATGCGGGTCTGTGGGACGAGATACGCACGGAGACGTCGCCGATGATTCTCGGAGACGGAGTGCCGGCTCCACGGTTACCGGTTGATGCGGTGGAAATTTCGTGTATGAAAATAGGCCCCAACGCGTTAAAAACCTATAAAAACGGATTAAATTAAGGTAAAAACGCCATATATATGCGCCTGAGTGGGCAGATTTTGCGGAATTCTTGCTAACTTTGCCAATTGTTAAAACGTAATTGCCATATCATCAAACTAAAATGAATCGATATCTGACCCAGTTCATCATAATGGCTTTCGCGATGTTTTGCGGCCTTTCAATGCTCTCGTCATGCAATAAGGAAGATGAGGAAACGGGGGAGGAACAGGCCGATCCCGAAAGCCTGGCGTATTATTCAAGCACGGAGATCACTTCGTTTAGTCTGAAAAACAATTCAAAGATATTGCCGCACCTTGACTCGGTGTTTTTTTCGATTGATCTGGTCGACGCCCAGATATACAATGCCGACTCCCTGCCTTACGGCACCGATGTGAGCCGGATGCTGGTGAATGTTGGCGTGAAGTCCTCGTCGGCTCTTGAGATCGTGATGAAGAGCCGTTTCACCGACAACGACACCACGGTCAATTTGCTGGAGAATCCAAACGACAGCATCAACTTCGCTCCCGGACATGTGACGCTGCGCATCACCTCGCAGGACGGTAAGTCGGAACGTATGTACACCGTGAAGCTCAATGTACACAAGGTCGTGGCCGATTCCCTGACATGGACAGGCGTGGCCGGCGGACGTCTGCCCGGAGCGACAGTCGGTCCGACGGCGCAGAAAACCGTGAGTCTCGGTCAGGAGCTGCTCTGCCTGACCACCGACGGCACATCGGCGTCGCTGGCAAGCTCGACCGATCCGTTTGAACCCGATGTATGGGCGTCGTCGGCAGTGACTCTGCCGGAAGGTGCCGACGTCAACTCGTTTACTGCGACGTCCGACGCGCTTTATATACTCACTGCCACAGGCGATCTGATGCGATCGGCCGACAAAGCCGCCACATGGACTGTGGCCGATACGGGCTGGAGTCACATATATGGCGGATTCATGGCCGATGTGGTCGGTGTGAAAGGCAACACATGGACATGCTATCCCGGCGGAGCGTCGGGCACTCTGTCGGCGCAGGGTACGGACTTTCCAGTGGCCGGTACCAGCCAGCTTGTAGAGTATTCGAACGAATGGTCCGATGTCCCTCAGGCCATGATGGTGGGCGGCATCACGGCCGCAGGTTCGCTCACGGGCACCTCATGGTGCTTTGACGGAAAATCGTGGATGTGTCTGACTCTTGCCAACGGATCATATTCGCTGCCTGCGGCCGAGGGCTACACACTGTTTCCATATTTCACCTATAAAGTCAATTCTTCTGACTTCAAGATCACCGAGCGTTCCACATGGGTGGCGCTTGGCGGCAAGTCGGGCTCCGACGGCAAGATGCAGACCAAGGTCTATACGTCGTGGGACAGCGGCATACACTGGCTTACCGCCACTGCCAATCTTCATCTGCCTGCCGATGTGGAGCCGCGTTTCGGAGCGCAGGCTTTTGTCGTGCCGCATATTACCGAGGCAAGCCGTGCGGTGGCTCCGATCACGAGCTGGGACACACCATACGTCTACATGTTCGGCGGATATGACGCGTCTTCGCGTCTGTATGACCAGCTGTGGCGCGGGGTGATCAACCGCATGACTTTCAAGCCGCTTCAGTAAAGATATAATCATCAAAGCAGAGATTTACGGATGTACCGCCGCCTGTCGCGCATAGTTCTGGTCATGATTGTCGCTCTGGTTTCGTCCGGGGCGACGGAAATGCGCGCTCAGGACGAGACTTATAGGTTTGATCTTGGCGCAGGCGTGGGCATGAGCGGATATCTCGGCGACGTGAACCGTTCAAACATGTTCCGCCGCCCGGGTTTTGTCGCGCAGCTGTCGTTCAGATACCTGATTGACACGCGCTGGGCCATAAGGACGCTGTTTACCACCGCGTCGCTTTCGGGCAATTCGGCCGATTTCGGAGAGGTGTTTCCCGGAGGGGCGGCATATTCCTTCCGCTCGCAGATATATGATCTGGGATGCAGGGCCGAGTTCAACTTTTTCAGTTACGGAATAGGCGAGACCTACAAGCGCCTTCGCCGCTGGAGTCCGTATATGGCTCTGGGGGTCGGGGTGACTTTAGGCAATCCCGGCGACGGGGTATATGCCGGATTCAGTGTGCCCATGGCTTTCGGAGTGAAGTTCAAGGTGCGTCCGCGGCTGAATATCGCCGCGGAATTCTGTGTTACCAAAGTATTTTCCGACCATATCGATGGGAAGGACCTGTCGGACCTGTATCAGATCAAGACCTCGTTTCTGAAAAACACCGACTGGCATTCAAACATACTCATTTCCATCTCCTATGAATTCGGCAAGCGTTGCGAGACCTGCCATTATGTAGACTGATTCCTGCCATGAACCTCACGGAACTCAACTTAGACCCCCACACCATACCGGCTCACGTAGCCATAATCATGGACGGCAACGGACGCTGGGCCAAGGTCCGCGGACTTGACCGCTCGCAAGGACATATCGAAGGCGTCAACACTGTGAGACGCATCACGGAGACAGCTTCACAGCTCGGAGTCAGATATCTGACCCTTTACACTTTCTCCACGGAAAACTGGAACCGTCCGAAAGAGGAGGTGGACGCGCTGATGACTCTGGTGGGCGTGGCTATAGCACGCGAGACGCCTGACCTGATCAAGAACAATGTGCGTCTTGCCATAATGGGCGATCTCAAACGTCTGCCGCAGGCCACTCTTGATCTGCTTCGCGGATGTATGGCCGACACGGCCCATTGCACCGGACTGACTCTGAATCTTGCTATCAGCTATTCGTCGCGCTGGGAGATAACCGAAGCGGTGAAAGCCATAGCCGCCAAGGCGGCGGCCGGAGAGATAGACCCGGAGTCGGTGACCGACGAGACCGTCTCGGCGCATCTGGCCGCTCCATCCATTCCTGATCCTGATCTGCTGATACGCACGGGCGGCGACTACCGGATAAGCAACTACCTGCTGTGGCAGATAGCATACAGTGAACTATACTTCTCGCCGCTGTTCTGGCCCGACTTCTCAGGCGATGATTTTATCTCCGCCGTAAGGTCGTATCAGCATCGGCAGCGCCGCTTCGGACTCACCGGTGACCAAGTGGAAAATAATGAACAGAAATAATTCATCACACCTATTAATATCAGCGATGCAGATTCACAGCCGACTGACTTCACTTATAATTGTTGCTTCCGTTGTAATGGCGGCGGTATTTTCAGGCACAACAGCCGCCCAGACACTGCCGGGCGACACGGTTACGGCTCCTCCGGTACTATTTAACGCTCCGCCGCGCACGTTTGTGATAGCGGGCATTGAGGTGACGGGTGCGCCAAACTACAGTCCGGACGTGGTCAGAAGCTATGCTGGTCTGAAAATCGGCGAGCGTATCGACATTCCGGGCACGGAGATCACTGCTGCCGCCAAACGTCTGCTCAACCAGGGACTTTTCGCACAGGTGAAGATAAAGGTGCAGAAGACAGCCGGAGGCAAGGTGTGGCTTGAATATGCGCTGCGTCAGCAGCCGCGCATCCATGAGGTGCGCTATGTGGGCGTGAAGAAGAACGAGCGTGACGACCTGCAGGAGCGTCTGCATCTGATGGCCGGCAACCAGTTGTCGCCGGAGGTGGTAAACAAGATCGAGCGCATCACCCGCCAGTATTTTGACGAGAAGGGGTTCAAGAACGCCGATGTGAGAGTGCGGCAGGAGGAGTCGCTCTCGGCTCCTAACGAGATGATTCTGACCATTGACGTGGACAAGCGGTCAAAGATCAAGGTACATAAGATATATATCGACGGCAACGAGGTGCTTTCTGACCGTGCGCTCAAGCGTGCTATGAAGAAAACCAATGAGAAAACAGATATTCTCAAAATTTTCAGTCAGAAAAAATTTGTAGATACCGACTATCACGATGACCTTAACCGGATTATCGAAAAGTATAACGAAAAGGGCTACCGCGACGCCATGATCGTGGCCGACAGCGTGGTGCGCTACAACGACAGCAATGTGGACGTCTACATAACGGTCGATGAGGGCAACCAGTATCATATCTCGGACATAAACTGGGTAGGCAATACCGTATATTCCACCGAGCTGCTCGAAGCGATTCTCGATATGAAGCCGGGCGATGTGTATAACCAGAAACTTCTGAACAAGCGCCTGCGTGACGATGAGGATGCCGTCGGCAACGTTTATTACAACAACGGTTATCTTTTCTCCAATATCGTGCCTATAGAGCGTAACATCAGCAATGATTCGATCGCTCTGGAGATGCGTGTGGTGGAGGGTCCTCAAGCACGTATCAACGCCGTCAACATAACAGGCAACGACCGCCTTTATGAAAAGGTGGTGCGACGGGAGCTTAGGGTGCGTCCCGGCGACCTCTTCAGCAAGGATGACCTGATGCGTTCGGCACGCGAGATCGCCAATATGGGACATTTCAATCCGGAGACTGTGAGTCCGGACGTCACTCCTAATCAGGAGAACGGTACTGTCGACATCAACTGGAATCTTGAATCGAAGGCCAATGACCAGATCGAGTTCTCGCTTGGCTGGGGACAGTCGGGCATCATAGGCAAAGTGGGCTTGAAATTCACCAATTTCTCTATAAAGAATCTGCTGTATCCGTCGACCTACAAAGGGCTGATTCCTCAGGGTGAAGGTCAGACATTCTCCATCTCCGCACAGACCAACGCCCGATACTATCAGGCATATTCCATCAGCTTCCTTGATCCGTGGTTCGGCGGCAAGCGGCCTAACCAGCTGTCGGTTACCGGCTACTACAGCCGCCAGACAGGCATCAACACGCAGTACTACAACAAGAACTACTATAACGCGATGATGAACTACGGCTATGGTTACGGCTATGGCTACGGTTACAACTCGGATTATTACAATCAGACATATCAGGATGCCTATGACCCGGGCAAGGTGCTTCAGATGGCAGGTGTGACGGTGGGATTCGGCAAACGTCTGAGCTGGCCCGACGACTATTTCACATTCAACGCCGATCTGACCTACAACTGGTATTATCTGAAGAACTGGGACTACCTCTATTACATGCGCAACGGCATCTCCAACTCCATAGTGCTTGGCCTGACACTTGCGCGGTCAAATATCGATAACCCCCTTTACACCCGCCGCGGCTCGATGTTCTCGCTGAATCTGCAGATGACTCCTCCGGCGTCACTGTTTATGCCCGGACGCAACTGGCAGGCACTGTCGGAGAACAACAGCGACGCGTCGATCAAGGAACGCTATAAGTGGATCGAGTATTGGAAGCTGCGTTTCCGCTCGCGCACATACACTCCGCTGACCGATCCCAACGGCAAATATACGCTGGTGCTGATGACCCGCGCCGACTTCGGATTGCTGGGCAGCTACAACAAGTATCTGAAATCACCGTTCGAGACGTTCTATGTGGGCGGTGACGGCATGAGTGGATCATATACCTACGCCACCGAGACAATAGCGCTGCGCGGTTACGACAACGGTGCGCTGACTCCCTACGGCAAAGACGGCTATGCTTATACGCGTTTCGGTGTGGAGTTGCACTTCCCGTTCATGCTTCAGCCCACCACCACAATCTACGGACTGGTGTTTGCAGAAGGCGGCAATGCCTGGACTTCGGTGAGCGATTTCTCGCCGTTCAAGCTCAAACGCAGCGCCGGTGCCGGTCTGCGCATCTATCTGCCTATGGTGGGTATGCTCGGTGTGGACTGGGCCTACGGTTTCGACCGCGACTACCTTGGCAAGCGCGGCGGCAGCCACTTCCACTTTGTGCTTGGTCAGGAATTTTAAACCTTATTGCCTGTCAAAGCGTCTAAACAGAAGTAATCACTTCAAAAAAACGTCTTTCACTCATGAAAAAATCAATTGTTCTGACTCTTGTTCTCGCGGCTATGTGTGCCGTAGGTGCCGCAGCGCAGAAATTCGCGCTTGTGGACATGGAGTATATTCTCAAAAACTATCCACAGTATGAAATGGCCAATGAGCAGCTCAACCAGCTGTCGCAGCGTTGGCAAAAGGAGGTGGAGGCCAAATCGGCAGAGGCGGAGCAGCTCTATAAACAG
>BLLX01000034.1 GCA_011959405.1 Muribaculaceae bacterium
GTTAATCTCCAAATAAAAAATAAAAAAATTTGCAGGCAGCCGCCAAAATTCGTATCTTTGCAGTGATTACCAATCGACTGACACACGGGGTTGACCGGCTTTGACAGCGTGTAGAAGTGGTGCGTAAGCATGCAGAGCAATGATGGCTACGCTCTTTAATCTGGGACATCAAAATTTCAAATGGCGAAAACAACTACGCTCTCGCTGCTTGATTGAAGTATAGTAGATCAGCTTTATCTCCGCAATAGTTGCAGAGACGAGACATCGCCCGAGAGTCGTCGTCCCGAGACTCCTCGATCAGGCGGTGCAGTAAAATCGGGAATAGGAAACCAAGTGCTCCGCGCGGCTTCCGAAATCCACAGGAGCTAAGGTGACGGTTGGCGGCCACGGGCCTGCCGGCACACGAAAACCAATTCGCGGCTAAGCATGTAGAAAACTCATTAGTTCCACGACTGGACGGGGGTTCAAATCCCCCCAACTCCACAAAAGTCTGATGAAAGACAGCGAACGATCCTGCAGCTCAAAGAGTTGCAGGATCGTTGTTATACAACAGAACCACTAAAACGTTAAATATATAACTTTTTTTGGGTCAATACAGGAGAGATGATATATTGGTGCTGTAATATTTGGCTTATCCTGTTTTCTATTTTTATTTGTACCTGAATGACAGATATACCATGCACTGCCTTTACCTCCAGGTTGTGTGGCATTGGGTATTCTGCCGGCCCGCAACAGTCTTCGTAACAGTTGCCCTTTTGTAGAGCGGAATGCTCCGTTCTTTTCAAGATAAAAGTAAACTTCGCTTAATTTAACACAATTGAGTCCTTTTGTTTCAAGGTAAGCATCAATCAAAGCAATTATTCTATCTATATTTAACATCTCTATTTGATTCCAAAAAACTGTTTGACAATATCATCATCTTCCTCGTCGTCTTCGTCATAAAAGAGGTCGATTTCTTTTTCAAGACGGTCTATCTCGTTGTTTAGGAAAATGAGCATGTCCAACTCTCGGTCAGTCGGGAAGTTGTAGTCTGCCGAGCACATAATGTTTCTGAGCTGGCTTTTGCAAGCTTCAAGATGTTCTTCAAGCGCCTGTTTATCTTTATCCACAATTAATAAATTTTGTATTGCCGATATACCGGCAACTACCCACGCGTTAAAGATCGTAAATTTTAGTCTAAATACCAAAAACAGACTATGATAAAATAGAGTGTCCCGACTATTTAGCCTATAGCCATCTTGGCTATATGGATACATCTTTTTATCTTTGCGGTTGAGAATCTTTACGTCTGGGCAACGATGTAAAGAAGAACGCGTACAAAGGGACGCAGAGCCTACTCTGCCACTCAATATCAGGACGGGAGAGACGCCGGATGATGCCGTTTATAAACAAAAAGCGGCCGGCGGTTGTTGAGATTATGGAAAAGTAGGTGTACAGACCACGGCGGACGCACCATCAAGACACGTTTGCAACTGAAATATATGGATGATATAGTTATTATTGTAGCTCTGATTCTTTTGAACGGGATTTTTTCCATGTCGGAGATCGCTTTGATCTCGGCACGAAAGTCCAGGCTGAGCACCGACGCCCGCCATGGAAGCAAAGGCGCAGCCACGGCGATGAAACTGGCGGAGGATCCCGACCGTTTTCTGTCGACCATACAGATCGGCATAACGCTGATCGGAATCCTTACGGGTCTGTATTCCGGAGCCGCCATAGCCGACGAGGTGGGCGCTCAGCTGCAGCAGTGGGGCCTTCAGCCGCGTCTGGCCCACACAACAGGCCAGATATTGATTGTGGCCGCAGTGACGTATCTGTCGATAGTCGTGGGAGAGCTGGTGCCTAAGCGCATTGGGCTGGCGGCGGCCAACAGCGTGGCCAAGGTGGTGTCGCGCCCGATGCACCTGCTGTCGGTGGCGGCGATGCCGCTGGTGTGGCTTCTGTCGGTATCGACCGCTTTCTTCGTAAAGTTGCTGGGTCTGAAGAAAAACGCCAACAGCGTGACGGAAGACGAGATAAAATCCCTGATCCAGGACGGCACCGATGCCGGTGAGGTGCGGGAAGTGGAACAGGAGATCATGGAGCGAGCGCTCATTCTCGGAGATCTGAGGGTGTCGTCGATCATGACACCCAAAATAGACGTGGCCACTTTAAGCATGGACATGAGCGCGGAGGAGATCAAGCGGCAGCTTGCTGAGGAGCTCCACAGCTCATATCCAGTGCGTTGTCTGAGGGAAAAGCACGATATATGCGGAGTGGTGTCGTTGAAACAGCTGATTCTGACCATCGACAATCCCGGTTTCAGACTTGAGGATGTGACAAGCGACCCGCTTTTCTTTCCTGAAACTATGACTGTGTATGACGCTCTCGACCGACTTAAATCAAAGAACGAACATTTCGCACTGGTATGTGACGAATTCGGGGAACTGGCCGGAGTGGTGACTCCCAGCGACATCCTTGAGGGACTGGTGGGAGTGCTGTCGGCCCAGACCGGGTCGCAGTACATCAGCCCGGCCGACGGCAACGACAAATGGTGTGTGGACGCACAGATCCCGTTTTATGACTTTCTCCATCATTTCGAGCTGGAGGATCTATATAGTCCTGCATCATATTCCACATTAGGCGGATTTTTGCTCGAGGAGCTGAAATATCTTCCCGTAGTGGGCGAAAAGCTGACGTGGAACAACATCAGCTTTGAAATCGCGTCGATGGACAGCGCAAAGATCGGCAAAGTCATTGTGGAGATAGACCGGCCTGAACCCTCTGCTGTGGATGACAACGCCGATTAGCCAATCACTCTGGATCATATAAATGAATCGCCGTAATCTTGAAAATAGACTACGGCGATTCATTTGAGTGTCAGCTTCAGTATTGTGACGGATTCGGAGCTACCATCGGTATTCGAATCTCTCGATGTCTCCTTCTTCCAGTTCTGAGCCGTGTTGCACTTCGATGAGAGTCAGTGCGGTGATTGCCCTGATGGCATGGAGCTGTCCATGCGGAATGGATATCACATCTCCCCGCTTTACCGGCCGGCGTTCTCCTTCGACGACGATTTCTCCCATGCCGTCGATAATTGTCCAGGTCTCGTCACGAAGGCTGTGGCGCTGATAGCTTATCGAGCAGCCGGGCTTGATAAGCAGCTGCTTCGTCAAAGCGCAGAATCCATCGGGAAAATCGATGAAGTCGATGACCCTATACTCTCCCCAGCGACGTTCCTCATACATGGGCCGCTTGCCGATACCGTCAACGAGATGCTTGAGGTTCTCGCTCAGTTTGCGTTCAGAGACGAGAATACCGTCGGGGGATGCAGCGATGACAAGATCTTTGGTTCCGATGCAGACAACGGGCAGTTCAAGTTCGTTGATTATATAGGTGTTGTCGGTAGACTCTTCATGGACGTTGCCGTATGTGTGTACGTCAAGCTCATCGGTCAGCGTGTTCCATGTGCCGAGATCTTTCCACTGGCCGGAGTAAGATACCACAGCAACCGATGCCGCTTTCTCAACCACGGCGTAGTCGAAGCTTATTTTAGGCAGATCGCCGTAGCCTTTTCGCAAAGCCGCGAAATCGGCATGGGGTTTCACGGTTTCAGTGATGGCCATAAGGTAGCCAAGGCGGAAAGCAAATACGCCACCGTTCCACAATGCCCCTTGGGCGATCAGCCGTTCGGCAGTCGGCACGTCGGGCTTCTCGGTGAAGCGTCTTACAGGCATAGCGGCATGTCCAACGCATTGTGAGTCACGGTCCGGCACAATATAACCGTATTTAGAAGACGGATATGTCGGCTGCACTCCCATAAGGACCATATCGGCGAGACCTTCACAGACCGCTCCGGCCATCGTTGCTATCGCGGTGAAATAACCGGTGTCGGTATATGAATCGCACGGCATGACAATGACCGGCTCGTCCATCGGAGTGCCCTGGCCGGCCAGATAAGAGCAAGCCAGCATAATAGCCGGGAACGTGTCGCGACGGCACGGCTCTGTGACAACCGTTATGGAATCACCGAGCTGATTCTCTATCGAATCCTTCTGATTGGTTCCTGTGGCAATGACGATATCATCGGTAAGACCGGCGGCCTGTATCTGGCGTACAACCCGCTGTATCATGGATTCTTTCGTGCCGTCGGGTGCCGTGAGCAAACGCAGGAACTGTTTGGATCTGGCGTCATTCGACAATGGCCATAAGCGTTTGCCCGAGCCGCCTGAAAGAAGTATGATTTTCATCTCTCAGCCCGTAATGGATTTGAAAGGAAATCTTCGTAGGCTAAACGAATGCCATCGGCCAGTTCTGTCTGATATGTCCAGCCGAGCTTTGTGGCTTTGCTTACATCGAGGAGTTTGCGTGGCGTGCCGTTGGGCCGCGAGGTGTCCCATTTTATCTCTCCCTCATAACCTACAGTCTCGGCAACAAGCTCGGTCAGCTCTTTTATGGTCAGCTCCTTGCCTGTACCGGCATTGACTGTCTCGCTGCCGCTGTAGTTGTTCATAAGAAACACACACAGGTTGGCAAGGTCGTCGACATAAAGAAACTCACGGAACGGGCTGCCGTCGCCCCAGCATGTCACGCTTTCAACTCCGGACTCCTTCGCCTCGTGGAAACGGCGGATAAGCGCCGGCAGCACATGGCTGTGTTCAGGATGGTAGTTGTCATTCGGACCGTAGAGATTTGTAGGCATGACAGAGATATAGTCAGTGCCATACTGCCGATTGAGGTATTCGCAATATTTCAGCCCGCTGATCTTGGCGAGGGCGTATGCTTCGTTGGTCTTTTCCAACTCGGATGTCAGCAGGCAACTTTCGGGCATGGGCTGCGGCGCCATGCGAGGATAGATGCACGACGAGCCGAGGAATTCGAGTTTTTTGCACCCGTTTTTCCATGCGGCATGGATGACGTTCATCTCCAGCATCATGTTGTCGTACATGAAGTCGGCCAATGCGGTGGAATTGGCGATGATACCTCCGACCTTTGCCGCCGCAAGGAAGACGTATTCCGGTCGTTCGGCGGCAAAGAAATCATTGACTGCCTGCTGATTGATAAGATCCAGTTCCTGATGGGTGCGAGTGATTATATTGGTGTAGCCCTGTCGTTTCAGCTCCCGCACGATGGCGGAACCGACCATTCCACGATGGCCGGCCACATAGATTTTGGAATCTTTCAGCATCATTTCACAATTCCTTTCTCAAGATATTCGGCCAAGTTGGTACGCACATGCTCTCCGGCACGTTCAACGGCAACTTTAGCCATGTCGGCGTCCACCATGAGGTTGACAAGCTGTTCAAACGACGTCTTTTTGGCCGGATCCCATCCGAGCTGCTGTTTGGCCTTTGTAGGATCACCCCAGAGATTCACGACGTCGGTGGGACGATAAAAGTCGGGAGAAACCTCGATCACAACTTTTCCGGTAGCTTTGTCGATGCCTTTCTCGTTTTCGTCTTCGCCCACGAAGTCAAGCTCGATTCCGGCACGACGGAAGGCATAGAGACAGAACTCGCGCACAGAGTGCTGCTCGCCTGTGGCTATGACGAAATCTTCCGGACGTTCCTGCTGAAGGATGAGCCACATGCACTCCACATAGTCCTTGGCATAGCCCCAGTCACGGAGCGATGAAAGATTGCCAAGATAGAGTTTGTCCTGCTTTCCCTGCGCGATGCGTGCAGCCGCAAGAGTGATCTTGCGTGTGACGAAAGTCTCGCCACGGCGCTCGGATTCGTGGTTAAACAGAATGCCGGAACAAGCGAACATATTGTATGCCTCACGATATTCCTTTACAATCCAGAAACCATAGAGTTTTGCGACCGCATAAGGGCTGTATGGGTGAAACGGGGTCTTTTCATTCTGCGGCACTTCCTCCACCTTGCCGTAAAGTTCCGAAGTAGAGGCCTGATAGAACCTGCAAGTTTCGGCAAGTCCGCACTGGCGGATGCCTTCAAGTATACGAAGCACGCCGGTGGCGTCGACATCAGCGGTAAATTCAGGAGAGTCGAAGCTGACCTGCACATGGCTCTGGGCAGCGAGGTTATACACTTCATCGGGCTTCACCTTGTTCAGCACCTGGATAATCGACATTGAGTCGCCAAGATCGGCGTAATGAAGATGGAAGTTCGGATGGCCCTCCAGATGGGCAATGCGCTCACGAAAATCCACCGACGAACGGCGTATGGTGCCGTGGACGTCATAACCCTTGTCCAATAAAAACTCAGCCAGAAACGAGCCGTCCTGGCCTGTAACACCTGTGATTAATGCGGTTTTCATTTTCTCGTATATTATCGGTTTTTGTCAATATCTGATTATTATTCCCCCTTTAAGGATTCACGCCAACGCGTATCGGCGATAACGGTTAATTCTTCGACCTCCTCCACTCTTTAAACAACAGTCCAGGGAGAGTTCGGATAATATGGAAGCAACGGCGCAGCTGTTTGTTGGGTTCTTTTGCAATACGGTGGAGAAATTCGAGATGATGGCGAACCATCCACTCTGGAGCACGCTGTACACCACTGCCACTGAAAAATTTAAATGCAGCTCCCACAGCAATCATCACACCATGTCTCAAATGAGGTTTAAGACACGACATAAAGATTTCCTGTTTAGGAGCGCCTAATGCGATCCAGACTATATCCGCGCCATCCTTTTCTATCATTTCCGCGATAGCCGGATAGTCAAATTCCGTAACCTTGCAGAATGGCAGTTCATAAAAGGTCATGTCTTTAACATCAGAATTGATCTTGACAAGTTCTGACTTCAACCCGTCAAGGGTGGCCTGTTGGGTACCAAGAAAGATCATTCTGTATTTGCGACTTGCAATAATATCATAAAAGATTTCGCTGCCACAGTATTGTTCGAATTTTTCACCATAGATCCATTTGATGTACAGGGGGACATATCCGCTATCGCAAATGGTCAACAGCCCGCCGTTGATGATTTCAAGATATCCGGAATCCCTGTTTGCTGTGTTCATGATCACACCGTCTGCTACACAAATATAGTCTGATCCTGGTTGTGTAAGACGTTCAGCTATGGATTCATGCACCCGCTTCTTGTCAAACTCATAACGGATGTTGAAATATGTCTTCATAACTACGATACTTAATTGGAATATATTCGAATAATTTAAATATATCGGCTACCGCCGGACGCCTGCACCGTTCTGCCTGATGGCCTGTGCATAAATACCCATGAGTTCCTCGTAGATAGTCTCACGAGAATAGACGGTTGCGGCTTTACGATAGCCATTGTCGCCAAATTCCCTGCATTTTTCTTTGTCAAAATACAGGTCTCCAATTGCTTTGCCTAAAGCCAACGCATCGCCAGGAAGGACAAGAATGCCGTTTATGCCTGAATCTATAATTGACTGCATAGCGCCCTCTCGACTGGTTATCACCGGCTTATGATGGAGCATTCCTCTCACTATCACATTAGGAAAACCCTCGTACCATTTGCTTGGCACCACCACAAGGCGAGAATTTATATACAGGATATCCAATTCTTTACCTTTCTTGAACCCCACAAATTCGACATTTGCCGGAATATCATCCGGGAGGTTAAAATTAGAGTCCAGATTTCCAGCGACCTTAAACGGGATTTCCGGGTTCATTCTTGCCGCGTCAATAAACTCGTAAATACCTTTTTCAGCGCTGACCCTTCCGACAAAGCTGACCCAGTCACCGAGAGTATCGGAGGAGGATGTCTCCAACCGGGGAGAGATACCCGCAAGTATGCCTATACGTTCTGCTGGAATGCCCTGCCCCATAAATTTCTGTTTTTGAAATTCACTCTGCACTATGAACACGTCTACTCCCCTGACAATATTGCCGGAGATGCGACCGAACGCGTTGCGAAGGGCATAACCGATGCTCTTGCTCCTGCTGCCCATACAGTTGAGTCTGGCACAGTTGATTTCATGACCTCCCCAACATCTTTCGCATATCTTGCCTGTGGGATCTAATGAAAGACCTTCAGGACAAAATAACCTATAATTAGGACAACGCATCACAACCGGAATACCTCTCTTTTTGATCGGATCAAAAACCGATGAAGACAACAATGGATAAAGGTTCTGCACCTGTACTATGTCTGGCCTGTATTCATCAAGAACTTTCGATAATGCTTTGGCAGAACATGGATTATATATGCCTGTTACCAAAGCCTTGATTTTACCCAGCGAGGAATCAGCTATTTCTGCGGAACTACGAGTGAACCACTTGACATCATGTCCATGTTCACGAAGTAATTCGACAAGTTCATTGGCTGCATGTTCCTCGCCGCTCGGCTTCGCATACTTGTTATGAACGTAAAGAACTTTCATTATTATAGTTTTAGTAATTTACCGATTTCCAGATCAGCAGTAGGGACCGTGAACCGGCCTGCGGCTGAAGACGGATAAAACGTGATTTCACCGAAAAATACATGCTTATCAATCTCATAGAAATCGACCCGTACAAACCGCATTTTACGAGCAATTTTTTCGGCCAATTCTATCATGGATTTAAAGCATGCGGGCTTATCAACTTTCCTTGCAAAATCCGGTGGATACTCCACTTCCCCGAATTCAAGAAGTCTGAAATCTCTGTCGTAATAATTTGCCCTATGCTCCGTACTTCTATCAAGATCTACCTTCATGAATTTAACACGACCATTAAAGCAGAAGAATTTATAGTCGTTGATCGAATTGTCAGCAGTCGAACTGTCAGCCAGCTGGATTAAAATTGATATATTTCTGAAAGTCAGAATTTTACCCCCCCCCATCAGATTTGTGACATTGAATTCTTTACCTAATAAATCATCGAATGATTCAGGGACAAACGGAACAGCGGCAGATGCCGGATACAGCGTAATTTCACCGAAATACACCTTCCCGCCAACACTGTAGAAATCCGTTCGCATAAAAGGATATGATTTTGAAAGCCTTTCTGAAAGTTCAAGCATCTTGTCCAATTCTTCGGGCTTGTCTTCTAATATAGGCGCATTGGGATGTCCTGGACGACGTACATCAAGGTGCTTCCATTCCGAGTCGAAAAAATCTTCGGTGAGACCGGTATCTCTGAATCGGTCTCGACAAACAAGTATGACCTTGGGGACTCCATTGAAATTGTGTACCTTATAGTCAGCAAGTTCAGCATTATCTGCAACTTCAAGAAGCTTTTCAGCGATAATTCGTGGTTTTACATTTTTATATGGCCATTCCCGTGTGACTGCATAAAAATTCCGGCGCAACGACAATCGCATTTCACGGATTGCCTTTTGCCTGTCCAAAGTCGACTTGTCTCGGCAGATGATCACCCGTCCGCTATCGTGAGTCGCTTTCAGAACAAATTTATCAGGCAGGGCTTCGAAATCAATGTCTTCGGCCCGATCCCACACGCCGTATGTCGGTATTATATATTCGTCTCCAATTATACCCGCCACATAGCGTTTCGCCTCATATTTGTCCACCATAGCTGTGTATAATGGATTACGATCATGCAGTTTAAGCCATGTCAGCTTTTCATTAAATGAACGCGGATTCCTCAGGTCTGGCCATCGCCCGAATGCCTTTCTATATTTGAGCCTAACATAGACAGAATCAGGTATCAGTTGCAACGCCTTATATACGACACGCTTTATAAAATTATCATGCTGCATATCCCGAAATGTATATTGCGTTAATAATCAACATATTACCCCCCCCCCCATGACTATCACTGCGCATATATGAGCCATTGTTAAACTTATCTGCGCAATAGACGGTTCCTATCATTTGTTTCAACTCATCATCGGTCATGTTCATTGATGATAAGGTCCTGGCTTCTGCACGGAGATCTGTTCTCAGAAGCGAGGACGCAATATTGATCAGAGAAGTTGTCACCGGTGTAGGAATATTTTTTTGATACGCCAATGACTCAAGCAGGCATAATCCGTTTGGGACATCCTCCGTGATATACCTATTGTGTATGGTTGCCGGCCCTTTTGGAGAACCGTTGGCCGAATATTCATCAAAAACCTCTTTTGCTTCTTTGCCAAGATCTTCTTCATTGCGAAACTTGCAACATTCGATATAATCGCAGGCCACACCTCCGTATGTCTCGATAACTCGGTTTTTTTCCTTATCAAGATCTCTGATCAGGTTCCAGATACTTGGAGAAAAGCCTTCTCGGTATAACCAAAATTCGCCTCCACTGTATTCGATGCGACTCGCTGACATAATCGTGCCTATAGTATGTACGACCAGATTAGGATTATGCATTGCAGATTCTACTATGTTACTCCGACATCCGCAATAAGTTGGGAACAGCGAATTGAATATTCGAAGACCCTTTTCATTGTCGGAGGCAGGGTTGCAAGCGATCAGATTCCTAACATTACGAAAAAGGATGTTAACCGTTCCCGGCTCCGATATACGTGCGTCTATTACTGTTGATTCTCCTTCGGCAACTATTACATCAAGTGGAAGCAACCGTCTGAAATACACACTGCCCATATTGCCCGGAACAATACATATAGCCTTTATGCCCTGTATATAAGGAGCTATGTATTCAGCAACTTTTTTATGCTGGAGACTTTGTGTCAGCACAAAAACTATTTCCGCATTCTTGAATGCTTCTTCGGGATCCCTTGTTATACAATCAAGAGAAACCAATATTTTATTACAATCTGGTTGTGTGTTGTCTATGCCATATATGCCATTTTGACGTTTCAACATCTCAAAATTCTCATCGTGCATGGCATGAGACGTTTTCAATATCGAAACTCTATGGCCGGCTTTTGCAAGACAGAATGCATGTGCGCATCCTGAATTTCCGCTTCCTACTATAGTTATATTCATCGTATAAGTTATTTTAAGTCTAATAAATCGCCCCATCTTTGATCTGTGGATGGGAGAATATTCGGATCCACTCCTCCATCGGGGTAAAATGTAAGTTCTCCAAAATATATCTTACCGTCAACATTGTATAGATCCACCCTCACAAAAGGCTGGCCCTTTGAGAGTATAGACGCAATCTCAAACATCCGTTCCATTCCTTCCGGCCGTGGAAGAGTGAAGCCTTCGGGAGCTGCAACTCCGCGCTTATTAAGCCGCAGAAAATTCCAATTCCGGTCAAAGAAATAGAATTTGGGCTTTCCAAGATGACGGTCAATGCAGACCATCACGCAATCGACATGTCCGTTAAAACAAAAAAATTTGTAGTCGGTCAGTCCTCCGTCAGACTGCCGGATGAACTGTTCGGCAATGATGCGGTGGGGTACATTCTTATAGGGCCACTCACGTGTTATGGCATAAAAGTCACGATCAAGGCTCTGTTGCATTTCCTGTCGCGCCCTGTCGAAATCCAGTTGGTTCTTGTCGGTGCATACGATAACACGTCCGCTGTCGTGAGTACCCTTCATGACAAACCTGTCCGGCAATAGCCCGAAGTCGATGTCCTCCGCTCTTTCCCATAGGCCAAATGTGGGTATGATATATTCCTCACCGAGGATATCCCTTACATAATCCTTGGCTTGTGCCTTATCTACCATCACGGACATTTCCGGTTCCCGCCGGTGTAGCTTAAGCCAGCATAATTTTTCATTAAAAGTGCGTGGATTCTTCAAGTCTGGCCATCTGTGGAGATTCTTTCTAAACTTCAGCCGAGTGTACAGAGAATCTGAAATCAAGCTGTTCAATATCTTATATGCGACTGTTTTAATGTTAGATTCTTCTTTCATATTCAGTAATGTCTATTGGATTCTGTATGTATTCATCTCCGGCGCCTTTATCCGATATAATTTTAGCAGGGATCCCACCTACGCAACAATTGGCTGGCACATCGTTTATGACCACTGCATTAGGAGCTATAGCCACATTATCGCCGATTGTGATTCTGCCTACAATTTTCGCTCCGGGTCCGATCCACACGTTATTTCCAATCGTCGGGAAACCGCATTTCGGACCACGGTTGTTACTTCCTATTGTCACTCCTTGTGATATGTTAACATTATATCCTATCGTTGCTTTCTGATTAATGACAATCCCACCGAAATGTCCGATATAAAATCCGGGGGCAATGTCTGTTGACGGATGTATCTCATAGCCGTATTTATATTTGTAGTGTCTCAGAAGCATATAAAACGGCATATACAGGATACTTTTTCTGTATTTCAAATATGAGCATATTCTCATGAAAAATGTAAATCTAAATCCCGGAATCAAAAGATTCCGGCCGAGTGATTTACCCCCCCCCATTCTATATCGCTGACTATCAGATAGCAATATAATCTTCAGCTGCCTATATGTTCTGATATCCATCTGCTCATCTGTCAATAATGTCATTACATAGACCGAAAAGAGCCTTGGCTGCGTGATCTGGAGTATGGCAAGCTACAATGCGGCGCGACTCTTCTCCCATCCGCTTCAGACTGTCACGTCTTTCTGAAATCATCCTTAAGACACACACCGTATCTTCGGTATTCAACGGGTCGAACGTCCAGCCATTTTCCTTTTGGACAAGCTCAGGATGGCAGCCGTTGTAAACAGAACAGGCAATCGGCAAGCCTGCCGACATGGCTTCCGGCACCACAAGACTCCAATTGTCTTCCAGAGTCGGGATTATAAAGCAGTCGGCAGCTTTATAGTACGGGCCAAGATCATCATAGTTTATCGCACCGACAATGATGACATCAGTAAGATGGTTCTGGCTGACAAATTCCATTATCTCATCTTTCTGATAGCCATCACCTACAAGCATGAGAGTGGCATCTTTCAGATGCGCGTCACGCCAGGCCCGGAGAAGTTCCATTATACCTTTTCTCGGAATCAATTGCCCCAGATACAGAAACACCAGTCCTCTCAGGTTATAGCGTTTCTCGATTTCATCTATTTGAGATTGGGTAACAGAGCTTACCCTTGTCATGACGCCTTCCGTCTCGGCCGTCATGTGACCAAAGGCAAGTGGCTTGTGATACTTCAACGTATTTTTTACGTATTCGGCAGTCAACGAGCCGTTACAGTCAATGGCATCAATCCATTTAGCCACAAACTTACGATATAACGTGCGCAGTCTCCCCGCATTCCGCTCGGTATGTGGAGTTCTTTCATAACACATTATATGCCTGATGCGACGGGTGTTGAACATTCTCACCCATAACGGGGCATACGTCCACTGGAAGAATCCGTCCGAAAGCATGACCTCCGGATCTGACCGTCTGATAGCTTTGACAAGGCCTTTCTGGATTGGAATCCGAAAACCCTTGTTGGCCATTGTCGCGTTATCCTTCGCAACGCCAGAAAGCCGTACTTCTCCAGAAAGAGCCACAGCTCTTCCGCCAAGAACAGCAGATAACTTTTCCTGGCATCTTTTCGGCACAACCTCGCCATTATAGATGACCGTGAGCTGATGGCCACACAGTTCATCAAGCGCTTTATAGACCGGTATGCGGTAGTCAAGAAAGCTACGCGTCACCCATGTAATTCTCATATATGATTCTGTTTAAAATCCGCAATCACCTCATGAAAGAATTCAAGCATCTCAGTCGAGATTTTTTCTATCGAGAATCTATCGCGAATCGTTTGTTTTGCGTTTTCTTTAAGTTCATTACGGCCGACAGGCGAAAGAGTCAATGCCTTGTGAAGTGTATTTGAAAGCATCATGGGGTTTCTCCTCTGGCAAAGGTACCCGTCAAAGCCGTCGGTAATTATTTCTCCGGTTCCTCCAGCATCGGTCGATACCACCACCGCTCCCAATGCCATTGATTCCAGAACTACCATAGGCATATTTTCCCACCATGACGGAAAGCAGCACACGTCGGCCGAACAATAATTTGAAAATACATCCTCACGGGAGAGTTTGCCCAGGAATTCAATCCATGACCATCCATTGTCCATAACGCGTTTTTGGAGCATAGTCTGGAATGAACCTCCTTTACCGGCAAGCCTAAGCCTTATGTCAAATCCTTTGTCACGAAGCATGACACAGGCATCCACCAGATCCCCGACGCCTTTGGTGTCGCTGATAGTGCCTGCATAAAATATGACTTTATGGCCGTCAGAACCTTTATCGGTAACATTTATACGCGAGACCGACACCGGGTTGTTGATTACTGCAGTTTTAGCGCCCGATATGTCGAAATGTGCCGACACCCACCGGAGAATTGCCTGTGAACATCCTGTCATATATCGTGCAGCGGCAAATATGTCACGTTCGGCACGCAAAGTGATAGTTCTATATATCTGCCACCACTCAGGCTTAACCAGACCATGAGATCTTATCGACAGGGACTGAGGCGTATGCAACCTGACAACAACCGGAACGTTAAGATTCTGAAGATACAGTCCTTCCGCCCCGAAATCCGCCACCTCCACTATATCGGTATCAGAAATTGACCCGATAACCCGTTTAAGTTTCCTACGATAGGAATGAAAACGGTACAAGCACCGTAGTTTCCTGACTCTGGAATTTCCTTCTACTGACGGCACAAGAAAATCACCACCAGACAACGATATGATTTTTATGCCGTCGGAAGTCAAAGTCTCCGACTGTTTCTTTGTATTGTCCGAAGCCGTAACAACCGTGACTCTATGCCCTTTGGCAATATATGCACGGGCTATTTCCTGCATATATGAGCCTATTCCGCCACCACGGGCAGAGCCGACATATTCCCGGCAAACTAAAACGATATGCATCAGCTAAATATTTTTATAAGCATTAACGGGTATCCATCAAGACAGATGCTTCCAAACGATTCATATTGAAAAGCACCTTTATTCAATACCATGACAAATCTTGCCAAGGTCACAAACATTGCCATATATGCAAGTCTATCCAGATTAATCACACATAGAGTAAGGACCAGACACAGCGGAATATACATATAGCAATATTCCATGAATCTCAACACAAACAACGGATTTGCAGTGTTGGCCAAAACAAATACGACCAAGAATATTCCGAGTATAAGAATATTGACAATATGCTTCTCCCAGTCCATTTTCCACATTGCCAGCAATGACATCGGAATAACCGAAGAACATACCGCCAACGGAAACCAGCCGACATGGACCTTGTCGCCGGCTCCAGACTGAGCACGCTGTGCGGCATAAGTCAGCGTGGACTCAGTGTCAGACAACGATGCAACCAATCCAACAACGACTCCGAACAAGGCAAACGATGCAATAATTATGAACACCTTGGATTTGAATTTCCAATTCATGGTAAGCCGCAGAATATAATAAATTCCGAATATGAAAGCCGAGGCATGAACCAATCCTGCGCATGCAAGTCCGATATATGACCACTTGTCATTTTCGTATGTCATACGGATGACAAAGTAAAATGCCACGCTTCCAGCTAAAACCTGACGGACAATCTGCGCCGTATAAAAGAAATATTCATTAAAGCAGGCGAATATGACCGCGGCAATCACAGCAAACTTTACCGGAAGTCCGTTTTCCCGGAAAATGCGGTCGAATGCAGCCATTACCGGAAAATACATCAACACCGTCGTGACAATCATGAACAGATTGAAATTTCCAAAAGTAAGATATCTCATCAGGTAATTGTAGATGAAATATACCGGCTCTTTGGGTATCAGATCAATGTATTCGGCAAGAGACTTGGTGGACGCCCAGTTGTATAACCAGTAATAGTATCCCAGATCAGAGAATTCCGTGGGCTTTGTTGTGTTGATGTAGCCGAGTCCTACTCCGATCATAATATAGACCAAGTAGCGTGCCTGCCGCGACGCTTCCTGCTGCGGATCACGCAGTATGGTCGCGACCAACAGCACCAGCATAAGCGGAAAACTGAAAAATCCCGCGATCAGTATTACCGGAAACAGAGCCTGAGGCCTGATCAGTGTATCATTCTCCATAATAATTTCTTTACAGTCGATTTTATCCGTGTCAATCTTATCAGGCAGCCAAGCCACGCAAGTGACCAAGAAGGAGATGACAGGTATAATTTCAGGATTTTGTCTCTAATGCCTGACTGAGATAAGGATAATTCCGAGTAATGTGCCAACAGTTTCCGGAATCTGTCGGTGTGTTCCGGAATAAGATCAAGGTGTCCCATCACAGTCAGCAGCAGATCTCCACTTTTTCCAATCAGGACCTGCCGGCTTCCGCAGGTATCAGCTTCCACATACTTCATAAGGAATTCAGCCACACCAAGCATTGAAGCCACCGTTTTAGGCCTGATGGTCATGCTTGCGCTGCCATTGTTTTTGAAATATACGTAGATTGATCCGTCGACAGCTGCCACCTTCCTGCAACAGCACAGATATTGCATCACGCCAATCGTGTCTTCCATGAATATGATGTCATGCGGAATGTTGACACTCCGTCTGAACAGATCCATTCTGTACATCTTGACCGGCAGAAATGTCTCACCGTATCGGATGCAATAGTCCAGACAGTCATCAGCTGTACAAAAATCCTTTTTGTTATTTACGTCTTTGAAACGGTTGTCTCGTTCCCAATGAAGCGTATATCCCCCAATGACCAGATCGACATCCTGTCCGTCCATTTTTTCCATCATCCGCAAAATAGCGTCAGAGGGTAAATAATCATCGGCATCCACAAATGTCAGATATGAACCGGACGCACTCTTCAAAGCAACGTTTCGGGCATTGACCACGCCTCCGTTAGGAATGTCGATTACTATTATGCGCTTATCATACGCATAACGGTTAAGTCTTGCCAATGAGCTGTCGGTACTGCCGTCGTTGACTGCAATTATTTCCCATTCCGCATACGACTGGCCGATGATTGAGTCTATACACCTTTCGATGTATTTTTCAGCATTATATACCGGAATAACTATAGAAACCTTGGCATTACTCATTTGAATACAGCGGGACAAAGATTTTTAAATATCGGACGTGCCACACAGCCGAATATCAGACTTACTACAATCAAAAGTATCTCCACGGCAATCCCATGGTATGGCAGATACTTATGGGCAACCGTCATAATGGCCAAGTGGAATGCGAATATATACATAGAGCATTCGCCAATGAAAGCGAGAGTCTTGGTCGCTATATTATTGCCAGCCACCAAAATAGAAAGAAACAGGACCATTAAAATTCCTATAACCGCAGCCAGAACAAAAAGTGCGAAATTGGGAGGAAGAGTATTATCGAACATATCCGTAGCTCCATAATGCAAATATTTGTAACTGACGAAATACATGGCAATAAGCGCCATTGCTGACATAATAAAAAGAATTGCCAGATACATACGCTTCATTTTTACAAATTTGTCGCCTATGATATTGCCCATTGCATAGAATGCTAAAGCAGAAAATGTGGTGAAACAATACATATAATTCTGTAAATTGAAAATTGCCGGCAAAAAGCCCAAAAGAAAACTCAGCCCTATGCAGACCACAAGTCTTACAGCAGGCCGAAACTTCAACATCGGATGATATATTGCCGACAGAAAGAACAAGGATATAAGAAACCACAATGGCCCGAACACGCCTCGCAAATGGGGGGGGCAAGGTTCACAGCACACTGATCATCAACCATATACGAGACTGGAAATAAAATAACCATGAATATTACCAACGGCACAATCAGCCCTCGGAATTTTTTTGACAAAAGTTCCACATATCCCCCCTGCCTATGGAAAATCCCGGAAAGATAGAAGAACAAGGGCATGTGAAACATATATATGATATAATGACCGAATTCTATGAGACTATGCCCCCAGACCACCAGGATAATTCCCAACCCTTTTGCTGTATCAATATGCTTTAACCGTTTCATTTGAGTTTAGGTCCAATGTATTTGTTGTACACCAAACAACAGGGATATAACAATATGGCTATTATCAGACTCTGCAGCAATGCGCCTACCATATCGGGCTGGCCGAAATGCTGCCACCAGAGTCTCCACACCACATCGAGAATGAGGATGTGCAGACAAAGGACAACAATCGAATTTTTGCCATAAAAGGCAAAAATTCGAGACGGGAAAAATTTATTTTTAAATAAATTATATAACAGATATGCAAATATTAATGCAAGTGCCGTATCCACAAACCAACGCACATAATAATCCATAGAGATCAAATAGGATCTGCCACAGATCAGAATGACTATCAGCAGCATTGTGACAAACGGATATTTGCCATCTGGGAATTTATAAGAGATATTGTGCAACTCACCTCCGATCATAAAGAACGGAAGATACACGAGCGTTCTACCCACATACAGAGGGTTGATCCCATTTCTCAGCAGCTCCAGTCCGGCAAGCATCAACGCCATGACCGCAGTCCACCTTATCGCAGATGACGGGATTTTTTCCAATATATAGACCATTATGAGCAACTGGCAATACGACAGCAAAAACCACATTGGTATATTCAGGCCCCAGTCTTGTCCGTGGAGCAACTCAATGCCCCATTTTTGAAATTCAAGCGTCTCACCGGAAACAAAGCCATAGAAGTATCTCCATAGTATGGACAATACGACGAAAAACAAAAAAGGCAATATAGTTCCTCTCAGGCGTTTTTTCAATTTCAACTTTCCATGTATCAGATAGCCTGACACAATGAAAAACATACCCATTTTTGTCGGATGTCCCAGTTCCAATACTAACGGATGAGATCCTCCGTTATGACCAAGAATAACAATCAGTATCAGAAAACCTTTCAGCGCGTCTATCGCTGTATCACGAACTGTCGGCATTTGTAAACAATAGTTTTGATGATATATCTGCTCCATCCAGTAAATGAGGGCCGAACTTTTCCTGCCGTCGTTATAAAGTGCTTAAGCGGCAAACTGAATCCGACGTCTTCAGACTTCTTGGCTTTAAGATAACGCAAAGTATAATATAGTCTCGTTTTTTCTTTTTCAACCTCGTCCTTTTGGGCCGGAAACAATTCAACCTTTGTCTGCATGGTAGCAAGAAGGACGTTGATATATGACACCCATTTACCGGCATCCCATTCGCTGTTGATAAATGAACCGCTCCGGTCATAGTAGACATACGAGCCATAGGGAGAAAGAATGACGTCTTTATGTTTGCCCAGCAGTTCCATAACCATGATGGTGTCTTCAAACCGTCCGTCCTTAAATCTCTTATCGAAGAACTCCCGTCTGTAGATCCCCCCACACACACACGTCGGCAAAAGCCGACGTGACATACGCACGAATGCGTCTGCCGCGGTGATTCTGTCAATTTTGTCGTATTTGAAACTTGGCAGCAAATCGGGTGAGATCTCATCCACGGCGTTGCCGTTCTGATCAATACGCTGAATTGGGAAATATAGCCAGTCAATATCAGGAAATGCGGTCAATACTTTTACATTCCCGCTTATTGTGTCAGAGACCAACGTATCGTCCGAGTCAAGAAACGTAAGATAGTCGCCGGTAGCGCTCTCAATCCCCAAATTTCTCGCGGCCGACACGCCTTTGTTTTCTTGATTTATCAGTCTGACACGTGAATCCGACAAAAAAGCAGTGACAATGCTCTCGGTTTCGTCTGTCGACCCGTCATTGACTACAATGATTTCTATATTATTGTAATCCTGCTCTATACAAGATGTGATCGTGGATGCTATATACTTATCGCAATTATAGGCTGGAATAATTACCGAAACCTTCGGATTTATGGTCTGCTGCATATTTGGCAATTTAATTTTTCGACTTGATCCGATCGCTAATCAACTCTACCCACCGGTCAGCAATCCTGTCGAGGTCATACGATCTGACCATGTCCTTGGCATTATCACCAATCCGTAAACGTAGAGCATTATCACTCATGATCATTGACAACTTCTTCACATAATCTCTGTTATCGAATGGCTGGATCAAAAATCCTGTCACATTATCCTGAATCAGATGGGCAATTCCGCTGCTAATATTATAAGCAATAGGGACAACCCCATAATTCGCAGCCTCAAGAATTACCATGGGAAAACCTTCGGAACTTGATGTCATGGCCAGAACCGAAGCCTTTGGCAAATAGTCTTTAATATTTACAAATCCACGGAAGTGATAATTAGACAGTTTCAATTTTTTTGCCAAATTCTCAAGGTTTTCTTTTTCAGGACCATCGCCCAAGATCTCGAGACTCCAGTCGGGATGATCGTGCTGAACGGTTTTCCATATTTTCAACAGTCTGTCGATCCGTTTGTCCCACTTAGACAGGCGTCCGATATAGACCAATGTCTTTTCCCGCTCTATATCCTGATGTTCTTCAAGCTTCAGCCCGTTTTCGATCGCTATCACATTGTCGTATGCCCCCCCCATAATTTTTTGCAAATCAGTGACGTAATCAGGACACAGAACTGTAAATACATCGCTGTTGCGCACTGTATTGTCTAATCCGCTTTTATATATTGTATGAAAATCACGTTTTGCAAAATAATCTTTAAAAACAAACCGGATCGTAGATTTCAAAAAATGCATGACCGTTGTAGATTTCTGCTTGAAGGCTTGTGTGATAGCCTCCCTTTGATTATCTATTTTATAGGACGGTGCATAATGTAATGACGATATTATGACAGATTTAATTCTTCTGGCATTTTTTGTAGGAACCCAGAACGGACCTTGATTTATCAGACAATCGACATTGTGGTCCGACAGATAAGAGTATATGAACTCGCTATTGATGTGCGTATTGATATTGGCTCTATCAGGAAGATAAACGACCGGCAAGTCGGCATTCATCGTTTCTGCGGGCTTGTTCCATGCCAAGACCGAGACATCCCATCCTCGTTCTCTAAACTTACAGGCCAACAGATTGGTGACGGTTTCCGTGCCGCCTATGCCAGGATATGTGTGATGTAAGAAACAGATCTTCATCTTATCGTTTTAACAGTATGCTGAATTTTGTGATCACTTTTGAAAGACTCAGATTATAATACGCAGTCGTACATATAAGGGAACTAAACGAGCGTCTGCCGAAGTGCTGTTTTTTAAGAAAAGAGAGCATTCGGTTGAGTTCATTCCTACGTAGTGAAACCGGATAAGGAGATTGCATATACTCATAGACAAACCGTTTCACAAACTCCGTCAGATGCCACTGCAGTCCATCATCAACACGCGGTGCCAAAAAATTCAGTACAAATTCCACTGCGAAGATGGCGCGATCCGCCAATGCCCCAGTTACATTACCGGTCACTTTCGACATTGACGTCGGCCTGATATAATAATTATATACCGCCGACTGGCACGGACACACTTTCGTAGAAAAGAAAGCCAACTGCGTCATAGCAACAAGGTCCTCCCCTATGCTTATATTGGCAGGTATCCGGACATCATTGTCCAGATAGAGAGAACGCCGTATCAATTTTCCCCACACATTAAACAAACCCTGAGTCATAATAAACAGCAAGTACTCTTCACCAGTCAGAGCATGCTCGATGCGACAGTCACAATAAGTCTTCTCCTCCCGAGTGTCAAACATATTGTAATCGCCAGCCACAATATCCGCATTTTCACTCTTTGCAACATTGACCAACAGTTCAATGGCATTATCTGGCAAATCATCATCACCGTCAAGATGAAACAGATAATCACCGGAAGCTGCTTCCACACCTGCTTTTCGTGCCGAAGGCAAGCCGCCGTTAGGTTTGTGAATCACCTTAAAGCGCGGGTCATCCAAAGCATATTCATCGGCCATCTCTCCACTTCCATCGGTAGACCCATCATCAACGCAGATAAATTCAACATTTTTGTAGGTCTGACGCAGACAGGAATCAAGACAATCTCTCAGATATCCGGAAATGTTATAAATGGGAATTATAATTGACACCAACATGTTATCTCGGGATTTACAAGTTATGTTTAATGATGCCCACGGCTTTTTCATTTAAGATAAAATAAAGTGTATACCTGCCCTTACCCGTTT
>BLLX01000035.1 GCA_011959405.1 Muribaculaceae bacterium
GTTTCGGCCGTGACATCAAGAAGTATTGTCCGGATGTGAAGCATGTGGTAGTGGTGTTTAATCCCGCTGATATCACCGGTCTTATCACTCTGGTGTATTCGGGCCTGAAGCCTGAACGGGTGTCTACTCTGGCGGCTTTGGACAGCACGCGCCTTGTTTCTGAACTGTCGGCATATCTTCATATTCCTGCTGCCGACATACGCAATGCAAGGACATACGGCGGTCACGGCGAGCAGATGGCTGTGTTTGAGTCAACGGCGTCCGTAAAAGGCCGGTCTCTCAAAGAGATGATTGACGACGGTACCATTCCTGCCGCTGACTGGCTTGCGATTAAAGAACGTGTGGTGCAGGGTGGCAGGCATATCATCGAACTGCGAGGACGATCTTCGTTTCAGAGCCCGGCTTATCTGTCGATAGAGATGATGGCTGCGGCCATGGGCGGCAAACCTTTCCGCTGGCCTGCCGGAGTTTATGTCAATGATTCGCGTTTCAACCACATAATGATGGCCATGGAGACCACGATCGGCAAAGACGGTATTTCATATTTGCCTGTCGACGGCACTCCGCAGGAAAATCAGGAACTTGAACGGAGCTACCGCCATCTGTGCGGTTTGCGTGATGAAGTCATAAGAATGGGAGTGTTGCCTGCCATATCTGATTGGCACCTGCTGAATCCGTACATAGACGAAAATACCGACAGGGTATAAAAAGAATACACAAAGAATAGAGAAGGGTCATGCTTGCAACATGACCCTTCTCTATTCTTTGTGTATGTCTTATTTCAGAAATTTTGGTGCTGTGAGAAACACTCCAAGGCTTACTCCGCAGTTCCATCCATGGTCTATGCCAGTGCGATAGTTTCCGTATGCGCTTAGCGATGCGAACGGCAGGGTATAGACGGCCGCTATTTCGCCGAAAAACTCCGGATGGTTCAGATAGCCGCGGCTGTAGGAAGCCGAACCGTCGCGAGCGCTTTCGATCTTCTGCCATGGCGTGAATATGTTGAAACTGCCACGTAGCTGCAGTGATGATGTGGCTTTCCATATCGGCGCCACGCCTGCGGCGATAAAGGAGTTGGCGCGGAAAGAGACATTGAAGGAGTTGGCCGATGACGGTGTCGGATTGAATGATGCTGCCGATGTTATTGCTGCAAAATATTCGTGGATAAGCTCGCGTGTGGAAATCATGGCTTCTCCGGTAAGTCCAAGAGCGAAATGTTTGTGCAGATTGAAATATTTGGCCACGTTTCCGCTGATCTGCAGCCATTTTACGTGATGGCCCGGTGTTGCGTTGACCCATGTCCGGCCCAATAGTCCCATTGCCGCTGCATGTATGGCAAGGCCTGACGTCGGATAATTGACGGCATTGAGGGTGGTGTAGTCATATCTCAGCGCCAGCTGGCCGAGGGAATGGTTGTTGGCATACTCCAGGCCGGATGAGTCGTAATAGCGGTGATGAAGGTAGCCGTATCCGGCCGAGAGAGAGGTGACGGCATGGCGGCCGGCTGGAAGCTGGAGGATGTATGCTCTGACAAACGCTTCCAGCCCCGTTACGAAATCCGGCGATCCGGTGCGGAAAAACAGTTGTTCGTCCTGAAAGAATTTTCTGCGCGACACCACAGCCTGTATCGATCCGGAATACGGGTGTGACTGTGGGCCGAGACGTACAGTGGCGAGCAGTTGGGCCGCGGCATAGTTCTGACCGATCCACGCGCCGAGCGATGCGTCGGCCATGGTGTTGCCTAAAGAGTTGAAGCCGATGGCTGCATACAGCATGCTGTTGGTCGACGACGTGATGTAGCCGCCAAGACCTACGCTCCACGGTGATTTGGGATAGGCGCGCAGCGACAGGTCGAAGAGTCCTGTGGCCGGATTGAAGCGGGCCTGTGGATAAAGGTTGGCGAACGCGCGTGTCGACACGGCCCGGTAGAATCCGTCGCGGGCCTGACGTGAGTTAAATATTTTCTTTCCGTGGGCCATGAACATCCGGTCGACAAATTCATTCTGAGCCTTGGTCCCTCCGGTAGTGGTCACGCTTCCGAATCTCATTTCCGGCAGGCTGCGGCGAAATTCGTTGCGGCGGTTCGCGACTTCTTCCTGCGACCGTCGGGCGCTTATTCTGGATTTGATGCTGTCGGCCATTTCCAGACCTCGCCTGTAACCTATCTCATATATCTCTTCTGCCTTTGGAAAATCGAGCAGAGAGAACCGGTCGAGATTCACCCGTATCTTGATGCCTTCATCTGCCGGCAGCTCGTAGGACTGCGGCATCTCGACCATATTGCTGATCTGGTTCAGTGCGGTGGGCGTCGGATGGCGGTCGGCAGCATGCACGTCCACGCCTATCATTACGTCGGGATGAAATTCGTCGCGCATAGTCTCCACCGGAAAATTCTCGTAAATGCCGCCGTCGTAAAGCAGGGTGTCGTTGATGGCAATTGGGCTGAACACTATCGGAAAGGTCATAGACGCGCGTATGGCGTCGCCTACCTGTCCGGACGCGAACACTTCCTTGTGGCGGCCCTCCACATTGGACGCCACGCATCTGAACGGAACCATGAGCTTGTTGAAGTCGCCGTCACACCGTGCGGTGGATGGCGCGAATATCTCGATGAACTCATAGTTCATGGGCACTGGTGAGATGAGCGACTGCGGGACTTGTCGCGCAATCGAGTCATTGCCGAGCGATAGCGTGAACAGTACGGGCGAAGGTGTGGGAGCGGAAAAATAGTAGACCATGTCGGGGTTGATCTGTCCGGTGGAGGCAAACGAGAACTGGGGGGAGGTGAACAGTTCCATCATCTCTTCCGGCGAATATCCGCAGGAGTAAAGGCCGCCCACAATGGCGCCCATCGAAGTGCCGGCCACGTAATCTATGGCAATGTCGTTTTCCTCAAGAGCCTGTATGACTCCCGCATGTGCGATGCCTTTTGCTCCGCCGCCGCTCAGCACAAGTCCTACGCGCTGTTGCGGCACTGCCGCCGCGGGGATGGTGGCGGTCAGCAGTGTTGTCAGTATGAGTGTTTTCAGATTCATGAAATCGGAATAGTTGAACGTTTTCTTATTAACAAAAAACTGTGATATAAAGTTAAAATTGACGATCTGAATAACCGATTGAAAAGTTCTATCCGCCGAATCTGATGTCCAAAGAAATAATAGTGTTAAAATTAGTTAAATGGAGTTGCGGTTCTGAAAAATACATATATCTTTGCGGTGTAATACAGAAATAGTACACTAATAAACAAATTCAATAATGTTCAGGATCGATTCATTGACTTATTGCTATCCCAAGGCTGTCCGTCCGGTCATATCCGGACTGGATATGGAGCTGAAGCCCGGAGGAATTTATGGATTGCTCGGAAGCAACGGGGCGGGCAAAAGCACGTTGCTGTATCTGATGGGCGGCCTTCTGCGTCCCCAGTTCGGATCTGTGGAATTCGACGGAGTTTCTGTATGGAGCCGTCAGCCTTCCACGTTGGCCGATATATTTTTAGTGCCGGAGGAGTTTTCTCTGCCATCGGTCAGGCTTGATGAGTTTGTCAGGGTCAACTCACCGTTCTACCCGCGTTTCAGCCAGGAGGAAATGGAGCGTTATCTGCTGCAGTTCAAACTTGATCCGCAGATACATCTGGGCCGTCTGTCCATGGGACAGAAGAAAAAGGTGTTTATCGCGTTCGCTCTTGCATGCAACACTTCGCTGCTGTTGATGGACGAGCCTACCAATGGCCTTGACATCCCGGGCAAAAGTGAATTCCGGCGCACTCTGGTAAGCGCCATGAGCGACGAGCGCACTGTGGTGATCTCTACCCATCAGGTGCGCGATCTGGATCGGGTGCTTGACCATGTGCTGATGATGGGCCGCGGCGACGTGTTGATCAACGCCCCGGTATCGCTGATCCAGAATCGTCTGCGTTTTGAACTGATGCCCTCTCCGCAGCAGCTGTCTGCGTCGGTGCTCTATTGTGAGACCGTGCCCGGCGGCTACAGTGTGGTGTCGGTGAATGATTCCCCGGACACCGAGACCGATGTCAATCTCGAGTCATTGTTTGAATTTGCAGTATCAAATCCCGAAACGATTAAAAGAATCCTGTCATGATCAATGTAATATCTGAGAATCAGACGTTCAGCGCGTCGCGTTACTGGTCGCTGCTTAAACGTTATCTGGTTGAGAACCGCAAGTCTCTGCTGTTTTTCACCGGAGTGGTGTGGGGTGTGATAATGCTGATATGTGTCAATATCGGCAGATTTCTTGACGTTGCGATTGAACTTTCGCTCTTTGCCGCTCTTTTCATGGTGTTTGCCTGCTTGTCGGCATCCTATATGTTTTCCTCGTTGCGTACCAAAGAATTGCGTGTCAACACCCTGATGCTGCCGGCATCCATGCTGGAGAAATACATGGTGCGTTTCACGGTGTATATCGTCATGTTTGTCCCCATGTATTTGTTGGCCTGCGTGGCCGGAGATCTGGTCCGCGCGTTGGTTCATGATTCCGAGACTATTTGGAGTTATGATTTCGACTGGTTTCTGGGGCGTTTTTCGGTGATGAGCGTGCTGATGTATCAGTCTCTTTATGCCCTCGGCAGTTCGCTGTGGCCCCGCCACAGTTTTTTCAAGACGTTTCTGGCGCTGTTCGGACTGATGTTTGCATGTATGCTCTTTTTCCCATGGAGTGCATTTCTATGGTTTGACGAAATCTCTGAATTCGGATTATATGCCTTTATGGTGTCGGTTACGGTTGCGGCCTATGTCGCCGCTTGGTTTCGCTTCCGCTCGGTTCAGGTGGTTCAACGGTTTATGTGATCATGGCTATTCAGGATAACAAGCCGGTTTACCTGCAGTTGGCCGATGTGCTGATGGATGATATAGTGTCGCGTAAATATACCGACGACGGACGTGTGCCATCGGTGCGCGAGTTTGCCGCCGATCATCAGGTCAATGTCAACACTGTGGCGCGGACTTATGAATATCTTACTCAGCGTGACATCATATACACCCGACGCGGCATGGGATATTTCGTATGGTCAGGTGCGGCTGCCAGAGTGGCCGAAATGCGTAGGCAGGAATTTCTTAACCATGATATGGGCTATTTTTTCGGCATTATGCGTTCGTTTGGCATGACTCCTGACGAACTCAGTAATCTGTATAAAGAATATTTGGGTAAAATTAACTGATTCCGTGTGTGAAAATTAAATAACTTTGCGGCATGATTAAGCTAAAAAATGTCAACAAGACATATCCCGGCGCTGTACCTCTCCATGTTTTAAAGGATATAAATCTCCACATTGACCGCGGTGAGCTGGTGTCCATCATGGGAGCTTCGGGATCCGGAAAATCCACATTGCTCAACATTCTCGGGATTCTTGACACATACGACACGGGTGAATATTGGCTTGACGGTGTCCTGATCAGGAATCTGGGGGAGAACCGTGCCGCCGAGTTGCGCAACCGCATGATCGGATTCGTGTTTCAGTCGTTTAATCTCATAAGCTACAAGGACGCTCTGGACAATGTGGCGCTGCCGCTGTTTTATCAGGGTGTGTCGCGTCGCAAGCGCCGTATGCTGGCCATGGAGCAGCTTGAGCGGCTGGGTCTGGCAGACCGCGCCCATCATCTTCCGGCAGAACTGTCGGGCGGACAGAAACAGCGTGTGGCCATAGCCCGCAGCCTTATCACGCGTCCGTCCATTATTCTTGCCGACGAGCCGACCGGAGCGCTCGACAGCCACACATCCAAAGAGGTGATGCAGATATTCCGCCAGCTCAATGCGGAGCAGGGCATGACCATTGTGATCGTGACCCACGACCCCGGAGTGGGCGAGCAGACAAACCGTGTGATCCGTATCGTTGACGGACAAATCGAAAAACAAGGCGAGTGATGTTTGATCTGGCAAGAGAAATATGGCAGACGATCAGCAACAATAAGTTGCGCACTTCTCTGACGGGTGTGGCGGTGGCATGGGGTATATTCATGCTTATTGTCCTTGTGGGCATGACAAAAGGCGTGATCAATTCTTTTGAGGAGGAAGTCGGCTCACAAGGCTCAAATGTGCTGCAGGTGTGGGGCGGGCAAACGACAGAGCCGTGGCACGGCTACCGTCAGGGCCGCCAGATAAATCTGAAGACGCGCGACATTGATGCTGTCGGGAATTCGCACAATGCAAAGATTTCCGATGTGTCGAGCGTGATTTACTGCACTGGTGTCATATCGACTTCCGAAGATTACATTTCGTCGGGTTTCTCTGGCGTCTATCCGTCGCAGCTCCGCCGTTCCGGCAATAAGATGGAGAGTGGACGTTTTATCAACCAGAGCGATCTTGCCGAACGCCGCAAGGTGATGGTGCTTAGCGAGAAAAATGTTGAGCTTCTTTTTCCCGGCAAAAAAAATCAGGAGGTGATCGGCCGCAAAGTCGAAGCTCTCGGACTGGCCTTTACTGTTGTCGGGGTCTATGGAACGCAATGGAACCGCACCTCCTATATCCCGTTCACCACCGCCGTCATGTGTCAGGCCAATTCCGACGATGTCGGCTCGATAGTAGTGGAGATGCGTGATGTTGAGACTGAAGCTGACGGAAAAGCCGTGGAGGAATCCGTGCGTACCGTTTTAGCCGCGCAGCACCATTTCAAGGCCGACGATTCAGGTGCGGTGTGGATATCGAACAGGTTTCTCCAATTCATCACCATGCAGCAAGGGATGGGCATACTGAATGCCACGATGTGGATCATAGGACTGTTCACACTGCTCAGCGGCATTGTGGGTGTGAGCAATATCATGTTTGTGTCCGTGCGTGAGCGTACTCACGAGATCGGCGTGCGCCGGGCCATAGGAGCCAAGCCGCGCAATGTGCTTGTCCAGATAGTCATGGAGAGTGTGGCCATAACGGCCCTGTTCGGATACATAGGCATTCTCATGGGCATAGGCGCCACAGAGCTGCTTGCCGCCGCATTTGACGGCCAAGATTTTATCAGCAATCCCAGAGTTGACATATCGTTGGCCGTCAACGTGACTGTGGTGCTCGTGGTGGCTGGATGTGTAGCAGGGTTATTTCCTGCGCTAAAGGCATTGAAAATTAAACCGGTTGAAGCACTTCGCGACGAATGAAAATCACGTTTTTCGACATAGAGAACTGGCGCGAGATAGGCGCGACTCTCTCGCGCAACAAAACGCGCACCATGCTGACCGCATTCGGCATATTCTGGGGCACGGCCATGCTGGCCATGTTGCTGGGTGGTGAAAAAGGTCTTGAACGTAAACTACGAAGTAATTTCGACGGATTCGCCACAAACTTTGCCATGGTCGATCCGGGTCGCCGTTCGATGTCTTATCAGGGATTTAACAAAGGGTCTTCATGGATCATGACCACTCATGACGCAGAGAATCTCAGGCGCGGAATTCCGGAGATCTCGGCTGTGGCCGAATGTGAGGAGATCAACGACGTGAATGTGACCAACGGATTGAAATCGACAACAGCCTACATTCGTGGAATCTCGCCTGAATATTTCGATGTATTTTTGCCTGATCTCTACTACGGACGTTTTATCAACGAGACGGACGAGGCCGCGTCGCACAAGGTATGCGTGCTTGGCAAACAGATTTCCGAGAAGATCTACGGCACGGAGTCTCCTGTAGGCAAATACGTGTCGCTTGGCGGCATATATTATCGTGTGGTGGGTATGGCCGGACAGACATCTGAGGTGCAGATCAGAGGATCCAAGGTCGATGAGCAGGTGCTGTTGCCTATGTCGACCATGCGGCGTTCTTTTAACCTCGGCGACAACATTGGCGGGCTCATGATCCTGTTTCGCGACAAGGTGTCGCCTACTTCGTTGCAGTCGAGAGTCGAAAGGATTCTACGCACGCGGCACCCGATCCATCCCGACGACCACAATGCTGTGTTTTTCTTTGACATATCAGAGCAGTTCGCCATGGTCGATCACCTTTTTGACGGAGTGACGCTGCTGGCGCTGTTTGTCGGCGTGAGTTCGCTTGTGGCCGGAATCATCGGTGTGGGCAATATCATGTGGGTGATCGTCAAGGAACGTACCAACGAGATCGGCATACGCCGTGCCATCGGAGCCAAGCCTGCCGATATTGTCACTCAGATTCTGTCGGAGGGTGTGGCGCTTACGTTTGTGTCGGGAGTGGCCGGCATATCATTTGCCACGGCGGTGCTTGCTGTGGCTTCCAGAACGGTAGGACCGGGATTTGACCTCACGTTTGCCAACGCCATGGCCATTGTGGTCACATTTTTGATACTTGGCACCGCCGCCGGATTTGTGCCGGCTATCAAAGCGATGAAAATCAAACCGATTGAAGCGATAAACGACAGATAAATATCAAAGAAACAAATATAATACACAAGAACACAGAGATGATGAAGAAAGCATTGAAATGGGTGATATGGGCCGTCGTTGCCGCCATATTTAGCGGGACGTTCATTTATCTGTACAAGAATTCCAAAGGTCATGAGACCAGATATGAGGTGGTAAGGCCCTCGGTGGCCGATCTGAGCCGCAGCACTCTGCTCACCGGATCCATAGAACCGCGTGACGAGGTGATGGTGAAGCCGCAGATATCGGGAATCATATCCGAGATCATGGTGGAAGCCGGTGATTATGTCAAGGAAGGCGATGTCATAGCCCGTATCAAGGTGATTCCGGAGGAAAGCCAGCTCTCGTCCGCGCAGAATAGGGTCAAGGTGGCCGCTCAGAATCTGGAGCTTGCCCGGAGCAAGCACAGCCGCACGGCTGAACTGTATGGTAAAAAATATGTGAGCCGCGAGGAATACGAAGAGTCCGAGACGTCTCTGCGCAATGCCGAACTTGAGAAGGTTGCCGCGGAGGACGCTCTCTCGATTGTGCGCGACGGCGTGTCCTCCACCAATGCCCAGCAGAGCAACACTCTGGTGCGTGCCACTATTACCGGACTTGTGCTTGATGTGCCTGTCAAGGTCGGATCGTCGGTGATTCAGGCCAATACGTTCAACGATGGCACCACAATAGCGTCTCTTGCCGACATGAACGACCTGATATTCAAAGGAAAGGTTGACGAGACCGAGGTCGGACTGCTGAACACCGGCATGCCTGTGACCATAACCATCGGTGCATTGCGCGATGTGGAGCTTGACGCCACCATAGAATATATATCGCCCAAGGCTGTCAGTGAGAACGGGGCCAATACTTTTGAGATAAAGGCGGCGGTGGTGGTGCCGGCCGACCAGACTATACGGTCGGGCTACAGTGCCAATGCCGCTGTGACTCTGAGCGAGGTCAACGGAGTGGTGAGCCTGCCGGAGGGCGTGCTGGAGTTTGAGGGCGACAAAGCCTATGTATATGTACTACAGGACTCCGTGCCATCACAGCGGTTCGAGCGCCGTCACATAGTGACCGGCCTGTCCGACGGCTTGACGGTGGAAGTGAAAGAGGGTGTGGATACCACTGCGCTTGTGCGTGGCAACGTCATAGCTGAATGATCATGAAGAAACTGTTTATATTTGTGGCTCTTTCCTGGCTTGTGCCTGCAGTTGCCACGGCGCGTGACTGGACTCTCGACGAGTGTATCGGCTACGCTGTCGAACACAATATAACCGTGCGCCAACGTGCGTTGGACCGCCTGAGTGCCGAAAATTCAGTCACTGAAGCCAAGGACGGTTTTCTACCTCAGGTGAGTGCATCGGCTCAGCAGTCGTGGAATTTTGGCCGCGGTCTGACATCGGAAAATACATATGCCAACCGCAACACATCTAATTTCGGCTGGAATCTCGGACTCAATCTCCCTCTTTTCCAGGGATTGCAGAACGTAAGGCAGCTCAGCTATGCCAAAGCCAATCTTGCGGCTGTGGTCGAAGCCCATGAAGCTACAAAGGATGATGTGACACTACGGGTGATAGCCCAGTATCTGCAGGTGCTTTATTGCACGGAGATGGTCAGCGTGGCTCAGAGTCAGGCTGATCTCGCCTACGGTGAGCTGCAGCGTCAGCAGTCGCGCCTGGATGCCGGCAAGATACCGGAAGCCGATATGCTTGACGCGCGTTCGCAGTTGGCTCAGGCTGAAATGCAGCTTACGTCGGCCCGCAATGACCGCACTCTCGCATTGCTTGATCTGGCTCAGCTGCTTCGCCTGCCCGACGGTATCGACGGATTCGATGTGATGCCGCTCGGTGATGCCGAGCCGGTGTTGCCGGCTCCTGCCGCTGTATTTTCAAGGGCCATGGATTTCAATCATTCGGTTTTAGCTCAGAGAAGTCTGATCTCGGTGGCCGAGCGTGGAGTGAAAGTGGCTCAGAGCGGGTGGTTGCCGCGCCTGAGTTTCAATGCAGGGCTTAGCAGCAACTACTATACACTGTCCGGCGTTCCGTCGCAGCCGTTCGGCACCCAGATGAGGGAAAATTTCGGCAAATATGTCGGATTTAGTCTTTCGGTGCCTATTTTCGACGCCATGTCCACGCGCAATGCCGTTCGGCGTGCCAAAGTGCAGAAACTTAATTCCGAACTGGCTTACGAATCCTCCGTCGATGAACTTTACAAGGCGATAAACCAGGCTTATTTTCAGGCTGTGGGTGCTCGTGAACGCCTTCGCTCGGCTGTAGCCACCACCGAGGCCACTTCGCAGGCTCTTGCTGCCGTGCGCGAGAAATATAATCTCGGCCGGGCCACAGCCACAGATTTCGACACGGCCAAGAATGCCTATGTGCGTGCGGAATCCGAGCGCATACAGGCCAAATATGAATTGGTGCTGCGTGCCCGCATTCTCGATTTCTACAATTCCTCGGATCGTTGACGACTTATGGGACAACAGCGCGACAGCAGCATCGATCTCCTGAAGTTTCTGGCTGTGTTCATTATTATCAACAGCCATTGCGACATCCTGTATCCCGAAAGCATAAGGGCGCTTGCCACCGGCGGGGCCATAGGTGACTGCCTGTTTCTCTTCGTTTCAGGGTTCACTCTTGCTTTGAGTCCCGTGATAGGTTTCGGAGACTGGTACAAACGCCGTGTGGTCAGGATCTTTCCTTCCGTGTTTGTCTGCGCGCTTGCCGCATCTGCCATCGACATGGAGGGCCGTATCTCGGTTCTCAGGCTGTTTGGCGGCGAGTTTATCATAGCCATAATGATATATTATGTAATGCTGTGGTGCGTGCGCCGGTTTCTTGCAGACCGCATTGCGGCTGTGATTACGGCTATCGGGATCATGTCGGCGGTGGTTTATGTCTGGTGGTTTCCCTACAAGTATGAAACCGGAGAGACCGGAATGTACGGCACGTCTACTCTCTACAGATGGCTGCCATATTCGGCGTTTATGATGTTCGGCATGTATGTGGGCGGAGTCCGCGGGCGTCTCGACTTCTGCGGCTGGCGTGACGGGGCGATGCTTATGCTTTCCGTGGCGCTGTTCTACGGCATCCAGCTTGCCGGACGCATGAATCATGATCTGGCTCCGTGGCAGGTGCTTTCGTTGGTCCCGCTTGCGGGTGTGGTGTTCTACATGTATAAAGTGTGCAATATCCGGGCGCTTGGACGGATATGTTCGTCGCGTGCGGGCAATCTGCTGATTTGCGGTGTGGCGGGGCTGTGTCTGGAGTCATATCTGATTCAGTTGCCTTTGATCACGGACCGGTTCAACGGGTGTCTGATCTTTCCGCTTAACCTGATATTCATGACGTTCGTGATCATTCTGGCGGCTTATCTGTGTCGCTGCGGTTCACGGCTGTTTTCACAGACGTTTGCTCCGTCGTCGTACGACTGGAAGGCGATATTTAAATTATAATGATATAATTGTAGTCAATGAAACAGTCCCGGAAGCAACCTCAAGGCTCTTCCGGGACTGTTCTTATTCGGTTGTACGGCGGCTACGGGTGAATGCCGCCTGTGTTGGGATCATTCCCACTCGATGGTTGCCGGCGGTTTTGATGAGATGTCGTAGCACACGCGGTTGACTCCGCGCACTTTGTTGATTATGTCGTTGCTGACCTTTGCCATGAACTCGTAGGGCAGATGTGCCCAGTCGGCAGTCATGGCGTCGGTGGACGTTACCGCGCGAAGGGCCACGGCCCGTTCATATGTGCGCTCGTCGCCCATCACGCCCACGCTCTGCACCGGCAGGAGTATGGCTCCGGCCTGCCACACCTTATTATATAGATCCCAGTCGCGCAGACCCTGTATGAAGATGTCGTCTGCCTCCTGAAGCACGGCTACTTTCTCAGGCGTGATGTCGCCGAGGATGCGCACTGCCAGTCCGGGTCCGGGGAAAGGATGGCGTGAGATCAGGTGTTCGGGTATGCCGAGTTCGCGGCCGACGGCTCTTACTTCGTCTTTGAACAGAAGGCGCAAAGGCTCGCAGAGTTTCAGATTCATTTTCTCAGGAAGTCCGCCTACGTTGTGGTGGCTCTTGATTGTGGTGCCGGTGATAGAGAGGGATTCGATGCAGTCGGGATAGATGGTGCCCTGTGCGAGCCATTTGACGTCTTTGACCTTGTGGGCTTCTTCGTCAAACACGTCGATGAACCCCTTGCCTATGATCTTGCGTTTGCGCTCGGGGTCGGTCACGCCTGCCAGCTCCTTGAAAAATTTAGCCGACGCATCCACGCCGATTACATTCAGTCCGAGACATTCGTAATCGTTCATCACGTTTGTGAACTCGTTTTTACGCAGCATTCCATGGTCCACGAAAATGCAGGTCAGATTGGATCCGATGGCTTTGTTGAGTAGCACGGCGGCAACCGATGAGTCGACTCCGCCCGACAGTCCGAGCACCACTTTGTCATCGCCCAGCTGTCGTCGCAGGTCGTTTACGGTGGATTCTATAAAGGATGCTGCGCTCCAGTCGCAACGGGATCCGCAGATATCTACCACGAAGTTGCGCAGAATCTGCATGCCGCATTCGCTGTGGTAGACTTCAGGATGGAACTGCACGCCCCAGAGTTTCTCTCCGTCAACGGCCTGATAGGCAGCCACGGGCACACGGTCTGTCGATGCTATCGGGCGCAGGCTTTCTGGAAGGGAAGTGATGGTGTCGCCGTGGCTCATCCACACTTGCGATCCGGGAGCCACCGAATGCAACAGAGGGTTGCTTTCCTCCACTTCAGTGAGTTGTGCGCGGCCGTATTCGCGTGATGGGGCGCTCTCCACATTGCCGCCCATTTCCCAGGCCATAAGCTGGGCTCCGTAGCAAATGCCGAGAATCGGCAACTTGCCCCTGAGTGCGGCGATGTCGGTCTTGAACGCTTTGTCGTCATAAACCGAGAATGGGCTTCCTGACAGGATTACTCCGATCACCGAAGGATCGTCGTGGGGAAATTTATTGTAAGGAAGAATTTCACAATAGGTGTTGAGTTCGCGTACTCGACGGCCTATTAACTGGGTGGTCTGCGACCCGAAGTCGAGAATGATAATTTTTTCTTGCATGTAAGAGTGTGCAGGATGTGGGGTTAGGTTTTGTGCAAATTTACGCCTTTTTTATTAATTAAGGTATAGCTTGTCCTGAAAAAATGAGATGGTAGGAAAAAATCATCTGAAATGGCCTGAAACCCCCTTGGCAAGGGCAAAAAAGCGCTGATAAGCCTTGTGGAATCCAAAAAAAACACATAACTTTGCAGTGTGTGTTTTTCATAGTATTAGATTAAGATAAAGGTTATTGAAGAGAGACGTCGGGATGACGGCTCTCTTTTTCTTTGTTGAAAGAGACTTGAAACGGGTGGTGACAGAGGTGATATAATTGTTAAATAAATGTTAAAACGGGGGGGGGTATTATTCGTATAGATTTTTTTATTTACCTTTGCGGCGTGTGTTTTTCATAGTATTAGATTAAGATAAAGGTTATGAAGAGAGGCGTCGGGATGACGGCTCTCTTTTTCTTTGTTGATACGTTGGGATTTGATAATGAAAAATGTTGAAAATAAAAAAAATTTGGTGATATGGCAATTATTAAGTACTTTTGCAGAGTTTTTTGAACAGAAGTATATCCGACGCTAATGGGAAAGTTTACAGAATTTAAGCTGATGCTCAAAAGCTTGCCTATTGGACAACATGAATTTGAGTATCATTTGGGCAAAGAGTTTTTCCAAAATATGGAAAACGAAGACGTGCGCGATGCCGATGTCAGGGTGAGACTTGATGTGGATCACCGTGCCGAATGCTATGAACTCAGGTTTCATCTGTCGGGTGTGCTGACGCTCCTTTGCGACCGCTGTCTTGACGAACTGCCCCTTGATATAGACACCGTCTATGATCTCACTGTGAAATACGGCGATGACTACGACGATGAGACTGACTCTCTGTTGGTGATACCGCAGAACGACAACTATCTCAATGTGGCTTACATTATTTATGATACCGCCGTGCTGGCTATACCGCAGCGTCATGTGCATCCTATGGGAAAATGCAACCGTGCCATGAGTGCGTTGTACAAAAAGCATGCCCGTAATGCCGATGACGAGGATGCCGCACTGGAGGATGAACTGATGTCTGAAATCGACGACATAGCAGAAGTTGAAGATTAGCTCAAATAACATACCCGACAAAACAAAACAGTAACAGAAATATAAAAACGATAAAACGAAATGGCACATCCTAAACGCAAACAATCAAAGACCCGCACCGCTAAACGCCGTACCCACGACAAAGCTCAGATGCCCACTCTGGCAGTATGCCCCAACTGCGGTGCATGGCACCTCTATCACACCGTTTGTGGCGAATGCGGTTTCTATCGCGGTCACGTGGTGATTGAAAAAGCCGAGGCTGTTTAATTTTTACGACTGAAAGTTTGCCGACATGCTGAATGCAAGAATTGCCGGGCTGGCATCATATCTTCCTGACGGAATCCTCGACAACGACATGTTGTCGAAAATGGTGGATACCAACGACGAATGGATCACCTCGCGCGTGGGCATCAAAGTGCGCCACGTGCTTGAAGATCCGAACCTCGGTTCGTCCTATATGGGCGTGAAGGCCGTGGAGCGTCTGCTGGAATCCACAGGTACCAGGCCTGAAGATGTGGATATGCTGATATGCGCCACATCCAACCCCGACTACCGTTTCCCCTCCACCGGCTCGATGATCGTGCATCAGTGTGGCCTGAAAAACGCGTATTCCTACGACCTTGAAGCTGCCTGCGCGGGTTTCCTCGTGGCTCTTCAGGACGGTGCCGCATACATTAAATCCGGTCTCCGTAAGAAGGTGATAGTTGTGGCTGCCGAAAAGATGACATCAATGGTCGATTACACCGATCGCACCACATGCGCTCTGTTCGGCGACGGAGCCGCAGCCATGCTGCTTGAGCCCACCGATAAGCCTGTAGGTATCATCGACGCGGAATTTCACGTTGACGGCAACGGCATGGAACACCTGCTCATGAAGGCCGGCGGCTCGGCAAAGCCTGCATCGCATGAAACCATCGACGCCCACGAACACTTTGTGTTTCAGGACGGACGCGCGGTCTATAAGCATGCTGTGACCAACATGCTCAACTCTTCGCTTGAGGTGGTCGGCCGCAACGGGCTGACCATGGAGACCGTGGACTGGTTTGTGCCCCATCAGGCCAACCTCCGCATCATCGAGGCCGTGGCTGACCGTGCCGGTATCGCCCGCGAGAAAGTATTGGTCAATATTGAACACACAGGCAATACTTCGGCAGCATCCGTTCCTTTGTGTCTGGACGAATACCGTTCGAAACTTAAACCTGGCGACAAATTGATACTCACCGCGTTCGGTGCAGGTTTCACTTGGGGAGCCATGTACATTGTCTGGGATATCTGATAGGAATTCAATCCCATTTGAACGAATTATAACAGACGCGGATGCGCTTTCGGGGCGCATCCGCGCTTGTTCGTCCTCGGGGATTTTGAACACCATAAGGGAAACAGACGTTATCTACTGTGTACATAAACTATAAATCAGACAACAAATCTCATGTCAAATAACCAAATTCAAGACGACCAGACTCAGCATAAAGCCGGATTTGTCAATATTGTCGGAAACCCTAATGTGGGCAAATCCACGCTGATGAACGATCTCGTTGGAGAGCGAATGAGCATCATCACCGACAAGGCGCAGACCACACGCCACCGTATCACCGGCATTGTCAACGCTCCGGATTACCAGATAGTTTTTTCGGATACTCCAGGAGTGCTTAAGCCGCGTTATAAGCTTCAGGAGTCAATGCTCCAGTTTTCAGAAGGAGCGCTGACCGATGCGGACGTGCTGCTGTATGTGACCGATGTGGTGGAAGACCCTGAAAAAAATGCCGGCTTCCTTGCCAAGGTGTCCAAAGAGAAAGTGCCGGTGCTGCTTGCCATCAACAAGATCGATCTGCTCAAAGGCGGCAGCGGAGAGCTGGAACGCATTGTGGGCGAATGGCAGAAGAGACTGCCTTCGGCTGAGATATTTCCTATATCGGCCACTGAGAAATTCAATGTGGAGAATCTGATGCGACGGATCGTGGAGCTGTTGCCGCCGTCGCCGCCCTACTTCGGCAAGGATGCGCTTACGGATAAACCCGCACGGTTCTTCGTCACGGAGATAATCCGCGAAAAAATACTCCTGAATTATGACAAGGAGGTGCCATACAGCACCGAGGTGATAGTGGAGAAATTTGAAGAAAAGGAAAAGTCGATCCATATCATGGCGGTGATATACGTGGAGCGTGACACCCAGAAAGGCATTCTGATTGGCCGCGGTGGCGCCATGCTGAAAAAAGTAGGCACTATGGCACGCAAGGATATAGAGACTTTCTTCGGCAAGAGCGTGTATCTGGAGCTGTATGTGAAAGTGGAGCCGAACTGGCGTAACCGGGAAAACAAGTTGCGCTCCTTTGGCTATATCCAGTAAAAAATCGCTATATTTGCAAAATAACGAAACGAACACAATACAATGGGACAGATAGTAGCAATAGTCGGACGCCCTAATGTGGGCAAGTCCACGCTTTTCAACCGGCTCACTCAGAGCAGGCGTGCGATTGTGGACGAAACAGCCGGCACCACGCGTGACCGCCAATATGGCAAAGTCGACTGGAACGGACGCGAATTTTCCATAATAGATACCGGCGGATGGGTCGTTAATTCCGAAGACATATTTGAGGGAGAGATCAACAAGCAGGTGCATCTGGCCATCGAACAGGCCGATGAGATCCTTTTTGTGGTCGATGCCATGAACGGTGTGACCGATCTGGACGACAGCGTGGCGCAGATATTAAGGCGCTCGAAGAAGCCTGTGATTCTTGTGGCCAATAAAGTCGACTCAAACGACTGGTTATATAATGTCCCGGAGTTTTACTCGCTCGGTCTAGGCGACCCGTATTCGGTAAGCGCGGTGAGCGGTTTCGGCACTGGCGACCTTCTGGACGAGGTGGTGAAAAAATTGCCTGAAGTCGACAGCGACGAACAGGCCCGTCTGGAAGCGCTGCCGAAGTTTGCCATTGTCGGACGGCCCAATGCCGGCAAGTCATCGCTGATAAATGCTTTTATAGGGGAGGACCGTCATATCGTCACAGATATAGCAGGCACTACCCGCGACAGCATCTATACCCGATACAATAAATACGGATTTGATTTCTATCTGGTCGATACGGCCGGCATACGTAAGAAAAACAAGGTCAACGAGGACATTGAATACTATTCTGTGATCCGCTCTGTCAGGGCCATAGAAGCCGCCGACGTGTGCATACTGATGATTGATGCCACGCGCGGTATAGAAAGCCAGGACGCAAACATATTCTCGCTGATCCAGCGCAACAAGAAAGGTCTCGTGGTGTGTATAAACAAATGGGACCTTGTCGAGGACAAGTCGCAGGAAGCCATATCGCACTTCGAGGCTGCCGTGCGCGAACGTTTCGCTCCGTTCACCGATTTTCCCATAATATTCGGATCGGCCATTACCAAGCAGCGTATCCACAAGGTTCTGGAAACTGCCGTGGCTGTCTATGAAAACCGTCAGCGCCAGATCCCAACGGCACGCCTTAATGAGGTGATGCTCGATGCCATAGCCGCATATCCGCCACCAGCTAACAAAGGCAAATTTGTGAAGATCAAGTATGTGACCCAGCTTAAAGAGCAGCGCATACCCACATTCGTGTTCTTCTGCAATCTGCCGCAGTGGGTCAAGGAGCCTTATCGCCGCTATCTGGAGAACAAGATCCGCGCCAACTGGGATTTCTCAGGCACTCCGGTGAATATCTATATGCGCGAGAAATAAAAAGACGCATCACAACAGAATAATGTTGAAATTTCCGCAGTTTTCCTCGGCTTCCTCGCGTCGCCAGTTTCGTCTGGGCCTTGCGCTCAGTGGCGGCGGCGCGCGCGGGTTTGCCCATCTTGGTGCCATAAGGGCGCTGGAGGATTGCGGCTTTCGTCCCGATATAGTGGCCGGCGTAAGCGCCGGTTCGGTTGTCGCGGCTTTTTATAGCGCGGGGCTGTCGACGGAGCGTATTCTGGCTATATTCCATCAGGCAAAGTTCCGTCAGTTTGCGGAAATGAAAGTGCCGCGCGACGGACTTTTCCGTATGGACCGTTTCAAACGCATGGTGGAGAGGGAGACCGGAGTGAAAAAAATCGAGGACCTTCCGCTGCCTACGGTGATATGTGCGACGGATCTTGACAGTGGCACACCTGTGGCCTTTACCTCGGGCGCTCTTGGCGACAGAGTGGCGGCCTCATGCAGCATTCCTATTGTTTTTGAGCCGGTGGTTATTGACGGCCGGCGTTATGTGGACGGCGGTGTGTTGCACAACCTTCCCGCATGGCCCCTGCGCGACAGGTGCGAGAAACTCATAGGTATAAACTGCAGTCCCATGTATCCGTCGGCCATGCCGGCCGGAAAAGGGATTATTGACGTGGCCAGACGGTCGTTCATGATGATGACCAAGGGAAATGTGGCTCAGGATATGGGCCAGTGTGATCATGCGGTCGAATTGTCGGAAGTGGCCGATCATCAGGTATTTGATCTGAAGGATCTGGAACTTCTTGTCGAGCACGGCTATCTGACGACGATCAAAGCCATCAGGCAAAATAAATTCAGTCTCTGATTTAATCCATGAAACCTGTTATATATCAGCTTATTCCAAGGCTGTTTTCCAACCTCAACGACAACTGCCGTCCATGCGGCACCATAGAGCAGAACGGCTGCGGAAAATTCAATGGCATAACGGCGTCCGTGCTCCGGTCCATAAAGTCGCTCGGCGCCACACACGTGTGGTACACCGGTGTCATTGAGCACGCCCATTGTCCGGATTATACGGCTTACGGGATCGCCCGAAATAATCCTTGCGTGATCAAAGGTCAGGCAGGCTCGCCCTATGCCATCACTGATTATTATGATGTTGACCCTGATCTGGCTGTGAACCCGTCGGCGAGAATGGCTGAATTCGAACAGCTTGTCAAGAGAACCAAGAGTGCCGGTCTTGGAGTGCTGATAGACTTCGTGCCCAATCATGTAGCGCGTGAGTATCATTCGGACGCGGCGCCGGAGGGTGTCAGGGATTTTGGCGCAGATGACCGGCGAGATGTGGCGTTTCATCCCGACAATAATTTTTACTATATGCCGGGGACACGATTCGCCCCCCATGACGTGTTTCTCGGAGATTATGTCGAGGAACCTGCCCGGGCTTCCGGCAACGACTGCTTTACTCCGTCGCCCGACCGCAATGATTGGTATGAGACAGTCAAACTGAACTACGGCATAGATTATATCCACGGTTCCGGGGCGCATTTCGGGCATGTACCTGACACATGGCGCAAGATGTTGCATATACTGTGCTACTGGGCGTCGAAGAAGGTGGACGGATTCAGGTGCGACATGGCTCACATGGTGCCTATTGAATTCTGGAAATGGGCCATTCCTCAGGTGCGCAAGGTCAATAAAAAAATATTGTTCATTGCCGAAATCTATGATGTGAATCTCTACAGATCTTATATATTTGACGGCGGTTTCGACTATCTGTATGATAAAGTGAATCTTTACGACACGCTCCGCGGCATCCAGTGTCACAGAGTGGGTGCGGACCGCATCACCTCATGCTGGCAGACTGTGGACGGAATCGGAAACCACATGCTCAATTTTCTTGAGAACCATGACGAACAGCGCTATGCTTCGCCGTTCTATGCCGGACGGGCAGACACCGTGCTGCCATCGCTTGTGGTCAGCTCCATGCTAAGCACCGGGCCTATGATGATATATGCCGGGCAGGAACTTGGCGAGACCGGAACCGATGCCGAGGGATTCAGCGGATATGACGGACGTACAACCATATTTGACTATTGGAGTGTGCCGACGCTGCGCCGCTGGCTCGCCGGAGGTAAGCCTTCCGCTGCGGGCCTGACAGAGCCGGAGGTGAAGCTGCGCAATGTGTACCGCAGTGTGTTGCGTATGGTCAATGCCGAGAACGCCATATCTAAAGGCGCTTTTTTTGACCTGATGTATGTCAATTTTGACAATCCGCGGCTCAATCCACACCGTCATTATGCATTCTTGCGGCATTACGGTAAGGAGACACTTCTGATAGCAGTGAATTTTTCCGGTACGGATAGCGATGTGGATATAAATATTCCGCGTCATGCTTTCGACCATCTGGGCATAGCGGAGGGCGACTACAGAGCATGCGAGTTGCTTTCCGGCAGGAAAATGACCAAGGCCGTCACGTCGGAATTGCCTTTCATCACTCATCTGCCGGCCTACGGTGCGGTGGTATGGAAATTTGTCGGCCGATAAAGTTTGTTTTAACGATTGAATCCTTTTGCAACATAAATGAAATATATAGGAGCACATGTGCCGGTGACCGATGGTGTGGCATCGGCCCCTCTTTTTGCATCGGCCATAGGGGCCGGCGCGTTTGCGTTGTTCACCCGCAACCCGAGCCGATGGAAGTCGGAGCCGCTGACCGCCCGCGAAATAGATGATTTCAGGCGCAACTGCGCCGAGGGTGGTTTCACACCGGACCGTATCCTTCCGCACGACAGCTATCTGATCAACCTCGGGGCAAAGGATCCGAAAAAACTTTTTATGTCGCGAATGGCGTTTCTGGACGAAATGCAGCGTTGCGAGCAGCTGGGCCTGACCATGCTGAATTTTCATCCCGGCAGCCATCTCAACGAGTGGAGCGAGCAGGAATGCCTGTCGCGCATAGCATCCTCGATCAATCACACGCTTGAAAAGACATCGGGTGTGAAGGCCGTGATAGAAAATACGGCCGGGCAGGGATCCAACCTCGGATTCAGTTTCGCTCAGATTGCCGAGATAATCCGTCAGGTCGAGGACAAAAGCAGGGTGGGAGTGTGTATAGACACATGCCATGCGCTTGCAGCCGGCTATGACTTTGTCACAGCCGACGGCTATGAGACTGCGTGGAGTGAGTTTGCCGACGTGATAGGCATGGACTATCTGTGTGCCATGCACATCAATGATTCGAAAAAAGGAGTCGGATCGAGGGTCGACCGCCATGCTCCGATAGGTCAGGGTGCGCTCGGGCTTGATTTCTTCCGCAGGCTCATGGCTGATCCTCGCATGGATGGAATTCCTTTGATTCTTGAAACCCCTGACGATACGTTGTGGTCTGATGAAATTTCGTTGCTTGTGTCAATGGC
>BLLX01000036.1 GCA_011959405.1 Muribaculaceae bacterium
GGCATAAAATATACCAGCGCAAGGAAGATCGAGAAAATCTGACCGGTCCATGTGGCATCAAATCCAAATTTGGCCTGCAGATAGAAAAGGAAAATCGCCAGCATGGTGTAATAACCGAACCGCTCGCCAGTGTTGGCAAGCGACAGCACATACAGGCCGGCAGGTTGGTTTTTAAACATAACGGATTGTTAGGTTTTTAAAATGTGAAAATTTAAGGTTTGTTATCTCTTGGAGGAAAATGCCAATGCATATATTTTCATCTGCTTTACCATGGCAAGCAGTCCGTTGGACCGGGTGGGCGACAGGTGTTCCGACAGTCCTATCCGGTCTATGAAATAAAGATCGGCATTGAGGATGTCCTGCGGCTGTTGGTCTCCGAGCACTCTGATGAGCAGTGCGATGATGCCTTTCACGATTATGGCGTCGGAGTCGGCTTCGAAGTGCACACGGTTTTCCTGTGTGAGGTCTGCGTTGATCCATACGCGGCTCTGGCAACCTTCTATGAGGTGCTGCGGGGTCTTGTATTTTTCGTCGATTGGAGGAAGCGCGTTGCCGAGGTCTATTATGTAGGCATATCTGTCCATCCAATCGTCTATGTCGGAGAACTCGTCGATTATTTCGTTTTGGATTTGATTTATAGTCATAGCTTTTCTGAATATATTAGGTATGACACGGTTTCTCCGGCGGCGCGGAGCGAAGCGGTGTCGATATTGTCGATATTGTCAGACATGGTGTGCCATGTGGGGTTGAATGCTCCGGTGACAGGGTTGGCGCATTCGATTATGTCGATGGCCGGAATTCCGGCGCGAAGCAGATGCAGGTGGTCGTCGTTGACGGCAACTCCCGTGCGGTTGACGAATCTGTCGCCGTGGCCGGCGCGGGCTGCGGCAGACCATACATGATTGACCAGAGAGGGCACATTATGGTCTGAAAACATTTCGCGGGCAAATACGGCATCGCGTCCGCCGACCATATCGAGCAGTATGGCGTAGGCGGGATAGGGGCCTGACTCGCCGTATGGCAGATTGCTCGTGAAATATTGTGTGCCGAGCGCCCACGAATCGTCATCGCCGGAGTTGCCTGAGTCTTCTGCGTCAACAAAAAGTATGTCAACTCCTATGTCCGGCCGTTTCATGCCGAACTGTCGGGAAAGCTCAAGGAGGACTCCCACGCCGCTGCCACCGTCGTTGGCTCCGTCGATGGGGCGACTGTGGTTTTCCGGATCAGGGTCCTCGTCGGCCCACGGACGTGTGTCCCAGTGGGCGAGCAGAAGCACTCTTGCAGGATTGTGGACGGAATATCGTCCCATAATATTGTGAATCTTACCGATTTCCGGCAATTCGGCCGTCTGCTCTATGACCGTGTCTGCTCCGAAACGGGCCAATTGGTCGGCGAGGTATCGGGCGCATTGCGCATGTGATTCCGATCCCGGTACGCGAGGTCCGAACGCTACCTGCCGGGCTACGTATGCGTATGCGCTGTCGGCATCAAACGGTGCGCAGACGGCAGTGTCGCTATTGTCTGTCTGCATGGCCGGAGTCTTGGCTGAACCGTTGGAACATCCGCCCACGAGCATCAGCACACCACCATATATAAGACCTTTTATAATGTTAAAATTTTCCACGACCCCAAAGTTAACGTTTTTCAAGGTCATTTGCAAGGAAATGACAGAGAGAAAGTGAATGCTGATCCAGACGGGAGAAGTGAGATGTCATCGGGGTTGACGGGTATGTCGGCAGGCGTGATGCGAAAGGTGGCGACCGTGGTTTTATCCACAAACCGTGACAAGTGCATCGCCAGATGACCCATGGTCATGCGCAGGTTGACTTCCACGGTGGGGCATATCAAAGTCTGAGATCCGCTTCCGTATAGCATCATGTCCACTCCGAGAGGACCTTCGTAGGCGTTTCCGATTATGTCGCGCAGGGCAGTGGCAACCGCTGCTGCTGTCTCGTCGGCATGAGGAGTGTCGAGAAGGCCGCGCAGTGTGTCCTGTGTGGCCACGATGTTGCCGCCATAAGCGTTTGCAGCACCGTTGAAAAACAGCGACAGGCCACGATATGTCACGTTGCCTTTTCCGTCTGAGTGAAACAGCATTGCGAAATCGCGTTCTTTAGGCAGACGGGTCTCGAGCATAACGGACCCCTGACGGCGTATGATTCCGGCAGCAAGCCTGATTATCTGATGGCGTGGTAGCGAAGAGCAGTCGGTCACTCCGCGTCCGCTGCCGCTCCATGGGGCTTTAAGAAAAAAGTCTGATGTATGGTCGGGAAGTAGTGCAATGTCAGTGATCTCTTTTGGCTCCGGCGGCAGAGGATAGGACAGGTTGCCCTGTTTTTCGAGAGTCCGGTGGAGGAGCCGGGCCGTGCGGCGGTGGCTTAGATTTCTAAGGACGGATATATCGGGAAACGGTCCGTCGATACCTATTTTTCTGAATTGTCCGGCAGCATGTTCGCTCCATCCCCACGGAGCCGGAATGCCGTGCTTGCCCAGCGACACGTTCAGGCCGAAACGGCGGCAGGTGTTGTCCCACCATCGCGGGTCTGTGTCAGGAGCATATACGCAATCTCCTTCCGCTGCATACCATATCGGCAGTGCCTGTGCCGCATTATGTAGCGCCAATGCTGCCTTTGGGGGTGTGAAGTTGGCATTGCCGTGGGCGAGTGCCAGATCGTTTTCGGGATTGAACAGGTGTAACTTACCCATTGGCCTTGCCGATCAGTTCAAACGGCATGGCGGATGTGATGGTCACATTGACAAAATCACCGCTGTTCAGCCTTCTGTCTTTTTCCACAAGAACTTCCGGATCCACTTCCGGCGAATCCCATTGTGTGCGTCCGACATAGTAATCGGCTTCTTCCCTGTCAATTATGACTTTAAATGTCTGGCCTATTTTGTTTTCCTGAATGTCGAGCGAGATGCTTTCCTGAAGGGCCATCAGACGGTCAAGGCGTTGAGCCTTTACATCGCCGGGTATGTTGTCGGGCAGGTGTTTGGCGGCGTATGTATCGTCCTCTTCGCAGTATGCAAATGCTCCCATCCGTTCAAACCTTGTCTGGGCCACAAATTCCATCAGTTCGTCGAATTCCTTGTCGCCCTCGCCCGGAAACCCTACCATCAGGGTGGTGCGTAGATGAAGATCCGGTACGGTGGCCCGCATTTCGGCAATAAGGTCGCGTGTCTGTGCTCCGGTGATATGGCGCCGCATATTTGAGAGAACAGGATCAGAAATGTGTTGCAGGGCTATGTCGAGGTAGGAGCACACATTTTCGCGTTCGGCCATGACACGCAGCAGGTCGCGCGGGAAGTCGGTAGGGTAGGCGTAGTGTAGTCTGAGCCATTCTACCCCCGGAATATCGGCCAGACGCTCTACCATCTGCGGCAGTAGCTGCCTGTGTCCTACGCCAAGGTCAGTGCCGTAGCTTGACAGGTCCTGTGCTATTATGTTGAATTCTTTTACACCGCGGGATGTGAGCGCGCGTACTTCCGCTTCCAGTTCTTCGATCGGCCGTGAGTGCATTCGTCCGGTTATAAGCGGTATGGCGCAGAATGCACAGAACCGGTTACATCCTTCCGATACTTTCAGATAGGCATGGTGACCCGGAGTGGTGATGATTCTGTCGTGTGATTTGGCTGACGTCTGAGTGCCTGTTATGTCTGACACTATGGCCGGCCAGTCGAATTTGCCGTACCAACCGTCAACTTCAGGCAGTTCGGCCGGAAGTTCTTTTGCATATCGTTCCGAAAGGCATCCCATCACGAATATACGGTTTATTCTGCCATTAGCTTTTGCTTCGGCTCCCTGCAGGATGGTGTCGATGGATTCTTCTTTGGCATCTCCGATGAATCCGCATGTGTTGACCACAAGAATGTCAGCGGGAAGGTCCGGACGTTCGGTCACTTCCGCCCGGATTCCGTTGGCGGCCATCATTGACAGCAGGCGCTCGGTATCAACAAGATTCTTGCTGCAGCCGAGAGACACGATATTTACCTGGCGGCGCTTCATTTTCAGTCGCGGTTGTTGTCGTTGTTGAACAGCGAATCCACGAATTCTTCCTTGTGGAATACCTGGAGATCCGTTATGCCCTCGCCGAGTCCTATATATTTTACCGGAATATGGAATTGGTCGCTGATACCTATTACCACACCGCCTTTAGCCGTGCCGTCGAGTTTTGTCACGGCCAGAGAGCTGACATCGGTGGCCGCGACAAACTGCCGTGCCTGTTCAAAGGCGTTCTGGCCGGTGGAGCCGTCGAGCACCAGCATTACGTCGTCCGGTGCCCCGGGCACGACTTTCTGCATCACGCGGCGTATTTTGGTCAGTTCTTCCATCAGGCTCTTTTTGTTGTGCAGACGGCCTGCTGTGTCGATTATTACCACGTCGACATCATTTGCCACGGCACTCTGCAGGGTGTCAAAAGCCACTGATGCGGGATCTGATCCGAGTTGCTGCTTGACCACAGGTACTCCGGCTCTTTCGCCCCAGATGTCGAGCTGTTCGACGGCAGCCGCACGAAATGTGTCGGCCGCTCCGAGCATCACTTTGTTGCCGGCCTGTTTGAACTGGTATGCGAGTTTGCCTATAGTGGTGGTCTTGCCTACGCCGTTGACTCCCACCACCATAATTACGTATGGCCGTGAGGTGCCCTTGGGCAGGTGGAAGTCCTCAGTCGGCGCCGAGTTCTGGTTTTTGTCGTTTTCGGCAAGTAGAAGGGCAATTTCCTCGCGCAGCATGCGGTGGAGCTCGTCTGTGCCCACAAATTTGTCGCGGGCCACGCGTGCGCGTATGCGTTCAATGATTTTGAGTGTGGTCTCTACGCCCACATCAGAGGTGATGAACACTTCTTCGAGTTCATCGAGAAAATCGTCGTCGATTGTGCTGTGGCCGGCGATCGCGCGAGTTATTTTGCTCCAAACTCCCTGTTTGGTGCGTTCCAACCCTTTATCGAGGGTCTCTTTTTTTTCTCTCGAAAAAAGTTTGCTGAAAAAGCCCATAAATACGTGTTAATTTATGTGCAAATTTACGCATAAAAGTTCAATCTGCCAAACGGTGAACCAATCTCTTAAGGGTGGTGTTATAATAGCATAAAAAACGGTTAATAACTTTATAAATTACTGAATTATGAAAAAGTTTCTCCTCTCTTTGATTGCATTGCCGATGCTGGCGATGGGTGTGACGAGTTGCAGTGACGACAACGATAGTCTGCCCGAAGTGAAAATGGAAGTGAAAATCAGCGGCGGCGTTCAGAGCGAGACTGACAACAAGATTTATGTGACCGAGGGAACTCCTCTTGTGTTCGAGAGTCTGAAAGCGGTGCCGACTAACGGCAAGAAGACGACCCTGGGGCTGACAACTTATTTTCTCGAAGGTGTTCCCGTTGCTCAGACTATCACGGCGCCTTTCGGTGCGGAAATAGACACTGAGGGCATGACTCCCGGCGAATATACTCTTCAGATCAAAACGGAAGTATATCAGGTTGACAAATCCGCCGCTTTCATATTGCTGACATACACTATGGTGGTGGAACCGGACAGTCCTTCCGACGATCCGGACCAGACTCCGGGTGAGTCCATTGCCAACCCTGATCTACAGGAAATAGCGGAGCAGTAACGAATGGCTTGTTCTTCTTTTCTCCTCGTGGCCCCGTCTTTGAACTTTGGTTTGAAGGCGGGGTTTCGGCTATGGTAATGTCAAAGGCGCTTGCGCACCGCTTTGGGAAACATTTTGCGTACAGCCATCAGGGGGCGGTGTATGTTGCTTCCGGACACAACCAGCGTGACGGCCACAAGTATGAGCAGCAATCCTGCCGTGTCTTTTGCCGTCAGGACCTCGTCGAACACCAAGACACCGAAAATCACGGCAGTGACCGGCTCGAATACTCCCAATATGGCGGTGGCTGTAGATCCTATATATTGTATGGCTACGGTGGTGCATATAAGCGAAACGGCTGTGGGAAGAGCTGCAAGTGCCAGCGCTTCGGCCCACATGGCCGTTGTGTGGGGTACTGCGAGATGCCCGGATATGGCGGCTTTGACGGCAAAGATCATGAACCCGGCCAATAGGATATAGAAAGTAAGTTTAATAGTCGGCAGGTTTTTCAGTTCGGATCTGTTTACTCCCACTATATATATGGAGTAGCTGAGAGATGACACCATGACCCATGCTGTGCCTGCGGCGCTTAGTGTGGCATTGCCGTTGCCGTTGTACAGCAGTATTATTCCGGCAATCGCCATGGTCAGGCATATCACTGTCTGGAGGGTAAGTTTTTCGTGATATACCACGGCCATGATCAGGGCCACCATGATGGGATAGACAAAAAGCATGGTCGATGCTATGGATGCTTCCATATAGTTGTAGCTGACAAACAGCGCGAGCGACGACAGCCCCATCAGCAGTCCGAGTACGGATAGCGGAAGCAGCTGGCGGGGATTGACGCAAAAGTCACGTCGGCGTGCTTTTATCATTACGGCCACGATCGGCAAGGCCATGAGATAACGGAAAAATAGGACGGAGTTGGGGTCCATTCCTTCCTTGTAAAGCGGCAGGGTGAACAGAGGGTTCATGCCGTAGGTGGCCGCGGCTATCACGCCCAGAGTGTAGCCTTTGAATTTAGATGTCATAATATCTCACGTAAGAATGGGGCTGTGGGACTGGTTCCTGCGTCGGCTATTTCTTCCGGGGTGCCTGTGGCCATTATCATGCCGCCGCCGGCGCCTCCTTCAGGGCCCATGTCGATCACATGGTCGGCGCATTTTATCACGTCGGTGTTGTGTTCGATCACTAACACTGTGTTTCCTTTGTCCACAAGTCTGTTTAGTACGGACATCAGTGTGCGTATATCGTCAAAATGCAGGCCGGTTGTCGGTTCGTCGAGGATGAACAGGGTATTGCCTGTGTCGCGTTTGGCCAGTTCAGTGGCAAGTTTGACACGCTGGTTTTCGCCGCCGGACAATGTTGATGACGGCTGGCCGAGTTTGATATAGCCGAGTCCGATGTCCTGCAGCACTTTAATTTTTTTGAGTATGTTGGGCACGGATTCAAAGAAGTCCACAGCCTGATTTATCGTCATGTCCAGAATGTCGGCAATGGATTTTCCTTTGAAACGCACTTCGAGGGTCTCGCGGTTGTATCGCTTGCCGGCACATTCTTCGCACGGCACCAGCACATCCGGGAGAAAGTTCATTTCAATGGTTTTGTATCCGTTTCCGCGACAAGTCTCGCATCGTCCGCCTTTGACGTTGAACGAGAAGCGTCCCGGTTTGTATCCTCGGATTTTGGCTTCCGGAAGGTTGACAAAAAGGGAGCGTATGTCGGAAAAAACACCGGTGTAGGTAGCCGGATTGGAGCGCGGTGTGCGTCCAAGCGGCGTCTGGTCCACGGTAACGATCTTGTCGATGTGTTCAAGTCCGGCAATGTTTTTATACGGTAGCGGTGAACGCAATGAGTGATACAGTTGCTTGCTTATAACGGGCTGCAGAGTGCCGTTGACAAGACTTGATTTTCCTGATCCGCTGACTCCGCACACGCATGTGAGAGTGCCGAGCGGCAGACGCAGAGTCACGTCGCGGAGGTTGTGGCCCGTGGCTCCGGACAGTACGATTTCCTTTCCTGAGCCTTTGCGTCGTTTCTCCGGCAGTTCGATGGTTTTGCGCCCGTTGAGATAGTCTGCTGTCAATGTCGATGATTTCAGCATCTTTTCTGGAGTGCCTGCAAACACGACCTGGCCGCCTTTGCGCCCGGCTTCAGGGCCTATGTCGATGATATAGTCGGCTTCCAGCATTATGTCGCGGTCGTGTTCCACGACGATGACGGAATTATCCGCGTCACGCAGGGATTTGAGCGAGTCGATCAGACGGCGGTTGTCACGCTGGTGTAGCCCTATGCTCGGTTCATCCAGAATATACAGTACGTTGACAAGCTCGGACCCGATCTGAGTGGCAAGGCGTATGCGCTGGCTCTCTCCTCCGCTCAGTGTCGCCGATGCTCTGCCAAGCGAAAGATATCCCAGCCCTACGTCGATGAGAAACCGCAGCCTGACGCGAATTTCTTTCAATATCTCGGCCGCCACGACCCTCTGTGTGGGCGACAGATGTGATTCCACATCGTTGATCCACTGATACAGTTGGTCAATGTCCATGTGACACAGGTCGGCGATGTTTTTTTCGCCGATAAAAAAGTGGAGTGCCTCATGGTTGAGCCTGTTGCCGTTGCATTCCGGGCAAACTGTCTGAGAGAAAAAACGTTCGCTCCACTTCTGAGCCGATGAATCGGCATCGTCGGCCTGTTGCAGCTCGATATATTTCAATATTCCTTCGTAGGATGCGAAATAATTGCTCAGGGTCAGGTTTGAGTCTTTTATTTCCAGCCGTTCGTCGGTGCCGTTGAGTATGTCGGAAAGACAGTCTTCAGGGAGTTCCGACAGCGGAGTCTTGAGATTGCAGCCGTATTTGTCGCATATGGCTTCAATCTGGCGGAATATTATTGAACTTTTGTATTTGCCGAGCGGTTCGATTCCGCCGTCGTATATGCTGACGGTGGGATCGGGTATCACTTTGTCTCGGTCTATGATGTTGACCGTGCCGAGTCCCTTGCATCGCGGACATGCTCCTAACGGAGAGTTGAACGAAAAATTATGCGGTGCGGGTTCCCGGTAGCTTAGTCCCGACTCAGGATCCATCAGAGTGCGTGAGTAATGGGTTATAGCACCGTCGGCGTCCATGTCGCACACCATCATCTGCTTGTGGCCAAGCCGCATGGTGTCTGCGACTGAGTCACGTAGCCGTGACGCGTCTTTGGCGTTGACTTTCAGACGATCCACAACCAACTCGATCGAGTGGTTTTTATAGCGGTCGAGTTTCATGCCGGGTGTGATCTCACGTATTTTGCCGTCGACTCTCACATTGATGAACCCTTTTTTTGTAAGCTGTTCGAACAGGTCCTGATAGTGGCCTTTACGGTTGTGTATGAGAGGGGCGAGCAGCAGTATCTTTCTGGAGTCGAAACGGTTGAGGATCAACTGCACGATCTGTTCGTCGGAGTATTTGACCATGGGATTGCCGCTGATGTAGCTCCGGGCAGTGCCGACGCGTGCATATAGCAATCTGAGGAAGTCGTATATTTCCGTTGTTGTTCCGATCGTGGAGCGGGGATTGCGGTTGATGGTTTTCTGCTCTATGGCTATGACGGGTGAAAGGCCTGTGATGCGGTCCACGTCGGGACGCTCGAGGGTGCCGAGCATCTGGCGGGCATAGCTCGAGAATGTTTCTATGTAGCGGCGTTGGCCTTCGGCAAAAATAGTGTCGAAAGCCAACGAGGATTTTCCCGAGCCGGACAATCCGGTGATCACGGTGAGTCGGCCGTGGGGAATGGTGACGTTTATATTTTTCAGATTGTGCACTCTCGCGCCTGTCACCGCAAGCGCGTCGAGCGGTTCAGCCTCTGTAGCGGCGTTCATTTTTTAGATACCCAGTGCTTGTTGTAGGTTTTGGCATTATGTGCCGACGGGCGTTGAAGCGATTCTTTTACGGGAATGCGCACCATGTATGTCTTGCCTGCGGCATTGGTGAGTTTCTTAGCTCTGATCCATGGATTGTATTCTTTGAGCATGGCGTATGTGATGCCGCGCTCGCGTGCCCATGTTGGCCAGTCTTCCACCGGTCCGCTTACGGCTTCGGTGGTATATTCCAGCGGCTGATACAGTTGATCGGCGGTCAGAGTGAATCCGTAGTCGTCAGGATTTTCCATTATCAGTTTCATTGCCATCATGCGGAACGGATAGCGGCGGGTCTCTTCCACAAGATAGAGATCGAAGGCCGAGTCGGCCATCTGTGATCCCAGTTCTTTAGTGATGCGTGCCGTTCCGCCATTGTAGCTGGATGCCACGCTTTCCCAGTTGCCATACATATTGTAGCTGTTTTTCAGATAACGGCATGCGGCCTGTGTCTCTTTTTCCACATCATAGCGCTCGTCCACCTCATCGCTCACCTCAAGCCCGTAGCGTTTGGCTGTGGAGGGAATAAACTGCCAGATGCCGGCGGCTTTGGCCGGTGAATAGGCCAGAGGATTCAGAAAACTTTCTATACATGCCAGATAAAGCATGTCTTCGCTGATACCGTTGCGTTTCAGTATCGGAGCCATTACCGGAAAATAGCGGTTGGCGCGTTTGATGGTCAGAAGCGTGTTGCCATGTGTATAGGCCATGGATGTCAGCTCCCGGTCCAGTTTCTCAAACATGTCGGCCCGCTTTAGATCCACGTGTTCTCCCGCAAATTTCATTGATTCCGGCACACGAGGATTGATCACGGGCTGCATCACTGCATGCGCTTTCTGTTGGCGGCTGCCGTTGTCGGCGTCAGACTCGTCGGTCGATGCTGCTCCGACGTTGGCGGGCAATGCCATAAATGCCGCTATGGTCGCGGCCGTGAGCGACATCATGGATATGTGGAGTGTTGAAAATGGTCTTTTGTTCATAGTCATACAAAGGTAACAAATAATGGAAACATAGACAACAGATTCTGATATTAATTAATGATAAAATAACAAAAGAGACCTTTGGATTTATAGTGGCGGCACGGCATGAAGAACAATTTGTGTAGACAAAAGACCGGTGTTGCCGATTCTTTTCGCTACTTTTGCCGGATATATGGGAAAAAAATGAAGATTTACAGTCATACGGAGCCGTTTGAGTTGGAGAGCGGTAAGAAACTCGGGCATATTGACATTGCTTATCATACGTTCGGCCGGTTGAATGAATCGCACAGCAATGTGATATGGGTGTGTCATGCGCTGACGGCCAATTCGGATGTGGCTGACTGGTGGCCTCATACGGTGGAGTACGGACGTTTCCTTGACCCTGAAAAATACTTTGTGGTTTGTGCGAATGTTCTCGGGTCGCATTATGGCACCACAGGACCGCTGTCGACGGATCCGCTTACAGGAGAGCCGTATTATGGCGATTTTCCCGAATTTACCGTGAGGGATATAGTCAATGTACACCGTCTGCTGGCCATGCATCTCGGCATAGTGTCGGTGGAGCTTCTTATCGGTTCCTCACTTGGCGGATTCCAATGTATGGAGTGGTGTGTGATGTGTCCTGATTTTGCGCGCCGTGTGGCATTGATAGCCACCACTCCTGTCACCAGACCGTGGGCTGCTGCGTTCAATGAATCGCAGCGCATGGCCATAGAGGCTGATGCCGGGTGGGGGACGCGCTCTCCACAGGCCGCCATGGCCGGTATGGCTGCCGCGAGGAGCATAGCGTTGCTCAGCTACAGGGGCGGCAGAGCCTACGATCTGACGCAGGCTGATGATGACGCAGGAGGAACAGACAACGCTGCCACCGGCAGCCGTACTCTGTTCTGTCGCCGCGTACATTCATATCAGCGGCATCAGGGCGACAAGATATGCGGTCGGTTCAACGCTTACTCATATTACAGGTTGTCGCAGGCCGTTGATTCGCACGATATATCGCGTGGCAGGGGAACTATAGCAGACGTGCTTGGCTCTGTGCGTGCCAAAGCTCTTGTGGTCGCTATATCATCCGACATCCTTTTCCCTCCGTCGGACCATCGCGAACTTGCGGAATATATTCCCCAGGTGGAGTATCATCAGATAGATTCCGATTTCGGCCACGACGGATTTCTGATCGAACATGAAAAATTAAATACTATCATACTTAAATTCTTACAGTCATGAATTCACGACGTTTATGTATAGGGCTGTTTGGCTTCGGCACAGTTGGGCGCGGTCTCTATGAGCTGCTTGAAAATACCTGTCCTGCAAATGTGGAATTGCGCAGAGTCTGTGTGCGCAACATTGCCAAGCATCGTGACTGCGAGGTTGACATGACCGACAATGCCGACGATATATTTCAGGATCCTCAGATCAATTTCATCGTCGAGCTTATTGACGACGCTGATGCCAGCTATAGGATTGTCAGCAGGGCGTTGCGCGAGGGCAAGCCTGTGGTGTCTGGCAATAAAAAGATGCTTGCCAGACATATCGAGGAGCTGATAGAGCTGCAAGGGATCACTGGCACTCCGTTGCTTTATGATGCGTCGGCCTGCGGCAGTATTCCGGTCATAAGGAATCTTGAGGAGTATTACGACAACGATCTGCTCCTATCCGTCAAGGGCATATTAAATGGATCGTCGAACTATATACTCACTAAAATATTTAATCAGGGGAAGACATATAGTGAGGCTCTGCGCGAAGCCCAGGAGGCCGGTTTTGCCGAAAGTGACCCTTCGCTCGATGTTGACGGATGGGATTCGTTGTATAAGCTGATCATCATAACGGTGCATGCGTTCGGCACATATGTGGCTCCGGAACGTATTTTCACGTTTGGCATTTCAGGCATGAACGATCACGACATACGTTTTGCAATGGAAAAGGGCAGGCGTATAAAATTAGTGGCGCATGTGGAAAAGTTGTCAGGCAACAGGATGACCATGTGTGTGATGCCGCAACTTATTTCCCGCAATAAATACATATATTCGGTGGACGATGAATTTAACGGCGTTGTGATCAAGGGGCTGTATTATGACAAGCAGTTCATGTTTGGCCGAGGAGCCGGAGGTCATCCCACCGGTTCTGCCATTCTCAGTGATATAACAGCGTGTCTTTACGACTACCGTTATGAATATAAGAAAAGAAACCATCCGTCTGGAGCCATGCCCGAATTTACGGATGATGTGACATTCAGGATATATTGCCGTTACAGCAGTCCTCATGACTTGTCGCTGATACCGTTCGACAGGATTTCGGAGAGCTATACCTCTGACGGGTTCAATTATGTGGTTGGCGAAACGTCATTGCATGCGCTGCATTCTGTTGCCGATGAACTGCGCCAGCGGGGCATATTTGTGGCGGCATATCCCGGAGATTAACCGGGGTCTGTGTCACAGGAATCGGTCATGTGTGCCGATGATGGAAATTTTTCAGGAAATATCAGCAGACGCAGTGATGTCTGGTATGAGAAATATGCCCATATCCAGTTGATCAGCACTGTGATCTTGTTGCGCATACCGAGGATGGATATCAGATGCACCATCATCCACAGTATCCAGGCCACGAAGCCTCCCGCATGCAATCCTCCTATGTCGGCTACGGCACGGTTACGGCCCACTGTAGCCATTGTGCCCTTGTCTTTATAGCGGAATTCCTCTTGCTTTCCATTATTGAGATTGCGTGCCAACAGCTTGGCCTGCTGTATGGCGGTCTGTGCGAGTTGCGGATGCCCGTCGGGAAATTTCGGATCAACACCGGGCATGATGGCTATATCTCCTACCGCATATATGTCTTGCAGTCCTTTGATCTTATTCATGCCGTCCACAATGAGCCTGTTGCCTTTGCCGCGTTTTAGCTCATGGCCGATGAATTCGAGAGGACATCCGGTCACCCCGGCAGTCCATATCACCATGCCTGCCTGTAGTTTGTCGCCGGAATCCAGTGTAACGGTGTTTCCGTCATAATCGGTCATTACCACTCCGGTTTTCACAGTGACCATGAGATCCGACAGGTATTTTTCGGCTCTGTGTGACGAAATCTCGCTCATGGCTCCGAGAATTTTCTGAGATCCCTCGATAATGGTGACGCTCAGTTCCGAAGGTTTTAGTGACGGATACTCGCGTTTTACTACATATCGTTTCATCTCTCCTATAGCTCCGGCTATTTCCACTCCGGTCGGCCCGCCGCCGACCACAACAAAGCTGAGCAACTGACGACGTTCTTCGTCACTCTCCGTTATAGACGCCCGTTCAAGCCGGTCCAGAATCTCATTGCGGCAACGCAGTGCCTGAGGTGTGCTTTTCAAGGTGAAAACCTTTTCTTTCAACTGTGGCATATTGAAAAAATTGTTGGTAGTACCTATGGCTATGATGAGTTTGTCGTAGGAGATCGTCTCACGGTCGGTAGTCACGGTTTTATTCTCTGGATCCACGCTCAGGGCCGTTCCCATGGAGAAGCCAGTGTTGCCTTTCTTGAGTTTCCTGTATAATTCTCTTCTCAATGGAAAATTTATGCTGCCGGGGTCCAGTCCGCTTGAAGCTATCTGATAAAACAGTGGCGGAAAACTATGATAGTTGTGACGGTCCACGAGGATCACATCGCATCGATTGCGGTCCAATGATTTTATTAGGTTCAGTCCGGCAAATCCGCCGCCTATTATTACTATTCGTTCTTTGCCTGTGGTGAGCATACGTTTTATTTTACTAAATTTTTTTAATAAACGGATTGCGGAAATGTGAGGTTCACGAATTTTTTTCTAATTTTGCCATGGATATGAGAATCAGTCGCAATATATTACTGTATTGTCCGGTGTCACTTGTTCTGGCGGCATCGGTTTCATCATGTTCCTGTTCCGGCGGATCATCGTGCACGGATTCTGATTCAGCAGTTGTGGATGCCGGTCCTGTGTACCATAAATTGAAACTGAGCCCTAAGGTCGGAAATCTTGCCCGTCAGTTCAATGACATGCAGAAAGACCATTTGAAATATGCGGAGAGACTTGGAATAAGCCCCATAGAGACTCTGAATGACGCATGGCAGGTCAGCAGGCCGTTGGAGAAAATTGAAAGCGGCGATGATTTTGAGGTCGATGAGCTCACACATTCCCATCCGTATCTTGTGCCGGAAGCTGCATCGCTTCTTCACGATGTTGGCCGCAGGTTCAATGACTCTCTGATGGCCCGCGGAGGAGGTAATTACAGGATAAAGGTTACTTCGGCTTTGCGCACTCTCGAGTCGGTGAACCGCCTGAAAAAACGCAATATCAATTCGTTGAACCGTTCGGCTCATCTGTTTGGCACTACTTTCGACGTCAGTTATGTGAAATTTCCGTGCGATTCCATTACTGTGGCCCGCACAGACGGCGATCTTAAAAATCTGTTGGCCGAGATTCTGCTGGATTTAAGAAGTGAGGGACGGTGTCTGGTCAAGTATGAACGTAAGCAGGGGTGCTTCCATATTACGGCGACCCGTTAAAAAAAATTACAAGCGTTTGAACATACAGACCGTTATCATTGTTATGAGAATGTTAACTTATTAAAACCACATTTAACCTCAACTTATAAAAACAAACGAAACAATTATGAGAAGTCTCAGCGTATTTATGGCCGTGGTAGGCGGCGTTGCAGTAGGTGCTGCCCTCGGTGTCCTCTTTGCTCCCGAAAAAGGTGAATACACACGTGCCAATATCAGGAGGTATCTCCGTGAGAAGGGTCTGGTGAAGGATGAAGACGGCCTTGATGATCTGGTCGACGAGATCGCTACCGAACTTTCCAAGAAGTAATTCTCTGGGGCGGCCCATGTATCCGTGGCTTAGACCGGACACGGGGCCGCCTAGAGTTTTTTTTAGTCCATACACACGTTTTACATTATGAACTCATCACATTCGTCAAATCAACAAAAATCGCCTGCGGCACCCTATATGTCGTTGTGGATGCAGTTGCGCAAGCTGTTCAACCTCGAGGTAGACAATGCAAAAATGCTGCTCACCGAAAAGCTGACAGTGCTTGTGGCACGTATAACCGTATGCGCCGTCACGTTTGTGGTGGGTACATGCACACTGATATTTGCATCGATGGGCGTGGCCGATATCCTTCTTGAGAATTTGCCGGCCCGTTGGACATATTTGATTGTTGCAGGATTTTATGCCCTGCTCATGGTACTGCTGCTGGTGTTCAGGCGCAGAGTGTTCGTCAATCCTGTGGCACGCTTTATGTCGCGGGTGATTCTGGACCCTCCTGTATCGTCGTCGTCCATGCAGTATCATCGCGACACCACCAATACCGTTGTAACGTCTGAATCTGACGAAACTAAATGATCCTATATTTCTATGAATATTGAAAAATATCTTGTCAAAGGGCCGGAAAATGAATGGCCTGGTCTGACATTGGATGAACTGAGATATGCCAGAGCCATCACCCGTTCGCGTATAGACATATCGCGCGAGATTCTCGGCATACAGATACGTCAGATATATCAGGGGCAATTTCCGGGCACGGGAAAACGCACACTTGTGGGCCGCATGCTATCAGCTTTGAGTTTTCTTGACTATGCCTTGCTTGCCGCCAGATTTGGAGGTAAGATATTTTCATTTTTCTCACATAGAAGGTGAAAATATTGCCGTTTAGGATGATTTTTGCTGAAAAATATTTAAAAATTGAAAAATATATCTAACTTTACGGCGGATTAATGGATTATATACAATTTTTATAATTAAACCTAAAGTTATGACTGTAGAAGAAATCGGTACGTATGCCGGCCTTGTTTGGAATGCTCTTGCCGAGACTGAAGAGCTTGGCACTAAACAGCTCAAAAAGATCACCAAACTGAAGGATAAAGAAGTATTTGCCGCAATCGGATGGCTTGCAAGAGAAGGCAAGGTAGCCATTCAGGCAAATGAAGAAGACCCAAAGGAACATTTGATCTCTTTGGTTCAGGGTTGATAGGATACACCTTGGATAAGCCTATTTGATTGAACACACTTACAAGAATTCCGCCGCGTAAACCTAATGGCCTGCGCGGCGGAATCTGTTATTATCGTTCAATATTTATTCCTCGGTAATTTTACCTGTGGTTATTGAATATATGACCACATTGTCCAGCAGAAGGACGCGACACATATTACTGTTGCGGCTCACCGAGTAGACATTGTTCTGGTTTTCGCCTGATTCAATATAACTGTAAAGTGTCGAAGGAAATTCATCGAATACCAGTTGCGCCGGAAGTGTGTTGCCATTGCCGTTTATGTCTGTCCAGCTACCGGAACTATCGAACGTCACAGTGGCGCTATTGTGTATTCTCACCTGCCATCCGCCGTCCTGAAGCCGTGTTGTCGTTTCAACATCATCCAGTGGGAAATACAGATAAATAAAATCACTTACAGATTTCGGTGTTTCTCCGTCCACACCTTTTTCCCCGTTGCATCCGGCCATGACTACTGCTGAACACAGTATGCAGGCTATCTCCGAAAAGAGCGACAGCCTGATGGCGCGAAACGGTGTCAATGCGACGGCTGTCACTGGTTGTCGAAATTCATTTCGTCGAATCCGGCTGCGTCGAATTCGTCATCGCTGTATGCGTCACTACCATAGAAATCTTCGTCGAAATCTTCAACAGCCTTTGCTGCTATCTTGGCATCGATCTTGGCGTCGAAATCCTCCATGTCTACCATTTGTGCCGGAGGTGTGCCCATGGAGCTTGTGCACAGGGCGTCTTTCAGATTTTTGCCGGTCTCGCTGGATTTCATTTCAATGTAGAATGCGCGGTCGGTCATATAGTCGAACACAAGAATCAGGCGCTGTCCTTCATCCTCGATCTCATCACTGAGAATGGTGTCTTCCATCAGATATGCGTCTTCCGAAGCATCAAGGTCCATATCTTCAAGTGTGATTTCACGCAATTTTTCCCAATTGCCGTCACATAAAAAGAAAGAACACATCTGATTTTTGTCATAACCTACGCTATCGTAGATCGCATTGCGCAGATCAAGAAATGTTGAATCTGCATCTATTTTAATCTCTCGGCGAAAATTCTCCACTTCGTCGGAAACAATGCGAAAATTAAATATCATATTTTATATTGTTTTGGTTATATTTTATTACGGATATTGCAGTTTTCGGGTGCGAATATAGAAATTTTTCCGCTGACAAGCGCAACTTTTAAGCCGTTTTTTATCCATGTTGTTCAAATGTCTTAAAAATCGTAACTTTGCATAGGGTTTATCTGTTAAATATCATGTTTGCAAACCGAATAATTCATATATGGAACTTATAACGTCTGAGAATATTCTTATTATAGGATCTACCTTGCTTATAGCCGGAGTGCTTATCGGTAAATCAAGTTATAAAATAGGGTTGCCTTTGCTTCTGATTTTTCTGCTCGTAGGCATGGGATTCGGAACGGACGGAATCGGCATACAGTTCAGCGACATGCACACGGCCCAGTTTATCGGCATGATCGCTTTGTGTATAATCCTTTTCTCTGGTGGTATGGGCACCAAACTTTCGGCTATACGCCCCGTGATCGTGCCGGGACTGGTGCTTTCGACCGTGGGAGTGCTGCTTACTGCGTTGCTTACCGGACTTTTCATCTTTTGGCTCTCCGGCATGGAATGGTCTAACATTCATTTTGCATTTCTGCCATCGCTGTTGCTGGCCGCAACCATGTCGTCGACCGATTCCGCATCGGTGTTCGGCATTCTGGGCAGCCAGAAAGTTGGGTTGCGGAATAATCTGCGCCCGATGCTGGAACTGGAGAGCGGCTCAAATGATCCGATGGCCTACATGCTTACTATAATTCTTATTCAAGCGTTGACAATGAGCGGCAAGCTGGCAATGTCGACGCTTGTGATCCAGCTGATTCTGCAATTTGGAGTCGGTGGCGCGATGGGGTTGCTCATGGGCAACATCACGCGATGGCTTGTGGGGGCATACCGCCGTATAGGCAGCAATGCCGCCAGAGGAGAGGACGCCGGTCAGGCCACCGCCATGATCTCCATATTGATCATCGGATCTGTATTCTTTACGTTTGCCGCTACTAATGCTTTGAGCGGAAACGGGTATCTGGCTGTATATATAAGCGGCATAGCGATCGGTAATTCTGTGTTGCCCAACCATCGCGGCATAGCTAAATTCATGGATGGTATGACATGGCTTGCACAGATCGTGGTCTTTCTGATGTTGGGCCTGTTGGTCAATCCTCACGAAATGATGGATGTAGCGGCTGTGTCGCTGCTCATAGGCGCGTTTATGATTCTGGTGGGGCGCCCTCTCAGCGTGTTTATATCCCTGTTGCCGTTACGTAAGATAACGTTCCGCTCCAAAACCTTCATATCATGGGTGGGACTGAGAGGGGCGGTGCCGATTATATTTGCCACTTATCCTGTCGTGGCGGAGGTTGATGGCGCGTCGCAGATATTCAATATCGTATTTTTTGTGACTCTGCTGTCGCTGCTTATTCAGGGCACTACCGTTATCGCTTCGGCGCGTATGCTCCGGCTGACAGATGACTCCGTGTCTGATGACGATGACTTCGGGGTGGAGCTGGCAGACGAATTGCCCACTTCGCTCCATACCATAACGTTGACCGAGCGTCATCTTGAGTCCGGCAATACTTTGCGAGACATGAATCTGCCGGCCGGATCGCTGGTGATGATGATACGCCGCAGCGGCAAATACATTGTGCCTAACGGTTCCAGACATCTGCATCCCGGCGATACTCTGCTCATCATAAAAGAAGAGAATGTACAGTAACTCCGTTGTCCGATTGAGGAGATAAAAGCAATCGCCGCAGTGCACATGCACCGCGGCGATTATCATTTATGTGTTTATGTGTGGTGTCAGGGACGGATGAAATGTTTTTTTCCGCCGATGATATAGATGCCCGGAGCCGTGGCCCGTTGCAGTCTGCGCCCTTGAATATCGTATATGGTGGATGAGTCGTACGGTTCAGTTATGATATCTGTGAAGTTGCTGGAGGTCGGCTCGGAATCGACCATGTGGATATGGAACAGACATCCGGAATCGTTCGTCTCCGGTGCGCCACCGGAATTACCCCAGTTGAAAATCTGGTAATTGAACACTTCCATAGTCTGGTTGAGCTGAGTGGAGGATCCGCTGTAGATCACATACAGATTGTCGGAGCCGGTGGTGTCGAGCTTCCATCCTGCCGACGGCTCGGATGCAGTAGTGCGCATCTGTGAGTTGTACGACGATTTTGGATCTATATAGGCTTTGGTGTGACGGTTTATGATGTTGACATCGCCATCTGGGCGTGTGGTCATCATCCATTGGGATTTTGGCCCTGATGCTTCACTGTCGCCGTTAAGCATCATGTCATCGCCGAGGGTCATGATCCGGTTTTCGCGCTGCGGCGCCGATATTGTATGCCAGTAGGTGGTAACGGCGTCTGTCATGTAAGGACGCATTACGGCATCTGACGGATTTGAGTCCACGACCCTGATTTCAAACTGGCATCCAGCGTCTGATTTGTCCGGAGTACCCCAATTGCCCCAGTTGAATATTTTATAATCGTATCCCGATTCGGTCTGATGCAACTGAACGTCTTTTCCTGAATATATCACATAATATCCGTCAGTGTCGGCCGGTTCTATTTTCCATCCGGTCATGGGCGGTATTGCTGATGTGTGCAACTGGTCGTTGCTGTTGGCTGATTTTGGATTTATATATGCTCCTGTCGAACGGTTTATAATGTCGAATGTCCCGTCGGTTCTCTCGGTCAGTTTCCAATGGTTGAGTCTGTCACTGTGGTTGGAATTGCCCACAAGAGCGCCGTTATCAGTCACGGCAACCGATCTATATTCACGTAAAGGTGTGGTGAATGTGTGCCAGTAGTCGATTGTCTCTGTGGAAGGAGTCGGTTCTAAAATCGTATCGTCCGGACCTGCAGTGCGCATCTGGTATCGGAAATTGTGATTTACCAGACTGCTTGTCAATTCAAGTCCTTTTACATCGTAGCTGCCTGATTTGTCAGCACCGGCAAAATCCATGAGCACTATTCCCGTCGGTCCGGGAGTATTGGATGAAGAGGAAAGATAGTCGATCATGGCTTTGTTAGCTACTGCCGCGAGGTTGCGGTTGCCGTCGGAACTCGCCGATTTCGTATAGCCTGATGTGTGGTTTATGACCCATCGGCCGTTTGGGGCCGACGGCAGGTGCAGGGTTGACGAATAATCGAGCATTCGTGTGATTGCCTGTGTTTTTAGGGCGGCTCCGTCGGAAGCGGTGCAGTCGTAAAAATCCTGCACATATAGGCTGGCGGTGGCTCCTCCGCATGTGATCGAGCCACGTTGCTGGTTCTCGAATTCCTGCGAGTGTGACCATCCGCTGATCTGTGCGGCGGCGGGAGTGTCAAACGCATCGCGCGTCATCAGGATTATCTTACCACGGGCTGACTCAACGGTCATGTCGGGCCTGAAAGGGACCAGATGAGCCGAATAGCGTGAGTTTGAAAGGATGTGAGACACTTCGCCGGCCCATCCTGAATTGTTGCTGTCGCCGTCTGTCTCGTGGCGCATCAGCACCACCGCGAATTCCGACGGATGAGCGTCAAGAAGGTCACACAGACGGTTTATGGCCGAAGCGAAACTCAGTTTGGTCTGGCATACACCATGGAAAATCTGCAATTCTCCCGACGACATGGCTGGACGGAGATCAAAGGCTCGCACACCACAGTCCCACATTCCTTCTATGGTCAGATCCTGTGTCAGGGCCATCGACGGGCCTGCGATTGTGCCGTAAAAACCTGTGAAACCATATCCTGTGCCGGCATCGTGTGCTCCGGGTATGGACAGTTGGGTTATATATGCGTTGCCGGCAATTCGTCCTATCCAGTCATCGGCGTGGATGACAACAGGCATTGCGGATAGCGCCAGCGCTATTGCCGCGGTTAGTCTTTTCATTGTTTGGTATTGATGTTTGGTTTATGGTCATGGCAAAATTACGAAAAAAAGCGGTGTCGGCAAAATGACGGCTTGATCAAATGATT
>BLLX01000037.1 GCA_011959405.1 Muribaculaceae bacterium
GTGGTCGGTGATGATCATGATGTCGCCGATCTCGAATGCCGGGTTCATGCCACCTGCGGCATTGCTTACGAAGAGGGTGCTGATGCCGAGTGCTTTCATTACGCGCACGGGGAAAGTCACCTGTTTCATGTCATATCCCTCGTAGTAATGGAAACGACCCTGCATTCCCATCACGCGTTTGCCGCCGAGAGTGCCGAAAATCAGGTTTCCGCTGTGGCCCTCTACTGTCGACAGCGGGAAGTTGGGTATGTCGGTGTAGGGGATGAACTGTTTGTTTTCGATATGATCCACAAGAGCGCCGAGACCGGTGCCGAGGATTATGGCCGTTTTGGGCATTTCGCCTTCCACGCGCGAACGTACGTAGTCGGCTGTTTGTCTGATCTGTTCTAACATGTCGGTTAGGGATTTCTGTGGTTATGTTTGAATAATAACGTGATAATCACGTTGAATGTTTTGGCTTTGTCAGCGCTGACATGAGCGTTTCCTCGAAATCTTCGTCGCCGGCTGCGTTTTCGGATGTGGGATTGGGAATGAACTCCACTTTGACCGGAATATAGAACAGCCGTTGCGCCAGTGAACGCGGCACGAAGGCGAGCGAGCGCAGTCTCATGGCGTCTTTCTCGGTTGTGATTATGAATGTGCGTTCCGGATCAGGCATTGACTTACATTTTTCAAGCAGACGTCTGATGTCCTGACGGTCGAAGTTGTGATGGTCCGGAAAGATCAAGGCCCTTACTTTAGCTCGGTAGCCTTTAAGGTACTTGATGAACGGCGCGGGATTGGCCACTCCGGCCATGGCCAGAATATGGTCCGATTCGGTCATGGCGTTGAAAAACGGAGCTGTGCCTGCTTTGTCGGGAAATACGGCCACGGGTGAGCCGTAGGCATACTTCGTGAAATAGAGTTTCTGCCATGGAAACATATTAAGATGTTTCACAAACAGTCGGTAGTCCATCGGGCGCATTTCCGGCGGGCATTTGGTCACGATGACTATGTCGGCGCGTTTCAGAGAGCCTGACGATTCGCGCAGGCGTCCGGCCGGCAGCACGGAGTCTGAGAATACGGGGCGCGAGTGTTCGGTGAGGACTATGGCAACGGTAGGCTTCACATAGCGGTGCTGGAAAGCGTCGTCGAGAATGACGAGATTGATCGACGGGTCTATGGCCCTGAGTTCGTCAATGCCTTTGCACCGGTCCTCGCATACGGCCACGGTCACATCCTTGCCGAATTTTCGATAGATCTGATACGGCTCGTCGCCTATGTCCTTTGCTGTGGATTTAGGCGTAGCAAGGATGAATCCGCTTGTGCGACGGTTGTATCCGCGCGACAGCACCGCTATGTTGAAACGGTAGCGCAGCAGATCGACCAGATACTCCGTGTGGGGGGTCTTGCCGGTGCCGCCTGCGGCTATGTTGCCCACCACCAACACCGGAATGTCAAATTCCCGCTGGGCGAGGATGCCGAAGTCAAACATTTTGTTGCGTGTGCCCGTGACCGCTCCGTAGGCCAGCGAAAGCGGCTTGAGGAGCAGGGTGGATAGTATGGGGTTTACGCGTTTTTTCTTCGACACGGCCTTACCGGGGATTTGTCTTAAATGGATAGTTTCTGTTTATTTTATTACGATGGTTTCCATGCGTGACTGCACACGCGGAGCATTCTTGATCTGATGGAGGTGGCGGTACAGTTCGAGAGTCTCGGAGTCTATGCCCGACACTTCGGCCAGATCTTCCATCTCAAGCAGTTCTTCCCACCATTTGCTGTCGGTTTTGGGATAGGTCGCCACCTGATATGATTTCAGACCGAGGTCGGCTGCCATGCCGGTGATGGCGGTGTGTAGTGAGCCAAGACGGTCCACCAGACCGATCTGCTGTGCGGTAGCGCCGTCCCATACGCGGCCTTCGGCTATGGTTTTGATGGAATCCTGACTCATGTGGCGCCCTTCGGCGCAGCGGCGGGTGAACAGGTCATAGCCACGCTCTATGTAGCGTTGCATTTTTTCTTTCTGTGCAGGTGTCATGGGAGCGAGCAGCGACGGGAAATTACCGTTGCTGTTTGTCGACACGGTTGCTGTGTTTACTCCTAATTTGTCCGTTACCAGACCGCTGATTTCAGGAATCATGCCGTAAATGCCTATGGAGCCTGTCAGTGTGGCCGGCTGAGCGTAGATCACGTCCGCTCCGCAGGAAATATAGTATCCTCCGGATGCTGCCACGTCGCCCATCGACACGTATAGCGGCAGTCCTGTGCGCTCCTTGAACTGTTCGAGCGCTTCCCATATCTGCTCGGATGCAAATGCGCTGCCGCCCGGAGAGTTTACGCGCAGGACCAGTCCGGCCAGGTCGGAATCGTCGTTGTCAGCAAGATCAAGTATCTGTTCGGTCATCTTGTCTCCAGTGATTCCGGAGTCTCCGCTGTCGGTTATTTCGCCTGCTGCATAGAGCACGGCTATTGTTTTTCTGTCTTTTTTCTTCGACGATGCCACATCAGGCAGATAGGAGTAGTCAGACAGGTCGACAGCCGTTACATAATCTTTGACCGAAACGGTGTTGACGTCATCGTATTTGTCCTTTCCTGCAAGTTCGGCCACATGTCTTTCAGCTTGATGGCGGTAACCGAGGGTGGTAACGATTCCGTCGGCGAGCAGTGAGTCGGCCGGTGAGGTCATAACCAGTTCATCGGCCCAGCGGTCTACCGTTTCGGGCGTTTTGCCGCGGTTTTCAGCTATACGGTCCTTTATTGAGTCCCATATTGAGTTCATGTAAACTTCCTGCTGCATGCGGCTTGCGGGACTCATGTCTTTGAGTATGTACGGCTCGACGGCGCTTTTGAATGTGCCTACGCGGAGCACCTGCATCTTCACGCCCATTTTGTCCAGCAGGCCTGTGTAGAACAGGGTAGTGGCGCTGAGTCCGTGTATGTCCACTGCTCCGATGGGATTTAGCCATATCTCGTTGGCTCCGGATACGGTGTAGTAGTCGCCTTGGGTGTATGTATCGGCGTATGCCATCACCCATTTGTCGGGGCGTGACTTGAAGTAGCCGATGGCTTCCTCAATAGCCTGAAGAGATGCTATGCCTGCCATTGCTCCGCTACAGTCCACGTATATGCCCTTGATACGTGAGTCGTGTGCGGCTCGGTATATGGCCGCGGTAATGTCGTTGAGAGTCTGCGCTTCCGTAAGTTTACCGTATATGGCGTCTGCAATTTTTGCGGGATTTTTACGTTCCACGATCTCGCCGGATAAATCCAGAGTGAGCACAGATCCTGATTTTACGTCGGATTTGATCTCGCCTGTTGAGTCAATGGAGCCTATTGCGGCTACGATGCCGGCTATCAACAGGAAAATACCTAACAGCACCGACATCCAGATCGCTGCCATTGAGCCTAAAAATGCAAGAAAAAACCGCTTTATCATAGTTATAATTTATATATGATTGCTTTTTTTTGAATTCATGTTGATGACGGAAGGCTTCTGCTGCATGAGTCTGACCACGGCCGATGCGGTAGGGGCCACTTTCCGTAGCTGTCTGGAAGAGAATGACGGAGCGGCGGCTATGGCCGGGCATGACGGCGACTCTTCATGAAACTCCACATGCGGAAGTCTGGCTCCAAGAGCCTTGGCTGTGTCGGCTGCACGCACAAGCGATCCGGTGGACACTTTCACCGGGCCGTCGCCCTGTTCATGCAGCGCACGGTAAATGATCACCGCGGTGCGCACCGCTCTGGCAGCTGTATTATGAAGAGAGCAGATGTTGAATATGCCGGTAAGTTCCTGGCCCAGGCGCAGACAATCGGCCGCTGAGCCTTGTACCTCGATAAATTCCGGGCGCGGTGGCAGCGATGCCATGCGTGGCACGAGCATGTCCACTATGATATGGCGCTGGCGCAGCGCTTCGAACAGATACACATCCTCAGGTTCTGCCGCACATATCATCAGTTTCTCGTCCCGGTGGAATTCTGCACATATCGCGGCCACGAAGTTAGCTTCCGATTCCGGTGAAAACGGATGGTGGTCGGGCAGGGAACTGTCAATAAGTTTTTTCAACCGGTCCGGACGAATTTCGTCGCCGAGTATCACATCAAGAATCACGTATGCCATTTCCCGAAATGTCATGTCGGCGGCATTCCGGTAAAAGGCGTCCGGGATGGGGCGGATCCTTTCCGGACGCGGTTCGCTGTGATTGACGAGGTACGGATGCATCGTTTTAACTGAAAAAAGATGAATGGACAGCGTTGAGAGCCTGTTTGACATGCGATGCCGGAACCATGCAGGCCACTGTTGTGTCAGAGTCGTTGCGTGGAGCCGTGAGCACCGGTATGCCCTCCTGGTTCAGGGCGCGGCGAAGCATTTCAGCGGATTCCGGCATGCTGCGCAGGTTGCGTCCAACTATGGCGAGAGTGGCGAGAGAGTCCACCGCTTCGATGGCATCCACGTCGCCAGACGTAAGCTCTGCTGCAAGTTCCTCGCGCAGCACGCTGACAGCTTTGACGCTGTCGTTCTGGCGCACGCCGAATGTGCCTGCCGTAGGCGATGCCAAAAACATGTCCACTCCGTTTCTGGCCATGGAGTTGACCACTCTTCCGAAATCGTGGAATGTGCGGCCCACTACCCTGATCAGAGCCGTGTCGGCCAGAGATGTGACACCTTTGACGGTCATCTCCGTCTGGTTGACGCGTTCGGCTATCATTGTGCCCGGGGCGCTGGCGTTGAACGTGTTTTTGATGACTATGGGAATGTTGCGGTGAAAGACCGGATAGATTGTGGGCGGGTAGACCACTTTGGCTCCGAAGTTACAGAGCTCCATGGCTTCCACGAACGACAGGCGGTCTATCACCCGGGCGTCGGCCACGATTCTCGGGTCGGCTGTCATGAATCCGTCTACGTCGGTCCATATCTCAAGAATCTCGGCGCCGAGTTCGGCGGCGATGATGGCGGCTGTATAGTCGCTTCCGCCGCGTCCAAGATTGGTCACCTGCGCGTTTGAATCCGAAGCGATGAATCCGGGCACTACGACCGTATTGGCCTGCTCCAGCGGACCGAATGCCGCACGCAGCAGTGACGATGTGGTCTCGGCGTCCAGCACATGTTTGCCAAACCGGGACTGCGTCCGTATGAACGAGCGTGAATCAAGCACCGGAACGCCCAGTATTCTGCTGACTATGACGCACGACATGCGCTCGCCGTAGCTCACGATCATGTCGAGGGTGCGCGGCGTAAGTTCTCCCAGCAGGCATATCGCTTTGTAGAGCGTGGCCAGTTCGTCGAGCATGGCGTCGGTGATGGCGAGCACTTCAGCCCGTGATTCCGCCGGCACCACACCTTCGATCACTTCATGGTGCCTTGCCGTGACGATTTCAAATTCGGTTGTGTAGGCATGGTCACGCGAAGCTGCAAGATTGGCCGTGCGTATCAGCCTGTCGGTGATTCCGCCGAGGGCCGACACGATGACTATGCAGCGGCTTTGCTGGCTCTCAACTATAGCTTTGACATGACGCAGGCTTTCGACCGTGCCTACGGATGTTCCGCCAAATTTGAGTACTTTCATCGATTATATCGTAGTGTCGAAATAGCAGTTTTTGTTGAAAATAGGGTTTCAGAGTGCAAACTTAAAAAAAAATCCCCAATTATCGCGCTTGACGCGTGAGTTTTTGGAATAGGATTTTAACATTTTAACATCTGCTTTCAGAGGGCGTCAAAGCCTTGGCGGCGCATGGCTTCCCTGGTGTGGTATGACATGCCTTCGCTGTAGTACGACAGGATATGTGCGGCCCAGTCATTGTCGGAAGTAGTGCCGGAGCGGGTGGCGTTGTAGCGGGTCACGTCGGCATCGTATGCCCTTAGGTCTCTCAATAGGGTTTCGTCGGTAGCGTAACTGTCGGTGAATATCAGGGCGCTTTCAGGCTGTTTGGGGTGCATGTCGGGCAGCTCGCGCGGCACTCCGATGGCCAGTCCGCATACGGGAAACACGCCTTCGGGGAGGTTCATCAGCGAGCACACGGCTTCGGGATCGGCCGTGCGTATGAATCCTATCGGACAGCAGCCGAGCCCCTGCGCGTCCACCGCCACTATGGCGCTCATCATGGCCAGCGACGCATCGACAATTCCCACTACGGCGCCGTCCATCGTGGCGGCAAACGGAGGGATTTCAATGCCTTTTTCCCTGCCGATAAGAGTTATCTTATGGTAATCGGCGCAAAACAGCAGAAATCGTGAGCACGTCTTGATCTGTTTCTGGCCGGTTATAGCTTCGAGCTTGAGTTTCAGCTCCTGTGAGGAAATGTCTATCACGGAGTATTGCTGGCCGTTGTAGCTTGTGGGGGTGTTGCGTATGGCGTCGAAAATGAACTGCATCTGTTCGGGAGTGACGGCTTCGCGTTCGTAGCGACGTATGCTCCTTCGTTCCAGCAGCGTGTCCTTTACGTCTTTCATCTTGATGGCTGTTTGATATGGTTATGCACACAAAAAAAAGCCTCATCAAAGGATTTGGAAGAAACTCCGAAAGACAGGATTTGAGTGCTTGCCGTCCTTTGTAATCTGCCTCGGTGCTTGGAGCACGTCTTCCCGGAGGAAGATGGAGCCCGCCATCGGGCGACTAAGCTTGTCTCGGTATTTCTTATATAATTGAAGAGTTTCCCAATCTGCTTTGATGTGGCTTTATGTTTATCTGTAATAATAACAATCCTCCGATCGCTATTGTTCAAGTCTTGTTTTATCGTCCTTGCAATGCAAAATTAATCAATAGGCCGATAAAATCCAAGAAAAAATGCAATTAATATTCAAAAATTCCGTGCTGTGACTTTATGGTGAGTCTCGGGGACTCTGACTCTTCGACTCTGCCGATCACCCGGGCGTCGATCCCGAAGCTGCCGGCTATGTCGATAATGGTCTGTGCGTCGGCTGGATCCACGTAGATCTCCATGCGTGAACCCATGTTGAACACCTTGTACATCTCGGCCCAGTCCGTGCCGCTTTCTCGCTGGATCATTTCAAACAGCGGAGGGGTGGGAAACAGATTGTCCTTGATCACATGGAGCCTGTCGATGAAGTGCAGCACCTTGGTCTGGGCTCCACCCGAGCAGTGGATCATGCCATGGATGCGGTGGCGCATGTCGTCGAGGATCCGTTTGATCACCGGGGCGTATGTGCGGGTGGGGGAGAGCACGAGCCGTCCGGCGTCTATGCCATCCACTGCCGTGGGATCGGTCAGCCGCACAGAGCCGGAATATATGAGTTCGGCCGGAGTGGCGGCATCGAAACTTTCAGGATATTTTTCGGCAAGATATTTGGCAAATACGTCATGGCGGGCCGATGTGAGACCGTTGGATCCCATTCCGCCGTTGTAGTCGGTTTCGTAGGATGCTTTTCCGTATGATGCGAGACCCACGATCACGTCTCCGGCCTTGATGTTGGCGTTGTCCACCACCATGTCGCGGCGCATGCGGCATGTCACGGTCGAGTCGACGATGATAGTGCGCACCAGATCGCCCACATCGGCCGTCTCGCCGCCGGTGCTGTGGATGTCGATGCCCGCATCGCGCAGTTCGGCGAGCAGTTCCTCGGTGCCGTTGATGATGGCGGCTATCACCTCTCCGGGGATCAGGTGCTTGTTGCGGCCTATGGTGGAGCTGACCAGAATGCCTGATGTGGCGCCTACGCACAGCAGATCGTCTATGTTCATGATCAGGGCGTCCTGGGCTATTCCCTTCCATACGCTCAGATCTCCGGTCTCGCGCCAGTACACGTAGGCCAGCGACGATTTCGTGCCGGCGCCGTCGGCGTGCATTATGTTGCAGTATTCGGGATCACCGCCAAGTATATCGGGGATGATTTTGCAGAAAGCGCCGGGAAACAGTCCTTTGTCGATGTTTTTGATGGCGGAGTGCACGTCTTCCTTGGTGGCGGAGACGCCGCGCAGATCGTAGCGTTGTTGAGACATCGTGTGGTTGGGTTTATTTGGTGGGATGAATGGGTAATCGGGTGGGGGTTATCTCTTTTTGCCTTTCTGGTTTTGCTGCTGGCGCATCATGGCCTGCTGCTGGCGCTGTGCTTCCTCCAGACGAGCCATGAATCCTGATTTTTTGCGGGGTTTGCGGGCGTTGGCCAGCATTTCCGCGCGCACTTTCTTGTCGTCCACAGCCCATTTGCGGATGGCCCATGTCTGGATGATGGTGATCAGGAGCGAGAGGAAATAATAGTAGCTCAGGCCGGATGCATAGTTGTTAAACCAGAAGAAGAATATCAGCGGCATGCCGTAGCTCATGAGTTTCATGCCGGGCATGGAGTTTCCGCCGGGCTGGCTCTGCATGTTGATGCGGGTGTAGATGATGTTTGTGGCGGTCATCAGCAGGCAGAACAGGCTCAGATGGTTGTCGAACGCCCATGAAATCAGCGGTATGTCGGCATCCCATGATATTATGGCATCGGGAGCCGAGAGATCGTGAGCCCACAGGAAAGACTCGCCGCGCAGTTCTATACATGAGGGGAAGAACTGGAACATGGCGATCAGGATCGGCATCTGCAGAAGCAGCGGCAGGCATCCCGACATCGGGTTGGCTCCGGCGCGGTTGTACAGCTCCATGGTCTTCTGCTGGCGTGTCATGGCGTTTTCCTGACCGGGATATTTTTCATTGATCTCCTTTATTTCCGGGGCGAGCACACGCATTTTGGCCTGTGACTTGAAGCTCTTGTAGGTGAAAGGGAAAAGGATGATCTTTATGAAGATGGTGAGCAGGAAGATGATAATGCCGTAGTTGGCTATGTAGTGTCCGAGGAATGTGAACACCGGGATCACTATCAGGGTGTTGATCCATCTGAACAGCGACCATCCCAGAGGGATCAGGCGTGTCAGTTCCAGATCCTCGTCGGGCGACACCCTGTCGATCGCGCTCAGGGCGGGATAGAGGTTGGGCCCGAGATAGAAATTGAATGACGCTATGGAGTCGCGAGCCACAGAATAGTTCACCTGCGATTTGGCGGTCATGTCTTTCAGATACACGGGGTCTGATTTAAGATCCAGCTGGGTCACCTTGGTGCCTGCATTGAAGGATTTGTCGGCAATGAGCACAGATGAGAAGAACTGGTTCTTGAAGGCAATCCACTTCAGAGGATTGGTGATCTCTTTTTTGTCGTCGTCCATGGCATTGAGATCGTCGACTCCGTCGCCCGACTCCTTGTAGTATATGGCCGAGTTGCGTTCTTCAAACACGCGGCCCTCCTCGTTGCGCAGCATTTTCTGATGCCAGGTGAACTCCATGGTGCTTACTCCGGAAGGAATTATGCCGGCGTCGGCCATGCCGTGCTGCACCACATCCATCTTCACAAGATAGTCATCTCCTTGGGCCAGAGTGTAACGGATGCCCCACCAGGCGTCAGCCCCGAGATCGAGTTTCATGAGCATGGTGGTGTCAGACTCCGCTTCGGCAGTGAAATAGAAATCGGAGGTGTCGAATTTCTGGCTGTCGGAACGCAAAGTGAAGAAATATTCGTTGGTGTCGCCGTTCCACAGCACCACGTTGGTGGTGTCGTGGTTGAGATAGCAGTCATACTGTTTGAGACGCACGCCCGAGATCTGTCCGCCTTTGGTGCTCAGTTCCAGAGCGAGCACTTCGTTTTCAAGCGTTACGGTTTCCTCGGTGCCGCTCAGATGGGTGGCGAAGTTCTTATAGCGAGCCAGATCGGATATGGCGTCACGCAAGGTGCGCGATGCAGCAGCTGCATGCCGCGGCTCGGTGCCGTCGGCGAATTTGCCGGAAATCAGGTTGTTGATGTCGATTGCCCCGCCTGCGGTCATGACCGATCCCTCGAGGACCGAATCGTTGACAACGCGCAGGTCTATGGCGTCTGATCGGAATGAATACACCGCGCCTGAGCCTGAATTGTCGGCTTTGCCGTAGAGTTTCACCGCGTTGCGCAGTGTGGTCAGATCGGCGTCGGTCAGTGTCTGTATGCGCATCGCATCTGCGGCTTCGGCGTCTCGCCGGGCCTGTGCGTCGGCTTCGCGCTGCAATTGCTCCTGGCGCTGTGCCTCGAGCTGTTCCTCGGAGGGGCGGTTAAGATACATGAAGCCGAAAATCACGGCTCCCATCAGCAGAATGCCCACAAGGGTATTTTTATCCATACTGTACTTTAATCAATAATATATGCTTGTTCGTTGTATTTTCAATTTTTTGCAGAGTCAGATCCGGCGCGTTCTTTGCCGTAGGCCACGGCGGCTTTCACAAAATCCACAAATATTGGATTGGGAGATAGCACCGTGCTGGAATATTCGGGATGGTACTGCGTGCCTATGTACCACCGTTGGTCGGGCAGCTCCACCACTTCCACCAGATGGGTATCGGGGTTTTCGCCGACGCATTTCATTCCGGCATTCTCGAAAGCCTGACGGTAGGAGTTGTTGAACTCAAACCTGTGGCGGTGGCGTTCGCTGACACGTTCACTGCCATAGGCCATGGCCGATCGTGATCCCGGGCGCAACACGCAGTCATAGGCCCCCAGACGCATCGTGCCACCCATGTCGGTCACGCTTTTCTGTTCTTCCATCAGGTCTATGACGTTGTGCGGGGTGTTGTGGTCCATTTCGGTGGAGTTGGCGTCGGCGAGTCCGAGCACGTTTCGTGCAAACTCGATCACCATGCACTGCATGCCCAGGCAGATGCCGAACGTGGGCACGTCATGCTCGCGACACCATTTCAGGGCCACGAATTTGCCTTCTATGCCACGCTGGCCGAATCCGGGAGCTATGATCACTCCGTCAAGACCGCCAAGCTTCATGTCGGCATCCTGTTCGGTGAGCTTTTCGGAATGTATATAGCGCAGATTGAGCTTGCGGTCGTTGTAGGTGGCTGCCTGAAACAGCGATTCGTTGATTGATTTGTAGGCATCCTGAAGCTCGACATATTTGCCCACAAGCCCGATGGTCACTTCTTCTTCGGCATCGTAGAGACGGGTCAGGAAATCCATCCAGGCCTGCATGTCTGGCTCGCCTTCAGGGGCCAGACCCAATGTCCGCATCACTATTTCGTCGAGATGCTGTGAGTGCATGTTGACGGGCACCTGATATATCGACGGTGTGTCGACCGACTGTACCACGGCTTCGGGCGCCACGTTGCAGAACCGTGCTATCTTGCCGCGCATGTCGGCCGGAATTTCCTTTTCCGTCCTCAGCACCAGCACGTCGGGCTGTATTCCCGCTTCCTGAAGCTGTTTCACTGAGTGCTGCGTGGGTTTTGTTTTCAGCTCCTTGGCGGCGTGCAGATATGGCACGTATGTGAGATGTATGCAGCAGGCGTCGTTGCCTGATTCCCACCGTAGCTGGCGCACCGCTTCCAGATAGGGCAGCGACTCTATGTCGCCTACAGTGCCGCCTATTTCCGTGATTATGAAGTCGTAGTTGCCGGTTTTGCCGAGCAACTTGACATTGTGCTTGATCTCGTCTGTGATGTGAGGTATGATCTGCACTGTCTTTCCGAGATAGTCTCCGCGCCGTTCTTTTTCGATTACGTTACGGTAGATCCGTCCGGTGGTGACGTTATTGGCTTTGGTGGTGGGCACGTTGGTGAACCGTTCGTAATGTCCGAGATCCAGATCGGCTTCGTGTCCGTCGGCGGTCACATAGCATTCCCCGTGCTCGTAGGGATTGAGAGTGCCGGGATCTATGTTGATGTAGGGATCGAATTTCTGGATGGTTACGCGATAACCGCGGGCCTTAAGCAGGCAGGCCAGAGAAGATGAAATAATTCCTTTGCCCAAAGAGGAGACCACGCCTCCGGTGACAAAAATGTACTTTGTTTCCACGTGATGATCAATTTTAAGCCACAAAATTACAAAAATTTTCCGTTAATAGTCGTCACCGTAACTCTGATTTTTTCTGCCATCTCGCATTTGTTTTATAAATAGAGATTTATGGGATGTTGATAAATTTATTCACGCTCCGATGAAATTGAGACGATAAAAATCCGTATCTTTGCGTCCCGTTATGAAATACGGTTTTGACAACGAGAAATATCTCAGAATCCAGTCCGAGCACATCAAGGAGCGCATAGCCCAGTTCGGCAATAAACTTTATCTTGAACTCGGCGGAAAGCTTTTCGACGATCATCACGCCAGCCGCGTGTTGCCGGGATTCCAGCCCGACAGCAAACTGCGCATGCTCTCCCAGTTGCGCGACCAGGCCGAGATCGTGATTGTGATAAGCGCGCTTGACATCGAAAAAAACAAGATGCGCGGCGATCTGGGAATCACATACGATATGGACGTGCTGCGGCTGCGCAATGAGTTTCAGAACCGTGGATTTCTGGTAAGCTCGGTGGTCATCACGCACTACAACGGTCAAAGCAGCGCCGATGCTTTCCGGCAGCGTCTGGAGCGACAGGAGATCACCACATACTATCACTATACCATCGACGGCTATCCCACAAATGTGGAACTGATTGACTCCGACGACGGTTTCGGCCGCAACGATTATGTTGAGACTACCCGTCCGCTTGTCATCGTCACTGCCCCGGGGCCCGGAAGCGGCAAAATGGCCGTGTGCCTGAGTCAGCTTTACAATGAACACAAGCGCGGTATCGAGGCCGGATATGCCAAATTTGAAACATTTCCAGTGTGGAGCCTGCCGTTGAAACATCCTGTCAACATCGCATACGAAGCCGCTACGGCCGACCTCAACGATGTGAACATGATCGACCCGTTTCATCTTGAAGCATACGGTGCCACGGCAATCAACTATAACCGTGACATAGAGATATTTCCGGTGCTGAATGCCCTTTTCGAGGGCATATACGGTGAGAATCCCTATAAATCCCCTACCGATATGGGCGTGAACATGGTGGGATTCTGCATAAATGATGACGAAGTATGCTGTGATGCATCGAAAAACGAGATCATACGCCGCTACTACAATGCTCTGAACCGGCTGGCCCAGGGCGACTGCAACGACAGCGAGGTCAACAAGATCGCCTTGCTTTTCAAGCAGGCCAAGATCGACACCTCCTACCGCCGGCCTGTCAATGCCGCCCGCGGCAGAGCCGAGCGCAGCGGAGTGCCGTGTTCGGCAATAGAGTTGGCCGACGGCACCATCATTACCGCGGAGTCGAGTGTGCTGCTCGGACCGAGTGCGGCCCTTATACTCAACGCCACCAAGCATCTGGCCGGCATAGACCATGCTGTGAAACTGATTCCGCAGGACATGATCGAGCCGATCCAGTACACCAAGATCAACTATCTGCGCAGCCGCAATCCGCGTCTGCACACCGACGAAGTGCTGGTGGCGCTGTCTGTTCTTTCGACCCACGACGAAAACTGTCGGCGGGCTCTTGAAAAACTTCCGGAACTCAAAGGCTGCCAGGTTCATTCCACAGTGATGCTCGGCGAGGTTGACCACAAGATTTTCAAAAAACTTGGGGTGGGGCTGACCTGCGATCCCGCCCGCAAGAGCTGACGGCGCCGATATAGGAAAATGACATAATGACGACGGCTCCGAAAGCGGATTGAAATCCGCACGGAGCCGTCGCTCATTTTATAGATGAAAAAGAAACAGGCGTTTTTTTATTTGCCCACCTTGTCGCTGAGCCCGTGAACCTTGTCGGCGATCTTTTCTGCCAGTTCGCCGGTCTTGTCAAGAGCCTGGGCTGCCATGCCCTTGGCTTTTTCTTTTAATGTGGCTGACTTCTCTTCAACCTTTTTCTTGGCATGATCCTTGGCTTCGGTCAGATCTTCTTTCACTGCCTGTGCCTTCTGTCATGCTGCTGCCTCTGCAGCTTTTGCCGATACTTTTGCTGCGGTTTTCGAAACCTTTGCGGCCACGTCGGCCATCTTTTCATGTGTTGACATAGTAGTTTGTAGTTTAATTTTGGTTATACAATGGGAATTCATAGTGATAAACAACGGGCAGGCGGCCCGGGTTTGTTAACGATTCGCAAAATATTCGGCACTACCGCGAATTTTTATGTACTTTTGTAAAAAAAATTGACATTATGGAAGTGGTCTACGAGGATAACCATATAATTGTGGTCAACAAGGCGCCCGGCGAGATCGTGCAGGGCGATAAAACCGGCGACACGCCGCTGGTGGAGTCCGTGCGCGCATATATAAAGGAAAAATATGCCAAGCCCGGCAATGTGTTCTGCGGACTGGTGCACAGGCTCGACCGTCCGGTGGCCGGGCTGGTGGTGTTTGCGCGCACTTCCAAGGCTCTTTCGAGGATGAACGAGCTGTTTCGCAACGGAGGAGTCCGCAAAACCTATTGGGCGATAACCCGCAACGCTCCCCGGCAGCCGCAGGAGCGTCTCACCCACTGGATCACGTCTGTGGAGCGCAATAACAAAAGCTATGCTTCCCTCCGTCCCGTGGCCGGAGCCAAGGAAGCGTCGCTCAGCTACAGGCATATCGCTTCGTCCGACAGATACCACCTTCTTGAAATAAATCTCGAGACAGGCCGCAAACATCAGATACGGGTGCAGCTGTCGTCCATAGGATGTCCGGTGCGTGGCGACCTCAAGTATGGCGACAAACGCAGCAATCCGGACGGAAGTATCAGCCTGATGGCGCGTCATATCGAGTTTGTCCATCCTGTCAGCGGGGAGCCGTTGTCTCTCACGGCTCCGCTGCCTGCCGCCGATAAATTGTGGCAGGTGCTTGAATCACAAATTAACAACTGAAAATACACCGTATGAAGAAACTTAGGATAGTCTTTCTCGGCACCCCTGAATTTGCCGTGCCGAGCCTTGATGCGATAATAGAAGCCGGACATGAGGTGGCCGCAGTGGTCACTGCCACCGATAAACCTGCCGGACGCGGACACAAGATGATACCGTCTGCTGTAAAGCAATATGCCGTCGAGCATGGTATCCCCGTGTTGCAGCCCGCTAAACTGCGTGATCCTGAATTTCTTGACGCTTTGCGCGGGTACGGTGCCGACATTTTTGTAGTGATCGCGTTCCGGATGCTTCCCGAGGAAGTGTGGGCCATGCCGCCCATGGGCACTTTCAATCTGCATGCCTCGCTCCTTCCGCGCTATCGCGGAGCCGCTCCCATCAACAGGGCGGTGATGAACGGCGATGCGGAGACCGGAGTCACCACTTTCCTGCTGAAGCATGAAATCGACACAGGCGATATTCTGCGTCAGGAATCCATATCCATTGCGCCAGACGAGAATGTAGGCTCTGTCCACGATCGGCTTATGGCTCTCGGCGCACGGGTCACCGTCGACACCCTTGCCGATCTGGCGGCAGGCACGGCCGTGCCGCGTCCGCAGCCCGACGGGCAGGCTTCCGCGGCACCTAAGATTTTTCGCGAGGATTGTGAGATTGATCTGTCTAAGAGCAGGGAGAGCGTACGCAACCACGTGCGCGGACTGTCGCCATATCCCGCCGCGCGCATCACTCTTCACGGCGTGGAGATGAAAGTACTGGAAGCTGTGGTTGCCGACACCCGCCTGCAAGGCCGGCTTTACGTCGAATGTGCCGACGGCGCTTTGGAGCTTACTCGTGTTCAGCCTGCGGGAAAACGTCCCATGAGCGGGAGCGACTTCCTGCGCGGTCTCAGGATCTGACGCTTAGATACGCAGCTTTTTAGAATATCGGCGGCCTGTGGTATCCGTTATCACCACAAGCACCACCCTGCCGTTGCGGGAAGACGTGGTGATTGCGGGCAGATTCAGCGAAATGCAGGATTCCGCGGTGTTGCCGTATATTCCTGCGAGTCTTATTCCTGCGAGAGAGTAAACCTCAGCCGACTCAATGCGCGAGCCGTCGGACCACACATTCACCGTATTGTCAATCACCTCAAAAAGATAAGAATCTCCGTTGTCGGGACCATCGCCGGTCGATGCCCTGCAACTCACGGTCATGCGGGTGCACTCGCTGTCAGGCGTGATATTTAGCGATTTTCCATAAAAAGTGTGGGTTTTCACATCGTCGGCGCCACACACCGTCTCGATAGTCCACTCGCTCATGTCGTCGGCAACCAGTGACATCGGTCTGCCGGCATAATACATGCCATGGAATTCAGGCTGCGAAAGTTTCAGGCCGTTAAATGTCATCTCCTGTTCCTCATGGTCAATCACAAGGTCAAAGAGATTGCCGAGACCGAACCTGTTGCGCAGATTCATATAAGTGCTCTGGCGTCGTTGTTCCCACCACACGTTGCGCATCTGGCTTATATAATATGTCCAGTTTTTATATGCCGTTTTGCCGTCGCCGAGATAACTCTGCATATAGTCAGTAAACTCCGGCCTTATCGCTTCTGCCATTTCGTCTATGATGCTTTGCCCGTATGATGTCTGCAGAAAGTCGCCCATATACACGGCCATTCGGTCTATGAACAGTTCGCGTGCGGCGGTATCGGTAATAAAGAACTTGAACAGCGCCACGTTTCGCGTCCTGTTCGGGTCACTTCCGTCGGTGCACCTCTCTATATGGTCGCAATAGTCCGACGTGACCTCTCCGCGATAGGGGTATATGCCGAAGCGGTCGGCATCCTTGAGTATCCACCGCCATTTGGCATACGGTTCTTTCTGGCGCCAGCACACTATGTTGTTATGAGGGAAATCCGTGTCGTTGCCGAATGCCTTAATGACAAACATGTCGAGAAAATTGTCCACGTCGATCATCTCGCTCAGCTGCGGGAGCGATGCGTCAGGCCTGTTGTAATAATTGATCAGCGCCACCATTCCGTCGGCATGCCCGATTTTCAGTTCCTGATAGTTTTCAAGCATGTCTATCTCTTCCAGGCCGTTGTAGTTGGCTTCTACGTAATCTTCGTTACTGCGCTCGCGCACGTCGGCAATGCCGCGGTAATAGCCGTTGATATATATGATGGCCGGGGTGTGGGCCTGCCAGTCAAGATTTGGTGTGTTGCGTCCGATCACTGTCTGCGCCAGCTGGTCGTTGATGCGTTCGAACGAGAATGTGTTTCCGCCGTTGCGCAGTATAAATGACTTCACCTCCGTCACATCCGGTTTGTCTTTCCACAGATTTGCCGAAAACCTTTTTTCCCCGAAGCGCTTGTTGGCGTACAGGGCTATTGATTTTTGCGGCAGAGTGCGCGATATTCCTCCCTGCACGCGGGTCTCGCACAGCTGGTTCATGATTTTCCTGTGTGTCCGCCCCTGATAATACTCGATGTTGACAGGACGCCGCCAGTTGTTCTGATAGTTTTTCACAGAGTCTCTGCCGTCGGCAAAAATGCCTTCTCTGGTGCCATACAGATAGTCGCTGTCGGTGACTATGGACACTATGTCGAGTGTGGTTGCCCGCGGATGGAAAATATAAGAATGAGTGGTGGAACGCGGCGATATGGCCCTGTCTGATATCAGCTTGGCGCGTACCACGGTGGACGTTGTGATCTTTTTATGCCAGGCAAGGCCTTCCACCGCATCTTCTACTGTAGGTTCCCGGCCATCGGTCGTGATGCACAGCCGGACATCCTCATATTGGCTTGGCGCCGCCACCACAAGCTCCACAGGCCCGGATTTGACGCGAACGCATCCCGGGGCGCTGAACAAAGGCTCGGGCAGAATCTCGGAAACCGTCTGTTCCGGATTGTCCGCGCCGGGCGTGGCGGTGGCGAAATAGCCCCAGGCGCCGTCTGTCTTCGATCGGCCTGCTGCTACGTTGGGTGCAGGCTGCTTGGTCAGATATACATAGTCAGTCCGGTTGCCCGACGGGTCAAACAGATATAGCGAACCGGCCCCGGAGTCCAGACGGAAATCCGTGTGCAGTCCTCTCGCTTCTTTGTCGCAATATATCAGCAGATAGTCTCCAGCTTTTATCGTATCGTCAGTGGCGATACACCAGGCAGATCCCGGATTACCGGTCAGCCCAAGACTATATCCGTTCATGGCTATGTCGCGGTCTGAGGAATTGTAGATCTCCACCCATGAATCAGGAAAATCATGCTCGGTAAACACACAGTCCACATTGGACTGCATCACCTCGTTTATAATGAGTGTTTCCGCGCCGGCTTTTGCTATGAAAAGAAGTGTAATTAAGATATATAGACAGGCAGACTTTGCGGTCGTAGCTGTGATCATTTGTCCTATTGAATGAAAGAAACAGCTACAAAATTAATAATATCCCGTTGATAATCCAAAAACTACATAGGTGAAAAATACGCAAAATTAGTTAAATCAGCAGTTCTGGCACAATCTTTGCTTGTCTGTTGCAGTTATTATTTCAAAGCAATGAGATTTTGTGAAAGTGATGATGGATATAAACCTCTCTATAGAATTGCGGCGGGTACTTGAAGATTCCCGCCGTCTGGCGTCTGAAAGCAGGAATGAAGTGATTCTTCCGCAACACCTGTTTCTGGCGCTTATCGCCGATCCCGACAGCGTCTGTGCCGCTCTGGTCGGCAGGGCATGCGGCAACGGACAGTCTCCGCAACAGATATTCACGAAACTGTCTATGGATGTCTACCGGTCTGATCATGAGCCTGTCAGCGAAGTGTCGGTCAGCGTCATAGTCGACAGGCTGATCAAGCTGGGGGCATTGGAGGCTCGTATGCTCAAAAGCGCCGATGTGCGTCCCGAGCATTTGCTGCTGGCCATGTTCCACAATTCCGAGATATGCGCCATGCCTTTCATGGCTGAACTGCGCTCGTCAGGCCTGACCTACGAGACCCTCTATAAAATTGTGGCCGACAACGGTGCCGGTGCATCGCCGTCGATGGGTGCGGATTTTGCCGACGATGACGACGATGTGGCTGAAGAACTGCCACGCGACAATAGCCAGCCGTCGCAGGAAACTGCCAAAAGTGCAGGTCCCGCCACTGCCAGAAGGGGCAACGACACTCCCGTGCTCGATAAATTCGGCGTGGACATGACCCGTGCCGCCGAGGAGGGACGTCTGGATCCCGTGGTAGGCCGTGAAGTGGAAATCGAAAGGCTGGCCCAGATACTTAGCCGCCGCAAAAAGAATAACCCTGTGCTCATCGGTGAGCCGGGTGTCGGCAAGTCGGCTATTGTCGAAGGACTTGCATTGCGTATAGTCCAGCGCAAGGTCAGCCGCATTCTTTTCGGCAAACGGGTGATCTCGCTTGACATGGCTTCCATCGTGGCTGGTACAAAATACCGCGGTCAGTTTGAGGAGCGCATCAAGGCCATTCTCACCGAACTGTCCAAAAACAAGGATGTGATTCTATTCATCGACGAGATCCACACAATAGTGGGCGCCGGCAATACCGCCGGATCCATGGATGCCGCCAATATGCTCAAGCCTGCGCTGGCGCGCGGTGAGATTCAGTGCATCGGTGCCACCACACTCGACGAATACCGCACCAGTATCGAAAAGGACGGAGCGCTCGAACGCCGATTCCAGAAAGTAATGGTCGAGCCTACATCCCCACAGGAGACTCTGACCATACTCCATAATATCAAGGAAAAATACGAGAACCATCATAACGTCCGCTACACCGAAGCGGCTCTTGAAGCCTGTGTGAAACTGACGGAACGCTATGTGAGCGACCGCACATTTCCCGACAAGGCCATCGACGCGATGGACGAGGCCGGATCGCGTGTACACATCACCAACATCACCGTGCCGGCCGAGATAGAAGCGCTTGAAGAGCAGGTGTGCCAGGCCGAACAGTCTAAACTCAATGCCGTGCGTGCCCAGAATTTCGAACAGGCGGCATCGTTTCGCGACAAAGAGCAGCATCTGCGCACCGATCTCGACGAAGCTCAGGCTCGGTGGGAGGAAGAGATGCGCAACTGCCGTGTGACAGTCGACCACGACAAAGTGGCCGAAGTGGTGGCTATGATGACAGGGGTGCCCGTGCAGCGCATAGCTCAGGCCGAGGGCCACAGACTGTTGGAAATGGACAATGCCCTTCGCGGCTCCGTGATCGGACAGGACAATGCCGTGGAGAAAATGGTCAAGGCCATACGGCGCAACAGGGTGGGGCTTAAGGACCCCAACAAACCCATAGGCACCTTCATGTTTCTTGGGCCCACCGGCGTGGGCAAGACACATCTTGCAAAGAAGCTCGCCCAATATCTGTTTGACTCTGCCGACACCCTTATCCGTGTCGACATGAGCGAATATATGGAGAAATTCAGCGTGAGCCGTCTGGTCGGCGCGCCTCCGGGATACGTGGGCTATGAGGAAGGCGGACAGCTCACCGAGAAAGTGCGTCGCCGTCCATACTCCGTGGTGTTGCTCGACGAGATTGAGAAAGCACACCCCGATGTGTTCAATCTGCTGCTGCAGGTAATGGACGAAGGACGTCTCACAGACTCGCTCGGACGCAAGGTGGACTTCAAGAACACCATAGTGATCATGACATCCAACATCGGCACGCGTCAGCTCAAGGACTTCGGCTCCGGAGTCGGATTCAATACCCGCGAGGTCGACAAGGAATATACTCATGGCGTTCTTCAGAAAGCGCTCAACAAAGCATTCTCGCCCGAGTTTCTCAACCGTATCGACGATATCATCATGTTCGATTCTCTCGACAAGGATGCCATTTTCCGGATTATCGATATCGAGCTGGACGGATTCTATCGCCGCATAGCCGATCTCGGCTACAGTC
>BLLX01000038.1 GCA_011959405.1 Muribaculaceae bacterium
GGTTAGATAAAAATAAAATATGACAGGAAAAAATAATGATAAGATCAGATATGTAGTAGTGGGTGGTGCCGTGGCTGTCGTGCTGTTGTCGGTAGGAGCCGGTATGGCATTCTTTTTCCGCACGTTGGTTATCTGGTGGATTCCCGCGGCTGTCGCGGCGGCTATTGCTGTGGCGTCTGCTCCGGCATTGTCGGCCCGCTGGGGCTGGCTCACCGGCCACGGCGGACGTCTGTTCAATTTCCTGTGTCATGTCGTCATCACATCGTCGGTATTGTATGGGGCGATATTGGCTGCCAACTATGTCTTTGCCGATGAATCCACCGTACATGAGGAAATTGCTGTAGTCCGTTCGAAATATTCCAAAAAGCACACACGCTACAGGCGTGGAGCGCGCGGACGCCAGCTGCCGGCCGGCGAGTACAGCACATGGCATATTCTGGTGGAGTTTGACAACGGAAAGGATAAGGAGATCTCGATGCCGTTAGACAAATACAATAAGATCAAGGTGGGATCCCGTCGCCGTTTCACTATGGCCATGGGGCTGTTTGGAATGCCGGTTATCAGATAGCGGCCACTCGGCTTTATGCGTCGTCATACCGTCGGTCCCAGTCTTTCCACACAGGTTCGTAACCGAGTGCCGCTATTTCGGCGGCTACCTGCATCGGAGTGCGTGAGTCGCTGACCTCAAACTGCTCGAGGGCTTCAGGTGTCGACACGTATCCTCCCGGTTCCGTCTTGCTGCCGGCACTCATCGACGTCACGCCGAGTTGCATCATGTTGGCGCGGAAGGCGGGATTCTCTCGTGTGGAGTAAGAAATGTCGACATCGTGGTCGAATATGCGGAACGCAAACGTGAGCTGTGCCAGTTCCTTGTCGGTCATCACCACTTTTGGCTGATAGCCGCCTTCGGCCGGACACATACGCGGGAAGTTGATGCTGAACCGTGTGCGCCAGTACTGCTTGCGGAGGTAGCGGAGATGACGGGCCATCATCGTCACGTCGGTGCGCCAGTCTTCCAGCCCGATGAGCACTCCCATGCCGATTTTATGCAGTCCGGCGGCGCCCATGCGGTCAAATCCGTTGACGCGCCACTCGAATATGGACTTCATGCCGCGTGGATGATAGTCTTTGTAACGCTCTTCGTGATAGGTTTCCTGAAAGCACACTACGCCGTTCAGTCCGCTGCGGACCAGACGCTCGTAGTCGCGCTGTTTCATAGGCATCACTTCAATGGAGAGATTGTGGAAGTACGGGCGTGCTGTCTGCAACACCTTCTCGAGATATTCCGGACCGTTGAGCGAGGGAAATTCTCCCGACACGATCAGAAGGTTCTCAAACGGGCCCAGCCGACGTATGGCCTCGCACTCGGCCCTCACCTGGTCAAGGGAGAGGGTGACGCGCTGGAGCGGGTTGTGATGGTTGAAGCCGCAATAGACACAATGGTTGGTGCATGCGTTGCTCACATACAGGGGGATGTACATGGAGATGGTCTTTCCGAAGCGTTCGCGGGTGATGCGGCGGCTCATCCGGGCCATCTGTTCGAGATACGGCACTGCCGCCGGTGAGATCAGGGCCATGAAATCATCGACGGTCAGATGTCCTTCGTGCGAGAGGGCCGTCTCCACATCGCGGGCCGTTTTGCCCGCGATGGAGGTTGTGGTGGCGTCCCAGTCGTATTTTTTCAGTTCGTCATAAAACATGGCGTGTTTACGGATAGTCTGAAGTAGGTACGGGTGTTATTTGGCGCAGTCGTCCATCACTGATTTCGATATGCGCATGGCGCAGAAGTTCGGACCGCACATGGTGCAGAAATGGTCGTCGTCCTTGTGGCTTTCGACGTAGTACTGGCGTGCGCGGGCAGGATCCAGCGACAGGTTGAACTGGTCTTTCCATCTGAACTCGAAGCGCGCGCGGCTCATGGCGTCATCGCGCACTTGTGCGCCCGGATGGCCTTTGGCTATGTCGGCCGCGTGTGCGGCGATCTTGTATGTGATCACGCCGTTGCGCACATCTTCCAGATTCGGCAGGGCCAGGTGCTCCTTCGGGGTCACATAGCATATCATAGCCGTGCCGAGCCATGCGATCTGTGCCGCGCCGATGGCTGAAGTGATGTGGTCGTAGCCGGGAGCGATGTCGGTGGTCAGAGGGCCGAGAGTATAGAACGGCGCTTCGTGGCATTTCTCGATCTGTCGGTCCATATTTTCCTTGATCTTGTGCATGGGCACGTGGCCGGGGCCCTCGATGAGCACCTGCACATTGTGGCGCCATGCGATTTCGGTGAGTTCGCCGAGCACGTCGAGTTCGAGGAACTGCGAGCGGTCGTTGGCGTCGTGTATGGAGCCGGGGCGCAGTCCGTCGCCGAGCGACACGGCCACGTCATACCGGGCCAGAATCTCGCATATCTCCTCGAAATGGGTATAGAGGAAATTCTCTTCGTTGTGGATCACGGCCCACCGGGTCATGATGGATCCTCCGCGGCTCACAATGCCGGTGAGGCGTTCGGCGATCATGTCGGCGTGCGTGCGCAGCGCTCCGGCATGGATCGTGAAATAGTCCACGCCCTGCTCGGCCTGTTCGATCAGTGTGTCGCGGTAGATTTCCCATGTCAGATCTTCCACACGCCCGTCCACTTTCTCCAGAGCCTGATATACGGGCACTGTGCCCATCGGCACCGGACAGTTGCGTATGATCCACTCTCGGGTCTCGTGGATATTGTCGCCGGTCGAGAGGTCCATAAGCGTGTCGCCGCCCCAGTAGCAGCTCCACACGGCCTTGTTGACCTCTTCCTCTATTCCTGAGGACAGGGCCGAGTTGCCTATATTGGTGTTCAGTTTCACGAGAAAATTGCGGCCGATGATCATAGGCTCGGCTTCAGGATGGTTTGGATTGGCCGGGATCACCGCGCGGCCGGCGGCTACTTCCTGGCGCACAAATTCCGGAGTGATATGTGAGGATATGCCGAGAGCGGCGGCGTTCGTATTTTCCCTTATGGCCACGTATTCCATCTCGGGCGTGATCACGCCTTTGCGGGCCAATGCCATCTGGGTGATGCCGGCGCCCTGTTTTGCCCGCAGCGGTTTGTGGTGGGTGGCAAAGCGGATGCTGTCCAGCTCTTTCATTGCCAGACGTTTCCGACCGTATTCCGACGTGATCTCATCTAATTGCTCCAGATCATCGCGCTGTGCTGTCCACTGTTCGCGTATGCGGGGTATGCCGCGGTTTATATCCACTTCCACGTCCGGATCGGTGAATACGCCTGATGTGTCGTAAACGTAGACGGGAGCGTTTTCTCTGATATGCTTTTCGCCGCTTTCCGGGTCGATGGTCACGGTGGGGGTAAGATTCACACGGCGCATGCCCACACGCAGATCGGGGAAAATCTCTCCCGGCAGATAAACTTTTTCTGAGCCGGGATATGTCCGGCAGTCAATATTTTCTATTTTCATAATCGATTTTCAATTTGTGGTTTAGTCAAGAAACGCTGTCAGCGGGGAGCTGGCTTCGGCGCAGTCGCTCTGTGAGCCGAGTCCGGCCACACGTGCGCGTCTTCCGGCTTCTGTGGCCAGACGGAAGGCCACGGCCATCTCCACCGGATCGCCGGCCACCGCTATGGCCGTGTTCACCAGCACCGCGTCCGCTCCCATCTCCATGGCTTCCGCCGCATGCGAGGGGGCGCCTATGCCGGCATCGACCACCACGGGCACCCTGCTCTCATCAATGATGATCTGAAGCATCTCGCGGGTCTTAAGTCCTTTGTTGGTGCCGATAGGTGCGCCTAACGGCATCACTGCCGCCGTGCCGGCTTCCTCGAGACGCTTGCACAGCACAGGATCCGCCTGCACGTAAGGGAGGACTATGAAGCCCATTTTTACCAGCTTTTCGGCGGCACGCAGTGTCTCGATCGGGTCTGGCAAGAGATATTTGGGGTCGGGATGGATTTCCAGTTTGATGAAATCGGTGCCGTAGATCATGCGGGCAGCTGTGGCGGCGGTCACGGCTTCTTCGGCCGTGCGTGCGCCTGAGGTGTTGGGCAGAAACTGCACGTGGTCGCGGTTGATATGCGCCAGCATGTCGTCTTCGTCGGCATTGTCCAGATCAAGGCGTTTCACAGCCACAGTGACCATTTCAGTGCCGGATGCCACGATTGCGTCGAGCATCGACTGATTTGACGGAAACTTGCCCGTGCCTACGAAAAGGCGGGATGAAAACTCGCGTCCGCCCAACAAAAGAGTATCTTTCATGTCGCTTAAAAATATATTTGTTACGAAGGCAACACGGGGCGGGGTCGACGCACAAATCCCTGCGACGGCATTACCCGCATCAGGTTCAAAGGGTATGATCTCAGCCCCCTTGCTGTGGCGGGCACCCCCTTGTCTTCGCCGCAAAGTTACGATATTTCCCCGGATTCGCAACAAAAAAAGATGCTCGTACGGCTGTCTTATAAGCCAAGGGACTGCGGTGGATGTGTCTCGCCGCAGTCTCTGTTGTCTGTTTCTATATGTATACAAGGCCGGCTGGCGGCCGTATGTCAGTCGCAATGGTGATGCTTGTGATGATGTTTGTGCTTTTTGGGCGGTTTCGGTGGTTTATGGCGTTTCGGCGGTCGGTTGTCGTGATGGTGGTGGCCGTTATATTCGCCGCCTATGCCCCATGAGCCGTGCATTGAGCTGCAGGAGGGGATAGCCACTGACGAGAGGAGCAGGGCTATGATTGTTGCGATCAGGAGTCTGCGTCGTTTCATGTCGAAAAGACAAATAGTCGGATAGTCTGTAGATATAGACAATCCGACCACTTGTTTTGTTTGTTTGGATATGAAAGAAAATCTGGTTATTTGATTATGCCGAATTCCGCTCCTGATGCGAAGTCCGCGCCGTTTTGCGACGACAGGGCGGTCAGACGGACGAATCTTGCGGTGACAGGGGCGGAGAAGATCACCGTTTTCCTTGATTTGGAGTTCTCGAATGCTCCTGTCATCACTTCTGTCCATGTCTGGCCGTCGGTGCTCACAGCGATTTTGTAGTCCTTGATGTCGCCGTTGGCTCCGTTCTGGCGCGGTAGCCATGTGAATCCCTTGATAGGCAGTGTGTCAGTGTAGTCAAATTCCACGGTGTGCGGATAGTTGGCCACAGTGACGGAATAGACGCTGTGCCAAATCGTGTTGGGGTTGCCGTCGAGCAGGTTGTCGGCTTTGCTTCCGTCCGACAGTTCCTGTGATGACACGAATGACACGATGGCCGGTACGGAATCTATGCGCTCGTATGTGACAGAGGTTTTCTGCATCGGGTTGCTGCTGCTCCATGCCGTGATTGTGCCGCCGTCGCGCATGTCGACGGGTGTGGTGTATGTAAGAGCTTTCGCTTTCCTTGGTTTCTTGTCGCCGGGCTTTGTCACGGTGTAGAGTATCTCGTCGCCGTCCACGCCGCTCGATACGGTCACTTTGCCGGTTTTGCTGCGGGTTATGCCTAAGGGCGTGTTCCCTGCCGATGCCACTTTCGCCGATGCGGCAAGGTCGGTGGACTTGGTCACGGGCCGTATCATGAATCCCATGCGGTGCTGGCCGGCTCTCACCTGATCGGGTTCGAGAGGTCCGCCCTGACCGCAGCTGGCGCCGCCGAGACCGAGGGTCTTGGTGTCAAGGTGCACATGGGTGCGGTTGCTTGCGGGCAGCTCTGTGGGGTGGGGGGCAAGAGTCATTTCCATGTCATTCCATGGCAGGGCGCTTGCGCTGAGTTCGCCTAATGCCACAAATTGCAGTCCGTTGCCGTTGGCGTCGGTAAGAGCCGCCCAACGCACGTCCTCGCGGTTGCCCATGGATTGCGGTTTGGGGAAGGGCACGAACTGGTCGGCCACTTTCGAGGAGTATTCGCCCATGAAGTATCCGTCCTGGCGGTCGCGGAAATTGTTTTCAGGGCCGCGTCCGTAGTAGGTGTATGTGTCGAATGCGGCGGGTACGTCGAGCGCATAGCCCAGACGCGGCAGCAACACACCGTGAGAATTGGAGTCGATGACCGACTGAAGTTCGATGGAGCCGTCGGGATAGACGGTCCATATCTGTCCGGTGGTGAATTTGAAGTCGGAATCGGTCATCTCGCGGCCGTCGGTCAGTTTATAGCGGCCTGAGGTCGCTCCGGATGCCGATGTGCTCATGGGGGCCTGTGACTCTACGGTATAGGAGATCGAGACTGTGCCGTCGGCGCGGGTGTAGGCGTCGTGGCTCAGGGTCTTGTGGCGAAGGTTGTGGAGTCCGTTTTCAAACCATGCCTGATAGAACCACACGTCGTTGTCCACTGGAGCGCGGAAGGCGTTGAGCTTCGGTCCGTTGCCGTCGGTTATCACCAGGTTGCCGCCGTATGCGAGCGAGTGGATGGTGCCGGTGGCGTTGTCAAACACCACCTTGAAGCCTTCGCCTTTCACTGTGTCGGCTGTCTGCGATGAGGATAAGGTGAGCTTGCGGCGGCTGTCGGCTGCGATCGGAGAAAAATTGCCGGCCGACTTGACGGGCAGCTGCTCTTCCATCTGCACATAGCCTTTGTCGGCCCACGGCATGTCGGATGCCAGACGGAACTGGATGTTCAGGAAATATTCTCCCGCAGGATCCAGCGCGGTGAAATCGTATGGCACGGACATGGTCTGGCGCTGACGCGGCCCTATGGCCATGCGCGGGCGGTTCACTCCGTCGCCCTTGGCCACCTCCTTGCCGTCCTTGATGAGTGACCAGGTGATATAGTGGTTTTCGTCGAGTGAGGTGAAATAGTTCTTGTTGAACACTTCGAATGTGCCTGTGGTCATGTCCACCGGTGTCACACCTACGTTCTGGTAGACCTTTTTGACTTCCGCATATTCGGGTTTGGGAGTGAAGTCGGGAAACATCACGCCGTTCATGCAGAACATTCCGTCGTTGGGAGTGTCGCCGAAGTCACCTCCGTAGGCGAAGAAGGGTCGCCCGTCGGGAGTATAATAGATGAAGGCCTGGTCCACCCAGTCCCATATAGCCCCTCCACAGAAGAAATTGGTGGATTCCATGGCGTCCCAGTAATCTTTGAGATTGCCGCCGGCGTTGCCCATGGAGTGGGCATATTCGGAGATGTGGAACGGATATTTGATGTTGCTCTGTCCCTTGACCTCATTGCGCACCCATCCGATTGAAGGATATTGGTTTGAGCCCATGTCCACGATGTTGTTGTTGCGCTCGTATTGCACGGGTCGTGAGGTGTCGAATTCCTTGATGGCGTTGTAGGCTTCAACGAAATTGCGGCCCGGGCCAGCTTCGTTGCCGAGCGACCAGATCACGATGGAGGGGTGGTTGACATGCGCATGGACCATCTCCATGTTGCGTGCCACATGGGCATCGCGCCATTCTGTGGGGTGTGACAGGGAAGCATCGCCATAGTAATACTGATGGCTTTCGATGTTGGCTTCGTCTTCAAGATAGATGCCGTACTTGTCGCACACGATATACCAGTACGGGTCGTCATTGTAGTGAGAGTTGCGCACATGGTTGATGTTACCGCGTTTCATCAGCATCACCTCGTGCTCCATCTGCTCGCGCGATATGGTATGGCCGCCGGTCACGGAGTTCTCGTGGCGGTTCACTCCTTTGAGTTTCACCGGCTGTCTGTTGACATAGAAATAGCGTCCGGCAAGACCGAATTCGTCGTCTTCGGCGGCTGTATTGCGTATATACACCTCCCGGAATCCGAAATAAGTCGACACGGTCTCCACCGTTTTCCCTTTGCTGTCGAGCAACTGGGCCACCAGCACGTAGCGGTTAGGCTCTTCGGCGCTCCATAGTCTGGCTCCGTCCACGGTGAATTCCGATTTCTGGCTTACGCTGCTCCCTTTCGACGCGGTGAATTTGGCGCTTGTGGCAGGAGTGCCGGTCTCGGCTTCGGTTTTGTCGGAATACAGTTCCACGGGATATACACTGTATTTTATCGAATAGTTTTTGGCGTCTTTTTTCGACAGGTTGCGTACGGTAGCATCGGCCGTTACCTTTCCGCCGGTGGTGGTGTGGATCACCAGATCGCGGATCTGCACTTTCGGCGTGGATGTGAGATAGGTGGAGCGGATTATGCCCGGAAGGCGGAACATGTCCTGTGATTCCAGAAACGACGCATCGGAACTGCGGTAGACTTCCACTGCCACCGTGTTCTCTCCTTTTACTAATTTGTCGGTGATGTCGAACGATGCCGTATTGCGGGAGTTTTTGCTGAATCCTACATACTGTCCGTTGACCCAGAGATAGAAAAACGAGTCCACGCCATCGAAATTGATGTAGACCTCACGGCCTTTCCACTCCTCTGGCACTGTGAACGTGCGGCGATAGGAACCGACTTCGTTGGGATACTCGTGCACGGTCCAGTGCTCCGGGGCCGGGCGCATCACGCCGCCGCGCCAGTCGTCCACAGCCACCTTGTGCTGGAATATCACAGGCTGGTTCACGTAAATGGGCACGCCGTATTTCAGCGATCCGTCTTTCTGGATGCCCTGCACGTTCCAGCATCCCGGCACAGCGATGTCATCCCACCCGCTTGTGTCGAAATCGGTCCGGTAGAAGTCGGCCGGGCGGTCTTCGGGAGTCCTGACCCAGTTGAATTTCCATGTGCCGTCGAGCGACTTGTAGTATTCGCTGTTTTCAGGCAGCACTTTCAGTGCGTTTTCCACTGATGCGAACGGGAAAAAATAAGCGTGGGGCTGCTCTTTGTTGTAGCTCAGATTCTGGCAGTCCTGCCACTCGGTGCCATCTGGCGCCGTAGCTTCACCGTAATTGAATCCGGAGAGGGTGCCGGATGCCGTGGCGTTTATCGCGGCGGAGAGAAACATGGCGCCCAAAATAGACTTTTGCATAATTAGATTTTCTGGTAAGGTGTTGATTGATTTATAGTGAACGCAAAGATAGTACTTTCCTCCGATATGTCCAACATATTATATGGCGACTGACAAAAATGGCAGAATCTGTCAGCCAACATTTTTGGCACGCTATTTGTTATGTCTACGCACGGCAATCCATCCGGATGGCCTGATTTATTATAGAAATTTTACAAAACGACTAAAAAATAACCAGAATTAAATTATGGGTAAGATTATCGGTATCGACCTTGGCACCACCAACTCGTGTGTATCTGTACTTGAGGGCAAAGACCCTGTAGTGATTCCTAACAGCGAAGGACGCAACACCACCCCTTCCGTGGTGGCGTTTACTGACGGCGGCGAACGTAAAGTAGGCGATCCTGCCAAGCGACAGGCCATCACCAATCCACAGCGTACCATCTACTCCATCAAGCGCTTCATGGGCGAAAGCTGCAGCCAGGTGGAGCAGGAGATCAAGCGTGTGCCCTATAAAGTGGTGTGCGGCGCCAACAACACACCCCGTGTCGACATTGACGGCCGCGACTACACCCCGCAGGAAGTATCAGCCATGATTCTTCAGAAAATGAAGAAAACGGCCGAAGACTATCTCGGCCAGACCGTGAGCGAGGCTGTCATCACTGTTCCCGCATATTTCAACGACGCCCAGCGTCAGGCCACCAAGGAAGCCGGCGAGATCGCCGGACTGACTGTGCGCCGTATTGTTAACGAACCCACCGCAGCTGCTCTGGCTTACGGTCTCGACAAAGAAGGTGCCGACCAGAAGATCGCCGTATTCGACCTTGGCGGCGGCACATTCGACATCTCCATCCTTGAACTTGGCGACGGTGTGTTTGAAGTTAAATCGACCAACGGTGACACTCACCTCGGCGGCGACGACTTCGACCACGTGATCATCGACTGGCTTGCCGACGAGTTCCAGAAAGAGGAAGGCGTGGACCTGCGTATGGATCCCATGGCCATGCAGCGTCTGAAAGAAGCTGCCGAAAAAGCCAAGATCGAGCTGTCGAGCACCACATCGACGGAAATCAACCTCCCCTATATCATGCCTGTCAACGGTCTGCCCAAACACCTGGTCAAGACTCTCACACGCGCCAAATTCGAACAGCTGGCCGATCTTCTGATTCAGGCCACTGTGGAGCCTTGCCGCAAGGCTATGGAAGACGCCGGCCTTTCACCCTCCGACATTCATGAAGTGATACTCGTGGGCGGATCCACCCGTATCCCTGCTATTCAGGCCAAGGTCAAGGAAATTTTCGGCAAAGAGCCCAGCAAGGGTGTCAACCCCGATGAAGTGGTGGCTATCGGCGCCGCAATTCAGGGCGGTGTGCTCAGCGGCGACGTGAAAGATGTGCTTCTCCTCGACGTAGTGCCCCTGAGCGTAGGTATCGAGACCCTCGGCGGCGTTATGACCAAGCTGATCGAAGCCAACACCACCATCCCCACCCGCAAGAGCGAGACATTCTCCACCGCTGCCGACAATCAGCCCTCAGTGGAAATTCATGTACTGCAGGGTGAGCGCCCCATGGCCAAGGATGACAAGACCCTCGGCAAATTCCACCTCGACGGCATTGCGCCCGCACCCCGCGGCATCCCGCAGATCGAAGTGACATTTGAGATCGATGCCAACGGCATACTCAACGTTAGCGCCAAGGACAAGGCCACCGGCAAGGAACAGAGCATCCGCATCGAAGCTTCCAGCGGTCTGACCGACAGTGAGATCAAGCGCATGAAAGACGAGGCTGCCGCCAATGCTGCCGCCGACGCTAAAGAAAAAGAACGTGTCGACACCATCAACAAGGCAGACTCTATCATCTTCCAGACTGAAAAACAGCTTCAGGAACTTGGCGACAAGATTCCCGCTGACAAGAAGACGACTATCGAAGGAGCGCTGTCCAAGCTTAAGGACGCACACAAGGCTCAGGACGTCACGGCGATCGAATCTGCCATCAAGGAAATCGAAACCGCTTTCGGCGCAGCCCAGCAGGACATCCTCAACGCTCAGGCACAGGCTCAGCAGGCCCAGCAGCAGCCCGGCGGTGCCCAGGCAGGCCCTCAGCCCGGTTCCAACGACGACGGTCACGTCACCGACGTCGACTTCGAGGAAGTGAAGTAAGCCCCACAACCAACGATAACAAAATGGAGTGTAGCTCAATGAGTTATACTCCATTTTTTATTTGCGCATTTTCTTTCTGGATGCTTATACAGATAAAATAGACAAATTTTCTACTGTTGGAGTTGGAGCGAATGGGGTAATGTTTTTGAAACTCCTTTAGCGAGACGACGATATAGATTTAATTAAAAGATGAGATGGATTCGGACTTTTTTCGTAAATTTGGCGTTGAATAATAAAAGATTATGGATTATGTCGGAAGTTGAGATGAACAGTTATCGACTGACGTCGATGGAGGAGCCGGGCGACGAGCGCATGTCCCAGATTATGCGTGAGGTTGCCGAGGATGCCCGCGAAAGCACCCGCCGGGCTGCCGAGCGTGTGGCCGCCGGGTTTGAAGCGGCTACCCAAGCGGCTCAAGAGAAATGGGGTGATGCCATAAACAGAATAAAAAATGGCGGCAAGTAATCATCGCCCTGTTCTGATTGTGATTGCCGGACCAAATGGGTCAGGCAAAACTTCTGTGACTTCAAAGATACTGCATCACGAATGGCTTGAGGATTCGGAGTATATCAATCCGGATAATGTAGCCCGCGATGTGTTCGGCGATTGGAACAATCAGGAGTCTGTTCTGAAAGCCGCCAACTATTGCAATGAATGGAGGGAAAGATGTCTTGCCGAACGCAAGAGCCATATCTTTGAGACTGTGATGTCGGCTACAGGTCGATTACATTCTCAGAGCGAAGCAAGCCGGATTCTTCATCCGCTTGTTCTTTGTTTCCACTGAATCTCCGACAATCAATGCTAAGCGTGTCGCTCAACGAGTGTTGGATGGAAGACATGATGTACCAATTCCTAAAATCATATCCCGATACGACAATCTATTGCCAACTGCAAAATCCTGTCCGCGATAGTTGATAGACTCTATGTCTATGACAACTCAATAGATGATGTGGAAGCCCGGCTTCTGTTCCGTCTGACTGACGGCGAGCTTGCGAAACGCTATATCGAAGAGCTTCCCAACTGGGCTTTGACTATACTTCCGAGATAAGCAACGATGAAGTAGCCGATGTCATTCTTATGAACTTGAAATCTCCATATTTGTACTATGAAGTATCAACGCATTGGTAATGTTATTTACGGTCGCATAGCAAACGAATGTTTAAATATTCATTATTACATTTTGATTTTCTGATTAATACTTTTTGTAAATTTGAAATTGGTTTCAAACATATTTATTCAACAATGAACCCGATTGCAAAAACATTTCCAGTCTTTGATAATATATTCGAGGCGATGTCCTTTATCTCATATTTAGAGAAGAATGCTTTGAAAACATCATATATAATGCCACTATTCATGGCTGGTATTGACCCGTTTGTTGCAGGAGGTATTGGCCTTGATAAAGATTCTTTTATTGTGACAAGGCTAATGTGCAATCCTGATGATGTCGATTATTTTAGAATGCTATCAGTTGATGATAATATGCCATATCTTACTGATTTTAAAAGATTTTCGCTAAAACCTAATCTTGCGCACTCCAATTTCTTGTTTCGCGGTCAAAAAGAGGATTATAAGAGCATAAAGGCCAATCTGTTCAGAGATAAGAACAAACGTTATTTCCTTGATGATATGATAAAAATCAATGAATTGACAGCTTTTATGGCTATGCACCCGATAGTGCAGCTTCTTGGTATAAAAGGATTTGAATTGTGCGGACATCCGATGAAATTACAAGCCAATCTATATGGCCTAGCACAACATTACTATAATAAAACTACTGAAGTTGATTTTAGCTCATCATTGGATGTGGCTGCATTTTTTGCGGTGACAGAATATGACAAAGCGACAGATAGGTATCTGCCTATTGAAAATGATTCTGAATCAACCGGTGTGTTGTATGTTCTTCCAATTTCAAAATCATTAACCCAAAATATTATTTATGGATATAAAATAACATCAATAGGAAAACAGTTTTGTTTTGAACGTCCAGCACGTCAGCTCGGATTTCTTGTTGATTGTTCAGGAAACAAGGACTTGATCGATCATCCGTTATTACTTCGTGTTGAGTTTCGGCATAATAAAGAGATAACGCATAAAATATACAATGCTTGGAATTGTGGTGAAGCAATATCTCCATCCGATCCTCTTGAATATTATTGGATGAAGTATAGAGAAACAACAAACATGCCTTTTTGTATTTCAAACAAAGCGATTGAGCTAAATCTATATCGTAATCCTAAGGAGACAATGGATAGTCTGATTAACAAAATACTCACTTATAAGGATGAAAATGGTAATTTGGTTTTCAAAATAACAGGGAAAGTATGGCCGGAGTTTCCGAGGGAAATTCTTGAAAGATATTGGGCTGACATAAAGAATGGCTGGTGGGAAGACGTATTCTGTGATAATGTATATTTCCCTATGTCTGGGTCTAAAATGATCTCGGCTTTTAGAGAGTTGCCAAAAGATTCACGTTACCGTTCAGCTTTTTATGAAAAATAAATTACGAGAATTCTTAGACTCGATAATGTTGATCACTTACGTTGTTCATTGACGGAAGAATGTGGAGAATTTACATATTCTCTATACTTATAATGGCATCAAGAAACTGAAAATTTTGATTTGGTTTGCTCTTTTTGTGACTTCAGGGTAATAAGAAAATCTGATACCTCTATCGGGGCTGGTTTGAGTGGAATGATGCTTGGCTATTTGTTTGAGGGTATATATAAATAAAAAATTGATTGTCGTCGCGACAACCAATCTTAGTTAACCTTAAATCTAATACCATGAAAAACACAGTGCAAAATTAGAATCAAATTCTGGCATATACAAATTTTTCGAATAAAAAATATGTTATAAAGCATCAATTGTCATTGTCCGGATTTGGAGTTAATGTTTTCATGGATTTTTGCTAACTTTGCGGTAGTATGACACAGGATAAAGACAAAATGGCAAAACGTGAGGATTTCCTTGCGTTTATGAACCGGAGCGTGAGCAATTTTATGGCGGTAGACACTATCGTGTCCCGTTTGCGCGATGCCGGATTTCAGGAACTTCGAGAGACTGATCCATGGGCCGTAAAGCCCGGATCGCGGTGTTATGTCGTCAAAAACGGCACTGCCGTGGTTGCTTTTGTGGCCGGCAGCGATCCGGCGGCGGGATTCCGCATAGTTGCCGCTCATAGTGATTCGCCCGGATTCCGGGTGAAACCGCATCCCGAGATGCGATGCGGAGCTCTTGGCGATTCACAGTTGGTCAAACTCAACACAGAAGTGTATGGCGGAGCCATATATCACACTTGGTTCGACCGTCCTCTGGGATTGAGCGGACGCGTGGTGCTGAGGTCGGAAGATCCGGTGTTTGCCCCGCGACACTGCACCGTGCGTATCGATGAACCGCGTCTGGTCATCCCGCATCTGGCCATACACTTCAAGCGTGACGTCAATTCGTCGCTCTCGCTGTCGGCGCAGAAAGATATGCTTCCTGTGCTCGGATATGTCGACGGTTGCCTTCAGGGAACGGTTGCCCGTATTGTGGCGTCCCATCTTGGAGTTTCGCCCGACGACATACTCGACTTCGATCTCACACTTTTCGACATACAGCCGGCCGAGATGGTCGGGGCCGATTCATCGTGGGTCAACTGCGGCCGTCTCGACGACCTCTCCATGGCCTACTGTGCCCTTGATGCCGTGATTGCGGCGGTGCCCGGACGCCAGACGCAGGTCATGGCCGTGTTCGACAATGAGGAGACCGGATCGGGGACCAAACAGGGCGCACACTCGCCTATGCTGCGCAATGTGCTCCGCCGGGTGGTCAGCTCCCTTGGCGGTCATGGCGAGGAATTCATGCGCGCCGTTGCCGGCAGCTTTTTCATTTCCGCCGACTGTGCGCATGCCGCCCACCCGAACTACATGGAAAAGATGGATCCGGTCAACCACCCCGTGCTTGGCGGAGGTCCGGTGATAAAAGTAAATGCCAACTGCAAATATATGACTGATGCCGACTCGGCCGCCGCATTCAAGTGGCTTTGCCGCGAAGCAGGTGTGCCGTGTCAGGAATTTGTCAACCACAGCGACTCGCCCGGCGGCTCCACACTCGGAAATATCCTTACCGGACAGCTCGACATGCGTGGTGTGGACATGGGCATAGGCCTGTGGGCCATGCATTCTGTTCGCGAGACGGTGTCGTTTGACGACGTGCTATATACGATGCAAGTGTTCACTCAATTCTTCAACCGCCAGTGATGACAGTCTATAATACCACTTTTTTCTTTCCTCCGCAGATCGAAACGGCCGTCCGTGAATGGCTTCGCGACATGTGGATTCCGGCAGCTACTGCCGCATGCTGTAGCAAGCCGCTTGTGCTGTCCATGGAGCAGGCCCAGGACGATGTGGCTCGTCTTGCCATACAGGCCGCATTTCCATCGCAGGATGCCGCGCAGGCGTTTGCCGCCCGCGAAGCCACTCTGCTTGCGGAAGCAATGGCGGCCCGCTTCGGGGCCCAGACCGTGGTCGCCTATCCCACGTTCATGACCGAGATAGAGCTATGACCGACGGCTGGGACAAGGTGATCATAGGCATTGATCCGGGCACCAACGTGATGGGCTACGGCATCCTCGGCGTGCGTGCGCGCAAGCCGCAGATGATAGCCCTCGGCGTGATTCAGTTGAGCCGGCTCGAGAACCATTACATGAGACTGCACCGCATCTATGAGCGTGTGCTCGGTCTGGTGGAACAGTATCTGCCGGATGAAATGGCCATCGAGGCGCCATTTTTCGGCAAAAACGTCCAGTCCATGCTCAAGCTCGGCAGGGCCCAGGGCGTGGCCATGGCCGCGGCTCTGGCGCGGCAGGTGCCCATCACCGAATATGAGCCGCGCAAGATCAAGCAGGCCATTACCGGCAGTGGTGCCGCATCCAAAGAGCAGGTGCAGGAGATGCTCAGGCGCATTCTCTCCATCCCTCGGGAGGATCTCGACGTGCAGCTCGACGCCACCGACGCTCTGGGCGCGGCTCTGTGTCATTTCTATGAACAGCAGCGTCCGGTCGCCGCCGCAGGTCCTAAGAGCTGGAAAGAATTCCTTGCCCGCAACCCGGATCGTCTTGTGAAATAAACTCAGCAGCCTATGAAGAAAACAATCTTGGCGGCCGCCGTTGCCGCCGCCCTCTCCCTGTCAGTGCCGGCCATAGGCCATGCGTCAGACATGGCGCGTCAGATCGACGACATGGCCGGCGTGGTCTCGCAGATCAAGTTCCTCCCTGAAAAAGACGCGGCGTTCACAGTGCCGGTCGGCGCCATCCTTTCCTATTATGCCAGAGTGCATCCGTCGGCAGGCCGTGGCTACACAGTCCAGTTCGACGAAGGCGCCTTTGTCATGGACTGCAATATCGAATACGACGACCCCGAAGCCGTGGCCGAGGGACGTCTCGGTGCGGACAGCGGCACCGGCTATGTCAACCTCTCCGCGGCCCGACCCGGCACGTTCACACTTAGTATCATTCACTTCATCGGCGGAAAGGAAAAAGGACCGGTCTATACCTACACGGTCACCGTGGCCGGCTCGAAATAGATTTTTTTGAGAATTCAAAGGAAAAGTAGTAACTTTGCACTGTTTCAACAGACAATATAAACAAAATCAACTCATAACACCCAAAATCAATAATCATCAAGACTATGAAGATTGAAAAAATCATTGGTCGTGAGGTACTTGACTCCCGCGGCAACCCCACTGTAGAAGTAGACGTGATCCTTGAATCCGGCGCAAAAGGCCGTGCTTCCGTACCCTCCGGCGCATCCACCGGCGTGAACGAGGCTCTCGAACTGCGCGACGGCGACAAGTCCCGCTACATGGGCAAGGGCGTGCAGAAAGCCGTGGCCAACGTCAACGGTCCCATTGCCGAAGCTCTCGTAGGCATGAGCGCTCTTGACCAGATCGCCATCGACGAAAAGATGCTCGCTCTTGACGGCACCGAGACCAAGAGCAACCTCGGCGCAAACGCCATTCTCGGCGTAAGCCTTGCTGTTGCCAAAGCCGCTGCCGACTACCTCGACCTGCCCCTCTATAAGTACATCGGCGGATGCAACAGCTACGCTCTGCCCGTGCCCATGATGAACATCATCAACGGCGGCGCTCACTCCGACGCTCCCATCTGCTTCCAGGAATTCATGATCCGTCCCATCGGCGCAACTTCCTTCCACGAAGGCATCCGCATGGGCACCGAAGTGTTCCACAACCTGAAGAAAGTGCTGCACGACCGCAACCTCTCCACCGCTGTCGGCGACGAAGGTGGCTTCGCTCCCGCTCTCGACGGCACTGAAGATGCCCTCCAGGTCATCATCAAGGCCATCGAACTCGCCGGCTACAAGCCCGGTTGCGACGTGACCATCGGTCTGGACTGCGCTTCTTCCGAATTCTACAAGGACGGCGTTTACGACTACACATGGAAACAGGGCGCTTCAGCTCCCAAATACACCTCCGAGCAGCAGGCACAGTTCCTCAAGGAACTCGTTGAGAAATATCCTATCGACTCAATCGAAGACGGCATGGCCGAAGGCGACTGGGAAGGCTGGAAGATCCTCACCGACCTCATCGGCGACCGCTGCCAGCTCGTTGGCGACGACCTCTTCGTGACCAACGTGAAATATCTCCAGCGCGGCATCAACGAAGGCTGTGCAAACTCCATCCTCGTGAAGGTTAACCAGATCGGCTCTCTGACCGAAACCCTCCGCGCAGTGGAACTCGCTCAGCGCAACGGCTACACCGCAGTCATCTCCCACCGTTCCGGTGAGACCGAAGACGCTACTATCGCCGACATCGCCGTAGCTACCAACGCCGGACAGATCAAGACCGGTTCCGCAAGCCGTTCCGACCGTATGGCCAAGTACAACCAGCTTCTCCGTATCGAAGAAGAACTCGGTGCCGCTGCCGCTTACGGCTGGGGCAAAAAGACCAAGCGTCCCTGCTGCTGATTAAGAGCATAAAGACGAAACATTACGGAGTCGCGATGAAAACCGAAGTTTTCGCCGCGGCTCCGTTCCGTTAGGCCATATTTATTTGGCCGTTTTGGAAATTTTGTTTTACTTTGCTGCATAATAGTGATGTATTCTGCTACATTGCCATTGCTGACAAATCAACTATTTATTCATCAATCAACCGTAATTCAATGAAAAAGATTCTTTCAGGAGCAATTGTCGCGCTCTGCGCTCTGGCCGGTGCCATCGGCCTGAAAGCACAGCAGATGCCGGTGGTGCCTATGGACTCGGCTGTTGTTGTGGGCACTCTCCCCAACGGACTCACCTACTACATCCGCCACAACGCCTATCCCAAAGGACAGGCCGATTTCTACATAGCCCAGAAAGTCGGTTCAGTGCTTGAAGAGGACAACCAGCGTGGTCTGGCCCACTTCCTTGAACACATGTGCTTCAACGGCACCAAAAACTTTCCCGGCAACTCGCTCGTGAGCTGGCTCGAAAGCATCGGCGTGAAATTCGGAGCACATCTCAATGCCTATACCGGCACCGACGAGACCGTCTACAACATCACCAACGTGCCCACAGCCCGCACCGAAGTCACAGACTCATGCCTGCTCATACTCCATGACTGGGCAAACGAGCTTCTGCTCGATCCCGAAGAAATTGACAAAGAGCGCAGCGTGATCCATGAAGAATGGCGCAGCCGCTCCGGAGGCCAGATGCGCATCATCGAACAGATGCTCCCCACCATCTACCCCAACAGCCGCTACGGCCACCGTATGCCCATCGGCACTATGGAGGTGATCGATAATTTCCCACATCAGGCCCTTCGCGACTACTATGAGAAATGGTATCGCCCTGATCTTCAGGGTATCTTCATCGTGGGCGACATTGACGTGGCGCGCACAGAAGCCAAGGTCAAGGAGATGTTTGCCGACATTGAGATGCCGGCAAATCCCGCCGAGCGCACCATCTTCCCCGTGCCCGACACTCCCGGCACCATCTATGCCATAGGTAAGGACAAGGAGCAGTCAAACGCCATGTTCTTCCTCATGTTCAAATTCGAGCCTATGCCGCGCGAAATGCGTTCCACCGTCGGCTATCTGGTCTATGACTACATGATCTCAATGATCGACGCCATGCTCAACAACCGTTTCAACGAGATGATGAGCAACCCCGCCACTCCGTTTGCCGTGGCTCAGGCCGATATCGACAACTATCTGTTCTCTAACACCATGCAGGCCCTCTCGGCCATCGGCGTGGCTAAAACAGGCGACATACGCCCTGCGCTTGAGTCGGTCTACCGCGAAGTGCTCCGCGCCAAGCGCGGCGGATTCACCCCCGGCGAGCTTCAGCGCGCACGCGACAGCTACATGGCTTCTCTGGAGCAGGACTACAACAACCGGGCCACACAGGAAACCTCGGCCCTGACCAACAAATACAT
>BLLX01000039.1 GCA_011959405.1 Muribaculaceae bacterium
AATGCTATCCGGGTCCCTTTTCAAATGTTAGATACAAACAGCGACATATCGCCGTACATTTCGGGGCAAGGAGGCGGCAAGGAATACAACCGACATATCCCCGAAAGTCATGCGCCAGTACCGCCGTCAACGATTGACCGCGATCTGATGCGGCAGACCATGAAGGGCTATGGCTCCAACAATTTCTTTCTTTTCATCGCCGCTGTTGTCGGCAGAGAGGAAGCAAAGCGACTGATGGAACTTTTCAATATTGGCACGTCACGCCACTGGCCAGGTTCATGTGTGTTCTGGCAGACCGATGTCAACGGAGAAATCCGCACCGGAAAAATCATGCTCTACGACTGGAAAACCGGGCATCGTGTCAAGGAGCCGTTCAACCATGTCAGCTGGGTTCACTCTGTGATGAGGTTGCCCGACTTCAACCTCAGGCAGTGTTGTTTCGGAGAGCATCAGTTGCGGGCCCGCCCCGATGATGCAGTCGCCATTGTCGAGAGTGAGAAGTCTGCTGTAATCGCCACCCACTACATGCCGCAGTTCGTATGGCTTGCCACCGGAGGCAAGAACGGCGCGTTCAACAGCGAGGTTCTTTCGGTTCTCTCCGGCAGAGAGGTGTTCCTTGTTCCCGACCTCGGTGCAACGGAAGACTGGTGTGCCAGGATACCGATGATGAAATCCCTCGGAATATCCGCCCGCATCTTCGACTTCCTTGAAAGAAACGCAAGCGAGGAGCAGAGGCAGTTCGGTCTCGATATTGCCGACTATCTCGTTTCGGAGCTTACGCCGCAGGGCATACTCGAAGGTATGATGCAACGGAATCCCGCACTCCGAAAACTTGTCGAGACATTCGACATGGAGCTTGTCGGCGTAAGCGAGATGACCGAGGAAGAGCGCAGAAGATATTCTGATTGTACGCCGACAGGTGATGCCGGATGACAGAATGACAATTCAGTTTTGTAAACAACTGAGTTTTCATCGGTTCAGGCGTTCATCGGTTCATCGGTTCAGTTGTTCAGACGTTCATCGGTTCATAATTTCAAATTCTCATTCTTTCACTCCTGTGATTTGCCTTGCGAATGACAAACCACACATGATGTTGTCTGTCTGTAGCGACGTGGCTGCATATCCGAACAGGCTTAGACCATAGACGTGAACACGCATATAGATATTAGGATATTAACTATAGATTTATGGATTGACATATCAATCTACAGTAAGATATATCAACCGATGTATCTGTTGAATCATCCTGTAATCTATGTTTCTATCTATCTAATTACCTATAGACCTATGGCTCTATGGCTGATAAGCCATTGACGGCAGTATCGCAAACAAACCGTAAAGAATCGTCAAAGCAAGTTTATGCCGATGTAATACATAAGGCGACTCGCCCCGTGCTGCACGAAAAGCAGAAGGGGCGGCTCCCGTTGGTCACAAAACTTGCTGTTGCCAATTCAATCACCTTAACCATTACAATGATTATGAAAAATACTTTACCCAAAGACCATACGGTCTCGACCCGCCTTTCCGACCCTCTCTATCGTCGGCTCGGCGCTTACTCCCGCGCAAGCGGTGAGACAAAGAGCGGTGTCATCCGCTCGCTGATAGAGAAGGGATACGTCAAGGAACGCATCTCTCCCGACATGATGTCGGCAGTCCGGAAACTTATCGGCATGGCGACTAATCTCAATCAGGCGGCGCATCAGGCAAACGCCGCAGGGTATCGCTCTGCGGCTGCGGAACTGACCGCGCTTGCCAAAGAAATCCGTTCAATCCTAAACTCGATAACCTATGGTGGCTAAGATAACAAAGGGATCGAGCGCAAGCGGTGCGCTTGAATATATCACCCGGCACTGGAAGCTAAAGCCGATGGAATCATGCATGGCATCCGATGAACCCGACCTTATGTGTCTTGAATTTGACGCACAGGCGAAGATGAACCCTCGTGTCGAAATCAACTGTGTCCACATCTCTCTCGACTTCTCGCCTGAGGACAAGCCGAAGCTGGAGGCAGACTCGGAACTGATGAAGACAATCGCCCATGACTATATGGAGCGGATGGGTATCAAGGACACCCTCTTCGTGATTGTCCGTCACAACGACCATGACCATCCGCACTGCCACATTGTCTATAGTCGTGTCAATAACAATGGCAAGACTATCTCCGACCATAACGACCGCTTCCGCAGTCAGAAGGCTTGCGAGGATATAACCCGGCAATATGGACTGCACTGGGGCGAAAGCCGGAAGAAAGTCAACCGTGAGCGTCTCCGGCCGCATGATGCCGCCAAATATCATATCAGCGACATTCTTGAAGTGGTGGTGCCGCAGTGCCGTAACTGGGAGCAGCTTGAAAGGACGCTAACGGCCAACGGCATATCGGTGGAGTTCAAATGCAATCCCAATACCGGAGAGCGTCAGGGCGTGTCTTTCGGATATGATGACGGCAAGGAGAATCATGTGTTCCCAGGTTCTAAAGTCGGCAAGGAATACAGTTTCGCACATCTGTCCCGGTCTCTCGACCGCAATCAGAAGGCATACGAGAAACGAACCCGCTCAATCGAGGTTCAGGCCACATGGGCGAATCCGATACCACCGAAAGAACAGGCATCTGTGCTTGAAGAAGGTGTCGGCATGGCGGTCGGTGCGGTAGGAGCATTGGGCGACCTGTTCCAGACCCATGCGCCTGAAGACCCTCAGACCTTGGAGGAGTTCGACCGTATGCGAAAGAAATATGCACAAAAGCCCCGCAGGGGATTGAAACGCTGACATTGAGTAATTATGAGACAGAAAGGACTTATTATCTCGTATCTTAGGACAAGACTCTCCGACAGGCTTCTCGACTTTGGCGAGGATTTGCAGCTGTGGGTGGAGCGCAACCTTGACAAACGTTTTCAGGTAGTTTGTGACCCCACAAACTGCGGATGCAACTTCTCGCTGTTCCAGCCTATGGTGTTCAATCTATATCTTCGATGCTGGGAGTGGAGCGACGGCTATCTTGGATTGCCCGACAATCTTCTGATTGTCGCCAGCTTCGGATGCTCACCCAAGAACATTGACCGACTGTTCCCGTCGTTCCATGACTTCCTGATGCGTCACGGCAAAATGCACGGCTTCCGACACATCGCTTTCGATGACACTATGGTTTATTCTGCGATAGATGCAGAAGGAGTCCGTAATATGTCAGAGCTGCTGATACCTCTCAACTACCATATGATGCCCAACAATTACGCTATCAAACCGATAGAATGACTGCGGTGTGAAATAGCAATACCAATAACGGGAGTGGTATTCACCGCAACCGTTATTGGCATTTGTTGTTTTTAGTTTCCCAGACATCACTGCCGAGATTTCTTTACTGTATGAGATGCTGTTTCGTTACTTCAGGATTGCACTGCCCGCTGTTCCAGCGCCACTGACTTCATCGTAATGGTCAACTTTCTTGCCATAGCCGAAGGTGTATGAAACGGCTAATGTGATGCGCCAATGTTGGGCGGTTGAAAATTCTTTGCGGTCAAAACTGTAATACTTGCTCGAAAGAGTCTGATGTGATGATTCCCATGATGTGCGCAGGAAATTGTAGACTCCGGCATGGATATTCCACCCCTTGTCGCCCCAGCCCAACTGAATCTGATATTTGGCAGGTGTACGTTCGACAATTCCGCTTTGTTCTTCCTGATAATGGCTTGGTGTCATGTACCATCCCCAAAGATAGAATTTACCGAAATAATATGTGAGTTGAGCCGTACATGTAAGTTCACTTCTTGTGCTTGCGTATGCCCCGGTAGTCTTCCGCAACCAGTATTGCGGTCGAAGTTTCGCTACAAGTTTACCCCCGAAGAATTTGGCGGTGGCGGAAGCTCCCAACATTCCGCTGCGGTAATCCCCATCGTTGACATATCGGCGCAACATTGTTCCCTCGGGGGCAGTAGGGGAATATATTGTAACACATCGGTTGCCGAGCATATAAATATATCCGTCGGCCGACAGTTGCCATTTGTTGCTCGGAAGCCATGTATAAGACAGTCCGGCTCTATGATATGAATAATCCGACAAAGCAGGAGTTCCCTGATACCACATGAGTTCGTCCTGTTGCAACATATTGGGGCTTTTCTGCGATGCTTCTGGAACATCTTTGCCATATCGCCAGTTCGCTTCAAACTGGTGTTTATCAGTCGGTGAAAAAGTGGCGTAGGCATTAGCCTGTGGGAAATTGTTGCTCATGCGACTGCTGCTGATGTGGTTGCTCTCCCATGCCCAGCCAAACTCTCCACCTATGTTCCATTTTTCAAGGTTCAGATCATAATGTGCTCCGACGAGATAACCGCCGACGTTATATTTCTGATGCGACGGAGAATTGCCGAAATAATCAATGAAGTTCCAGTTTTGCGAAGTGGCAAAGTAGAACATCAAGCTGTTCTTATCGTTTAGCTGCCAGTAAAGTCGTGGGCTTAACTGCAAGCTGTGCACGTCTTCGGAAGCATTGTTGATAATGGATAACGCCTCACCTGTGGAATAGAAAGAATTGGACTTATTCTTGCCATAGGTATAAACAGCTTCTGTTTCAAATGAAAATTTAGGAGATAAAGTATAGAAGAAATTACCGTTATAAGTGAGTGCCCAGTTATGGCTTGAGGTTAGCGAGGTTGCTGTTGTAGGTGAAAACAATTCGGATGAATAGCTCAGCGAATTAACTGCGTCATTGTGCGGAACATTCGTCCGGCTGTAAGAGATGCGGTTGGATATTCTTGCTTTGTCGCTGTTATATAAAGCGCGGAGGGCAAAGTCGTTGCTGTTGTTGCGATATAACGAGGAATTGGTTTCGGAAGTTCGTTCGATGGTCTGTGGTCCGGCTCCGTATAGGTCTTCAAAACGGAATGTTTCTGTAGAGCTTACGCCTCCATGACGGTTTGTAAGGTAAATTTCATCGGCGTATAGGTCGAAAATCATCGACTTGTATGCCATCTTGGAGTAGATCTCACCTTCGGTTCGATTGACACCAAACCATTTATTGGCAGCAACCTTTGTATATCCGCCCCATTCGTACTTCTGCATGATGAAGTTGATTGCGTAATGTGCGCCTTGAAATCGCGGGTCGGTAGGGTGCAGATAATACTCTACTTTTTTCACATCTTGCGTTCTCATGCCCAGCAAGTCCTGTGTGGTGGCAGGCAGGAAATCTATGAATATCGACACTCCTTGACCCGAAGCCGTCTTTACCGCTTGGCTGATTGGGTCTACCTCAATTTGAGGGATTGCCATTTGGCTCAAAAGAGAGATCGCATCGGCAGCAGCATTCTTTTGCCGAGTCATAGGAATGTAGGTGGAAATATTTGATGATGTCCGTTGGTTAGATGCCTCAACCACAACTTCATTAAGTTCCTGTGTCTTGACGCTATCGGTTTCGTTTGATTGAGCCATTGCAGATAAAGGCGCAACCGCAAAAGCCGAAAGCAGTACAATGCTCTTTGATTTCATCTTGCGATAGATAGGAAGGTTTGATATTATTTAGGAAACGTTATTGATATTTGTTTGGATACTCGTTTTATTGCTTCTTTAATGTCGTAGCCAGCACCTGCAATCCCGAGTGAAGAATAGGCACCTCGGCAGGACGCTATCGGTCTCCCGGTTTCATAGTCTATGAAGTTTACCGTTACGACAGTTTCTTCTTGCTGGACATTCACCCCGTATTTAACCAATAGAAGTTTTTTTAGCTGATGGGGAGATAGTTCATAGATTCGAGCGTCGCTTACGAGTTTTAACCGTGAGTTCTCAACAGCATCAAATAACTGTATTTCATACTCCATCAACTTTGCCGGGATATGATATGTGTCGTTGTTTATTATTGACGCATATTCATAGCGTGATAGATTGACGTTATTGGATACTGTTGATTTGGAGGTCGTACATGCCGAAAGTATGAGTAAAACAGCAAGATAACAAATAAATTTTGCGAAACGTCCCATAATTGATACAATTATTTGAAATCTAAAGAAACACGTGTATATACATTCTCATAGCGAACCAACAATTTGACATAGGGATTAGTGTTACTTAAATCCGGATATGTCAACTCCATTTGATTTCCGTTTATCTTGAAATCAAGTCTATCCGTCAGATTCTCGTATCCGTTTGTGTAATAGGCATCAATCGCATCATCAATTATGCAACCCTGAGGGAATGAATATGATACGATGTTGTAGTAGGCATCATTCAATTCTTTGTTAACCACAATCTGTTCATCCCATTTCGGAAGTTGTTTGATTTGTGGATAGCATTCGGCAAAGCTGATTTTGGCCCCCGCAATATCCTTGTCTTTGTCATATATCCAAGAATCCACATACACGTTGTAATAGTTGGTGTTTATTGGATAAGCTCGCGCTCCTGCCACGGTCTGAATATCTTGTGCAAGCGTTATTTGATAGAAGTTACCGGGAGTGACCGCAACTTCCTGAGCTATCTGAGATAGACTTGGATTTTGGTTGAAACTACCTTTTCTGCCAAGGTCGGCGATACCGCAATATGATGATGCGAAATTATTGGAAGCATTGATGAACACATCAGAACCGCCAATAGTCGTCTCACTATCTCCTGCCATCATATTAAGTGAAATGGCGTTTGTAGGTATTTGTGGCTCATCGTCATTGCTGCATGAGACAGCGAATATGACGAAGAATGAGATTAGAAATATAACCTGCTTATTCATATTTTTTGGTTTCTCTACTGGCTCAATGGAGAGATTAGTTATACAAAGAAACGTGAGCCAACTATGCCACGTCCAAACTGATGGTCCTGAGAAAACCAATGATGCAGATGTAACAATAGCAGCCCACGCTATACGCGTGAGAACCACTATGCTATCTCTTGCATCAAGACTAAAAGTTTCTCAGGTTTTCAGTTTGCAAGACGCATAACGCTTCTTATTTTTTCAAAATGTCGTGGAAAGGCGATGCCATTCCGACTGCAAATTTAGCCAAAATATCTGAATCCTAAGCTATAATCGCCGAAAAATTAGTAACTTTGCAGTCTAATACGCGCAAAAATGACAAAAGAAGAACTGCTCGCAAGGCTCAACGATATAGAATGGAATGATTTCGAGGTCAAAGAGGCTTCGGGCGGTCTTCCCAAATCCATGTGGGAGACGGTCAGCGCTTTCTCCAACACAGAGGGCGGTTGGATAATACTCGGCGTTAAAGAGAAGAAGACCGCAGATGGCTCCGTGTACGTTGTCAACGGAGTGTCGAATCCTGAACAAATGGAGCAGGATATAATCACCACATTACGTTCCCGCACAAAGTTCAATGCCCCTGTCTCATGCAAAGCCATGAGATACAAGATTGACGGTAAGGATATTCTCGCTTTTGAGATACCATTGTCGCCACACCGACCTGTTGCAATCAAAAGTAGTGGAGAGGTGTATATCAGAACAGGAAGCGGTGATACACTCGCCACGGACATGGAAGTCGATGCGATTGTGAGAGACGCATCTTTCGGAGCAAAATCAGAAATGAAAGTCCCCGGCTCAGGTTTCAATGACATCAATCTTGACTCCATTGCATCCTACCGCAGCTATCTCCGTGATTTCAATCGATCTCTTTCGTTCCCCACATTGAACGATGAAGATTTTTGCAGGAAAATGAACATCGTTCTTTCATCGGGTAAACTGTCGTATGGCAGTCTCCTTATGTTTGGCAAACGGGAATCCGTACTCGGTGCGTTGCCCAACTTTTGGATAGACTATATGGAGATACCGGGCGATTCTTATGCCACAGCCTCGCAGCGATATACCTACCGTATGCCGGAGCAAGAAAATATATGGGAGAGTTTTCAGCTTATAATGCACCGTCTGCGCAATTTTGTAGATGCCCCTTATGTGGAAGGACCCGACATATTCGGTGTAGAAGACAACTCACAACTGTTCTGCTTGCGTGAAGGATTGGTGAATTTTTGCGCTCACTCAGATTATTTTGCATCAGCACATCCCACGATAAGGGTATTCGATGACAGAATTGTAATGCAGAATCCGGGACGATTCATTCTTGATGCCGACGAGTTTCGGAATCGTGTCCTGTCTATGCCGCGTAATCCGAGTATAATCAGACTATTCCGTCATCCGAAACTATCTGAAAATGCCGGATATGGCATTGACAAAATATTAGGTTGGGAAAAACTGACCGGGAAAACTGTCACCTTTGAGAGTGATATGCTGATCTCAACAGTCACTTATCCATTGGCATCGACTAAGGATTCTCGCAACGATGGCGAGAATAATGGCGAGAAAGGAAAGCAGTCCACCAGAGAAAGACTAATTGCTTTGATTAAGGAGAATCCTCGAATTACAAGAGCATCTTTATCCCGGCAACTTGGAATCTCTTCATCAAATGTGCAATTCCATATAGAAAGACTGAAATCGGAAGGGATTATCCAGCGTGTTGGTTCTCCCAGAAACGGACATTGGGAATTCCCATCTGAATAGGTCAGAAAGTAGGTCAGAAAGTAGGTCAGAAAGTAGGTCAGAAAGTAGGTCAGAAAACCGACATACTGGGAAAATTGCCGTCAGAAGAATAGAACAAAGTCGAATTAAAAATTCTCAACAAACACATAAAATTCTTAAAATGCCTCTATTCTTCTTCTCCATTTTACCCACATAGTACACTATTAGTACACGCTACGTGGTGCTATATCCTTATATACTAACAATATATGAGGGCATAATAACTCCTTCTCATAAAAATAGAGGAGCTTGCCGCGCTTGTAGCTCGGAATGGGGTCATTCGGAGCCTTGACCGCGCGGTAGAGGGTAGAAAGTGACTTGCCTATTATCTGGCAAGCCTCTTTCGCATACACGAGTCTGCGTGAGGGCTTGGACTGTTTGGAGTGGCTGGCGATGCCTGCCTTTTCAAGCAGGTCAAGCACTCGGTCGAGTTTCTCTGAGAGACCGCCTACCACATGTGGCAGCTGGTCAAAAGTGATTTTGGATGATTCCATTTCAGTACGGTTTTAAATTGTTTTACGGAAATAAAACCGCACTGATTGAAAGTGAGTTGTCAGTGTCATACGGACACCTTGAAATAACCGAAAATAACCTCATTTGAGTCTGTAAACTGTTGAGTATCAATCCAGGCTGAGCATAAACTTTTTGATTGGTGATTAAATGAATTTTTGAGTGATTTTATGGTTAGGATTACAGATAACCTAAATTTAAGCGATCTTGACTTAATGCAATATTAAGTTGTTCGATGTCGGGTTTGATGTAATGATGTAAGTTTAGACAAAATAAACTTCACGAATTTGTGAAGTTTGAGAACTTTTTATATCTTTGCATCGTAATACAGTTATATGATAGCTAACAATCTTACTCCGTTTGAACCCACTCATCCGGGAGAACTTATCCGAGACGAACTTGAGGCAAATAGTCTTACTCAGGCAAAACTCGCCGAGAATATAGGTGTAAAGCCTTCTCTGCTTAATGAGATAATCAAAGGGAAGAGAGGGGTTAATACCGAAATAGCTTTACTTATAGAAGCGGTATTGAATATACCGGCTGATTTATTGCTTAATCTGCAAAGTGATTATAATATGCAGATGGCGAAGTCAGACGCATCTTTTATGAAGCGTCTTTCTTCAATTCGTAATATTGCGGCAGTGTTGTAAAGTATTGATTTTTGAATGATAGTTATTGAAACAGACCGATTGATTCTTCGCTCGTGGAAGCAGGGGGATTTACCTTTGTTCGCCAAGATGAACAAGGATTCACGTGTTATGCGCTATTTCCCGGCAACACTGAGTGATGCTGAGACAGAGGTTTTTTACAATCGTATTCAGAATGAGTTTGACTCAAAAGGCTGGGGATTATATGCAGTGGAAATAAAATCCACAGGTGAGTTTATCGGATATGTCGGACTACATGAGATTGGTTTCGATGCAGACTTCACTCCCGGAGTTGAAATAGGGTGGCGTCTTGCCGCTGATTATCACAATCAGGGATATGCAATCGAAGCCGCTAAAGCTGTGCTGAGTCTGGCAAAGAGTGCGGGAATTGAAAGGCTGTTTTCTTTCACTGCCAAGATAAATGCACCGTCAGAGCGTGTGATGCAGAAGATTGGAATGGTAAAGGCCGGAGAGTTCAGGCATCCTAATCTGTCGGATGATTCTCCGCTGTGTGTTCATGTGCTTTATAAGATTGATTTATAACAAAAGGGCGAATAACCATGACAAAAGTCACGGCTATTCGCCAATACTATACCGGAAAGTTCCCTTATTATTTCCTATTCTTCTTTTTAGCTGCCTCTAATTTGGCTTTAACCTCTTCCTCTGCCAATCTCTTGGGGATAATGTCGAGATTAATGGTCTTATAGCGTTTATAATGCTCGAAAAGATAATTCATTTCTTTGGCAGAGAGTAAAGGGATGCGGTCTTTCCCCGGATTCCTATCGGCAAGTTTCGCAATAATAGTTCCCACCTGCACGGTGCCGAAACTTTCAGCAAATACATTCTTGATGAATAAGGCGATGTTTTCGCCTTTCAGTTTCAGGAATTTCCCGACATTATAGCCAAGATGCTTCAGGTCTTCTTTTGACAGGTGATTGCTCCGTAGCTGAACAGCATCGAACTGGGCTAACGGATTGACTGTCCAGATTTTTGCATTATTGTGTAGTTTGTCCAGTTCGTGAGACTCCATGAACTGTTCCATCGTATGTGTGATATATGCACATATAAACGACACTTGTTCAAGATTATATAGTTCTTCGTGACGTTTTAGTTCGTTAAACGCCTCATCACATCGCTGCTTTCGTGTCATTATCTCCTCATGCGATTCGATATTGTCTTTGTGTTTTTCATAAAAATCACAAATTGGACCCATGTCCTCAAGATAATACACCGAACCATCGGGAGTAACGTAAACCTCTTGCTCTGTTTTCTCTATCAAAGTGGACCCATCCGGATTCTTGTGAACATCCTGAATGCATACCGATGAGAAGAAACCTACATCTTCATCATATTCCCGCTTCTTTTGAATGCGGGTAACTCCGTGCTCATGGTTATAACGCTCCTCATCTGTCATAGAGTCAAGATATACGTTGTATGCTTCCTCAAGTTCAGCATCATAGTCTCTCGAATCATTATATGATTTCTCAATCAGAATCTCATCGTCAGATAATTCCATGCCTACATAAGCCTCTTCTCCATCAGGGAAACGTATATGACGCATATCGTCTACAATTTCCAATACCTCAAACGGTCGGTTTTTATTCATAGGAATGGTGACTTTCGATTCTCCTTTGTTCTCTGCTATACAAGCAGTTTCTGGAATCGGCGTTGAGCATTGCTCCTGTATTTCCGATACATCTGTCGTGGATATTGAGACCTTTTCACCGGTCGGTGTCTCGGCAATAGCCATGACTTCACGGCGGCGAAAAAGAGTTGAGAGACGGTTGAACACATCTTCGATAACCGATTGAAAACCGCAATAAAGGCCGATTGAGAGGACAAAGAAAACGGCAAAGAGTACATTGCTGGTAGATTGGTCTGTGCCAAAACGGTGAATGGCGGCGTGACGACCAAGTAAAGCCATGATGCCACATCCGGCAACAACGGCACTCCAGATAAAAATTTTGTCCCGGGTAGGGGAGGCATAGCTCCTCATGCGCTGGGGCGTATTTCTCATAAGCAAACAGTGGATTAAAATTTCATGTCTTTATAGACAATTTAATCCACTGTTTTGTTCAGATGAGACCCTCGGCGTTGAAACATTGGCAGGTTGCCAGTGTTTCGTCTTTCTCGACGAGCGCGAGCAAGTCGAACGGCATATGATTATCTCCCATTCGGTCGATGAGCTAAAGGTTGTCGCCGCCCCACGGGATATAAGAGAGCGTATCATCTACGATGGTCGGCAAAATATCCACGTCCTCCTTGAGCATGGAAGCCGAATTGACGGTAAACGCAGCGCGGGCTTCATATCCCGGCAGCGTCTCAACGGAGTTATAATTAAGAAAGTCCATAACAATGCTAATTTGTCAGCAAAGTTATGGACCGTATGAGGTTAGCGAAAAGACGCGATATTTTAAGCGATTAAATCCTTCAAATTCGTTATCCTGAAATCGAATAATGAATTTTGATAATCAGAATACAGTTTAGAATCCTTTAATTTTTGTATCAAGGATTTAAGTGATTTTGAAAGACCTATAAAGCCAGCAACTTCATCAGCAAATTTTTCTTTCCAACTCTCGTGAGCATTTTGTAGAATCGTATTAGTTGCATGTACAATATGACCAAGCTCATGTGCAATGGCTGCTAACTTATCATCTTGTGTAAAACATAGTCTTTTACATGCACTCTCATTTACTATAATAGAGGCAAAAGGACAATCTCCATTTCTTATGATTCTATCATCAAAAGCGAACTCGAAACAATCATTTTCTGAGAAATCTATTTCTGGAACATTCTCCAATTTTCGATATTGGTCTATCGTAAGACAACGGACATTATATTTTTTGATATGGGGATATTTTTTACATAAAACATCCCAATATCTAATTTCAAAAATGTCAAATTCAGCTATGCCGGTTTGATTGTTAAACATTCAATTTGTCAAACTAACATTAAAAAACTGCCATCTGCTATTTGGCTCTATGAAATCCAATGTTCTGCTATTAGAGGGTATAGGAGGGAAGTAAAAGGTACATTCAATAAGACTGTAACCATCGAATCCCACTCGAGTCGGATAAGTCCGATTGGGGCTACATTCTATTCCCTCAATTCTCGTCAAATAATACTTTTTATCTCCAACTTTTATGTATGTGTCAGATGATATCGAACACCATGCATAATTTCTAAGAGTAAAAGAAATGGAAGTATAAGATGGTGTTATCTCGACTTTTGAGATTTTAGTTAATGTATTAATTACCTTCATCGTTCAAATTGTCACTACCCACATAAGGATTGTTAATTATGCGAGATGCACTTGACGTTGAAATCATATTAGTTGAAGAACTGCATTGTATATAAAACACAAAGTTCTTTTCAACTTTTACTTTACCAGTTAGCAGTAGAGTTGACACTGTATTATTTGTTGGAATAATTGAAGCAGAGACACAACTTTCAATAAGGGTTCTTAGGTAACTGGATTTAATAGCATAACCAACATTCTCTGCGCCTGCATGTTTAGCGCTTACTACGCCGATAATATTTCCTTTCTTATCGAATAAGGGGCCTCCGCTATTACCAGGTTGAATTGGTGCAGAAATCTGATAAAGAGCCACGTCTCCTTGATAACCCGTTTTAGAACTTATTATACCGGTAGTTAACTTTATCTCATCTCCCATAGTGGATGTTAGAGGGTATCCTAGAACGAAAATTTCTTCACCAACATCGGATGTTGACGACGTGATAGAATACGGGAGTGTACCGAAACCAGAAAAATTAGAGTCGGAGATTTTAAGAAGAGCTAAGTCATTAACTTTATCGCTCCCTACAACAGCCGCTGTGTACTTGGGATTAAAATCCCCTTTTACTCCTTGTATTGTAATAGTGGATGCTCCTTCAATAACATGATAATTGGTAACGATGTATCCATTTTTTAATGCGAATCCCGTACCACTCCATTCTTCGGTGGCATTTGATGGTTGTTGCGGTTGCTGTGTGTTAGCATTAATTATCTGAGATGGCGTGGGGTATGTTTTAATCATAGACATCGTGGCCTCAACTTTATGAAATTGGTCATTGCCAGCGAAGCTAAATTTCATGACACCATTGTTCCAAACAGTACGTGTTGAAATATTAAATAATAACTGGCCACTATTTCCGAAATGATTATATATTTCGTTATATTTACCCTCAACTCTAAAGACATTAGCATCCTCTGTCAAAGGAGAAAACGTAAAATAATTCTTACCAAAATTCCATTTGTCTATTAGGTCATCATCACTAAAAAGGAATTTGCATGTGTAGTAAGAATCACCATTATTCTTGTAAATGACAGCGGTAGTGCCAAGTTCATGACCGCCCCATTTTTGTACCCCAAAATACAGATTACCTCCGCTATAATTAGGAGTCATACTGACATCATAGATACCCTCGACATCCGATAAATATCTTAGATTACGATTGAAGTAGTCTTTATATGTTTGGATAGATTGACAACCTGTGGGGAAAGTTGTTCGCTGAGCATAAGCCTCGTTATTAGCTAAAAAGGCAAGCAGCAATATCACAAGTAAAAATGTGAATGAAGATTTTTGGAATATGGTGGAGTGCATTTGATATTGTGAAACTTTAGATATGCAAAGGTACGCATTTTCAGCGAAGTATCAAAGAAATACCTCGCAATCGTTCACTCGGAATATGCAGCAGTCGTGGATTTTACAGCACTCGCCGGAGGTAAGCAACTTTACGTTGCGCCAGCCTCCGTAAAAATTATATCGCAGGGAGAGACAGTCTCGGAGTTCGAGGAGAGAGCCGTCGGAATTCTTTCTCCGCTGCGCTACGAAAGCGGCCAAAGGCCGATAACCACACGGTTATCGTTTTGCTGAAAGCAAAATGCTTCGGCTTTGCCGAAGAAATATCGACAGGGTCGCCGCTGTTGAGCATCGTGCGAGCGGTGGATATGTGTATCGAGCGAGCCATCAGGTGAATACGGGGTTGAATTTGTTATTGAATATGCCGGGCGAATACGGCGGGTTGACTTTGGGGCGGCGAAAAAGAGTCGTAAGGCGGTTGAGCACATCTTCGATAACCGATTGGAAACCGCAATAAAGACCGCTTGAAAGGACAAAGAAAACAGCAAAGAGAACATTGCCGGTAAATTGGTCGGTGCCAAAACGGTGGATGGCAGCGTGGCGACCAAGTAAAGCCATGATGCTACATCCGGCAACAACGGCACTCCAGATAAAAATTTTGTCCCGGGTAGGGGAAGCATAGCTCCTCGTGCGCTGGGGCGTATTTCTCATAAGCAAACAGTGGATTAAAATTTCATGCCTTTATAGACAATTTAACCCATTGTTTTGTTCAGTCAGTAACAGGAGGATTCACACTCCTGGTAACCTTCTGTGGTCCGTATTCACGTCCATTAGACCGAAAATAGGATGATAATAGATCAAACTGCGACTGTCTCGCATTAAATATTTTTCATCCTAACTAAAGTTTATTGTCTATCAGAAGACATCTGATTATCTCCCATTCGTTTGAAGAAGCTAAAGGTTAATGCCGGAAAGAAGAAGGTCTATAACTTGTGGTTGTTTGTCACAAAGTTATGAACCGTGTAGGTTATATGAAAAGGCGCTAATTTTTGGGAAACGTTTTCTCTATTTGAGATGCTACACGCTTAATAGCTCCCTTGAAATCTCCTTGTCTATCCATACCGAGTCCAAAAGCACCTCTACAAGATGCAACTGGTCTTCCAGAGAAATAATCTACGAAATTTACAGTAACAATAGATTCTTCATCGTTTTGAGTTACTCCAAATCGGACTAATAGAAGTTGTTGCTTTTGTTCATAAGTAAGTTCTCTAATAGCCTGATCGCCTACCATCTGTAGTCTTGAATTATCAATGGCATCATAAATCTTAACTTCTGCGTCCATTAATGCCGCAGAGCCTTGATAATTCATAACATCAGTTAGAGAAGCATATTTATATTTTGATAAATTTGCAGACTGGGATACGGTGGTTTTAGATGTAGTACAGCTAACTAAGCAAATACATAACATCAATATGAGAAAATAGGCTTTCTGTTTCATTGAAGGCTTTTTGTTTTGTTGGATATGTATTTTTATGTGCAAAAATATACATTTTTAGCGAAATAAACGTAATAATTTGGTTGCTAAAAATTACAAGGTCTTTTGCGCGGAATGCAGCGGTCGCGAATTTTACGGCACTTGCCGAGGGAAAGTATTTTTACTTTCCACCAACCTCCGTAAAAATGTATCGCAGAGATTTACAGGATTGTCAGAGATACACGTCTTCCGAGACCCTCAAAGATTCGGAAGAGGGTATTGAGCTGAACATCGGCTTTGCCGTTTTCAAGACGGGAGATATAGGTTTTCTTTGTGCCGATACGCTCTGCAAGCTGTTCTTGTGTCAGACCAGCTTTAAGACGTTCTGCTTTGAGCGTCTCAGCCAGACAAAAGGCAGCTGCGTCGGCATCAAATTGTTCACGCTCCGGGGTTCCGGGGTTACCGTATTCTGCATCAAGAAGCTCGTCGAATGTACGCGCGTTCATGATGGCTTCTTTCTTTGCTTTATCCATTATCTTTATCGTTAAAGTATTCTTTCATTAATTTTTGAGCTCGTTCGATTTGCTGCTTGGGAGTCTTCTGCGTCTTCTTCTGAAAACCGTTGAAGAGAATTACAAGAGAACCTTTGTCAAAACAACAGAAGATGCGGAATATGTTATTCTCGACTTCAATGCGGATTTCATATAACCCGTCGGCATCTTCCATATTCTTCAGAATGGTCTTTGGAACTCTATCCACAGTCTTGACAACGTTGATGCAGTAGTTTATTTTGCGTCTCACTGCATCAGTCTGAGCCACGTAGAACTCCTTGAAGTAATCTTTGTATAGCTTTATGGTTCGGTTCGCCATATCTTATTATGTAACTGCAAAGTTAACTAAAAAGTTTACTTTGGCAAAATTATTCATGTATTTATTTCAGAGAGATTGAGTTAATGGCATCACAGATTATGATGATTCCAAACAAATCGGTGTTTTTGGGGTGATTTATTTGGTGTTTTTGGGGTGATTCGCTTTTAATATTTGGGATGTTTCACTTGGAAGTTATTTCAGCGAGATGGAATTAGCGGCATCGCGCTTCTTTTGGTTTACGACCTCGGCGTAGATCTGCGTCGTGGCCACGTTTTTATGCGTAAGCATTTTGCTGACGGTGTAGATGTCAGTGCCGTTGGTTATTAGCAATGTAGCATAAGTGTGGCGCAGGCCGTGAAATGTGATTTTCTTCTTGATGCCGGCATCTTTGAGCCATTTCTTGAACGGCTCGCGGGTGTGGGCACGACTCAGTCCTTTGAATACCATGCCTCGACCTTGTTCACCGCAGTACGACAAGGCTTCATCGCTCAATGGCAGTGTTGCCTGCGTCTTAGTTTTCTGGGTGCGGATACGCATACAGTAGCCGCCATCGGGCGACAACTCAATATTCTCCCAACGGAGTTGCAGAATATCACTTATGCGAAGTCCGGTCATACAGGCGAAGAGTGATGCACGTTTTAGTACATCGACTTTGCATGGCGTAGCAGCCAGCTTCTTAACCTCCTCTATTTCGAGATAGTTGATTTTCGGTTCCTCCCAGTCGATGCGGTCAAGATAGTCGTTGACATTTTCCCGAAGCCAACCTTCCTTGTATGCCAGCTTCAGCAAGGCACGGAACGTTGACCAGTATCCGGCGGCAGAGTTGCGTGAGATGATGTTACCCGTCTGCTTCACCCGGATTCTGAGAATGTAGGTGCGAAAGTCGTTACACAGTCCGATAGTCACGTCTTTCATAAGACATCTGCCATTACAGAAATCTTTGAAGTGCTTATATACGATTTCCCATTTCTGATATTTCTCTTTGGTCTTGCTCTCGAAGTATTCAAGAAAGTCCGCCTGTTTCTTGGTGCGGTCGAGAAAACCGAACTCCTCGTTGATGATAGCCAACTCACGTGTGGCACGTATGCCACGTGCTTTAAGCATGATTTCCTCGTTGTAGTCAAGCTCAAACTTGTCCTTAGGGTTGCCGATGAGATATAGACCGAGGAATTCTCGGCGCGACATCTTTTTGATGTGCGGATTCCAGATGGGTGGGTAGTAGTCGAGATAGAGCGACAGTTTGCCGCTGCGGAGTTTTTCTTTTCGGAGGGTCACTTTGGTGATTGTTGCTGATTCCATATTTCTTTGTTTTAGATTTATAATGCGCAAAAGTATGAGGTGGTTATAGGGTGACAAAAATCACCGGATTATAACTCAATCTTGGGATTGAAAAGTTCGGATAACTCCTTGGCGTTCAGTTTGACATACTTGCCGCAACGGAGCTTGGTTATCTTGTGTGTTTTGACATAGTGATACAGTTGGTCACGGGTAAGCGAGTATTTTTCCATGGCATCAGCCACTGAAATAAACTCGACATCCTCGGCCGACTTGGCACCTTTAGCCACATCAAAGTGATATTTGGAGTAATAGACCTTCGGACCCTCCTTGCGCTTCGGAATACCGATTTTCGACACCAGCGTATATATCGCTGAGAGCGTCATCCCATACTTGGACTGAATATCCTCGACAGAATACCACTCTGTAATTTCCGGATTCTCCTTTTTCGCCGAGAAAATCCGGTCGATATGGCTCTTGCTGAAATACGCCTTACCACGAAGGATTGTCTTAGGCACATTGTTCTCAGCAACGACCTTGTATATCCACGAATCCTTGACCCCGAACTTCTCACGGATCTCGGCACGGGTATAGAACTCATTTATAGTTTTCTTTTCATTGGTTTCTCTTTTTGTATATGGAGACCATCAAGCATTTTGTCTATACTCTCACGTTTGATAAGTGTCAGGCGAGAACTGAGTTTGGCTGCAACAAGATCGCCGCGATAAATCAGTTTATAAATACCCTGTCGAGTCATGCCCAACACTTTCGCTGTTTCTGCGACTGTCAGATAATCTTTCTCCTTAATAGCAGATGTCGTCGCTGGCACAGTTGAGTTTGCCAGTTGAATCTTCTGCTGTCTCATTCGCTCCTTATAGGAGTGCTCCGCACATCGCTTCGAGCAGAAACGAGTGACGGTAGTCTGAGCGGTGAATTGCTTGCCACACCACTCGCAAATTTTCTCAATTCTAATGTTGCTACTCATCTCATTTGTGGAGATTTCTCCGTTGTTTGTAAATGTTCGTAAACCATTGACAATCATTGTCAACTTTCTCCACCACCTTGCTGACGCTTGGGGTGAAATGGGGTCAAGCCGAAATGCCGGTGCATGAATTTTTGGAAAAGTGTTAAATTTGCGGTATGAAAACCGCAGATGCCTTTTGGCAATTCCTGC
>BLLX01000040.1 GCA_011959405.1 Muribaculaceae bacterium
ATAAAATAACACATTTGTCGAGAATGAGACGAAATCTTAAATGAAAGAGCCGTGAATGATGCCAGCGGCAGGTAGTCTCATTGATATAAATGTGGCAAAACTCCATGCTTGACGGCTTATGAAGTTCGAAATATACATTAACAAATAAGAGAAAAGCCAATAAGAAATAAATATGAGTACAATCAGGAGAATCGCACTCACTAATGTATTGTTAACATATATATTGGCAATATATCCATATCCATGCCTAATACCGAAGAGTCCGTCCTGAAGCAAATAGCAGCCAAGCGAAGCCGATGCAACCGCATTAATCAGCCCACTTCTAATTTTAAGTTTGGAGAAATATAGGAATATAAAAACCGAAGCAAAAATATTTATTACGCTATTGTAGGCAGTAAACGACGTATGATGCGTATAATACAGCGCTACACTACCTATAGCCAAAAGCATAAGAGCTATTAACAGACAGATATTTCTCGAAACATTCAAAATGACACTCTGCCTTCTTATATACGACGCGAGCGTGTACATGTAGACTCCTTGAACAAATGTATATCCATTGGGATTAGAAACATTATGCCCTAACCCACAGCTATATACCGTAAAAAAAGTAAACAGCACAACGAATCTACGCATCATTTTAGGTGACATATTGTCCAATCCCATGTTAATGACTGGCGCACACACCATTATTAAAAGATACACTTGCAAAAACCAATATGGACTCTTGCTGACAGGGAAGAGAATGATATTCAGCACATCGGCCGTGGAAAGATGCGATCCAGCCAATAGGATCAGAATGATATTTATTATTTCGAAGAATAATATTGTGCAGATAAATTTGAACAGCGACTTGATGCTTAACTTGATTCCAAAATATCCGGAAATCATAAAGAATAAATTTACTCCACACGCACAGAATGTAGTAATCGGTACGTAATATTGCCACGAAACGATTCCCGCCAATCCGTGAGTCAGTATATGCCCAATCAGAATCATTGACATCGCAACTATTCTCAAGAATTCAATATTGCTGCTACGAAAAGGCTTTTTGCCTGAAACTCTATCGGTAACTGTATCATTTCCACCAACAGGAAGCCTTGACTTCTCCCCTTGCCTGATACATGATTGCAACTGACACTCCGCAACATATCCGGAGGATACTGCAGTAACAATGGGGGGGGGTAAAATGCAGTATATCATCTTATTAAGCTTTAGTTCCATCAGCTACTGTCTCTATTTGCCTGAAGATTTCCCTCTTTTCAATATTTGAGAGAACAATCTATTCACAAAAAATTTTGTACCTCTGTCAAAGAGATAAAATAAACCGAAACTTATAACACCGTATATAATTGCCGATACTATTGCCCCGACAAAAAAGTCAAGAAAATGAGTTGATGGCTTAGGAAACATCAGGTCCTTGATCCGCATAGCAATATATGACGAAAGCAAAATCAGCAAAATAAGCTTCAATATCGCTTTCCAGTAATGCCACAGGTGAATCTTAAAACCTCTTGAAAACAAATAATATGGCTTCCATAAATAAACTATGAGTGTCATGCCGATCACGCCACCAGATATAACGCCGGGAAGTCCATAGAAATAACCGAGCGTGATGGCACACCCGAGACTGATTCCCATTTCGACAAATGCGGCCCAGATGTCGCCAAACAATCCATATCCATAAATAAACTGGTCGTTCGTTCCTCTTGTCTGCATCAGAAATATATAGACAATCATAATATTGACTGTCATACTGGAAAGAACAAATTCTTCACCGACCCACAGCGAAATAAACATCGAGGAGAAAGCAAACAGGCCAAACACTTCCATGCCGGCAATGAAGTAACGCAGTGACGTAAGTTCATAAAATACATTAAGGATTTTCCTCGAATCCTTACTTGCGATCAGATTGCCTATCGCAGCTTCAGTGCTGCCCAGAAACTTGTTGACAAAATTCAACAGATTGTTGATTATCATCATATAGTTGCCATATGCTGCAACCGTACTTAAACTTGTAAATGCGTAAATGATAAACGGGTTTGTCTGAAACTGGATAAAACCGGCTATTTTGTGTATAAAAAGCTGCCTGGTAAATTTGAGTATTTGTGGAAATTCCTTTACAAGCTTTCGTCCGTCTTTTGATCGTGTTTTAAGCCATGGATAAACCTTATTTATTTTCCAATTCAGAATTATCGAATGAATAATTCCAAAACACAGATCAATCAATATCCACCAAAAATAACTTTTGGTTTTATATGCAACGATCATCTGTATGCAGATTCTTACAATCGACGCACTCTGAAAATACGCCGTGACAATATAATTCCTCTGATCTGCAGCCAAAAGTGTCTGCTTGTAGTTTGCGAAATATCCTATTAGGGATGATGTCAGATATGAAAAAAATGCGAAATAAATAATACCTGTATCAATTCCGGTATTAGGAAATATCAACGTCAAAAACAATGACAATATACAACCGGCAGTCAATATGATCAGTCCGACAACCTTGTATAAATATCCAAAGACTGATATGATTTTTATTATTTGCTTCTGGTCGCCGTCGAATAATGGTTGATACAAAACATATCCGATAGCACTAGCAATTCCTAACTCCGCTAAATTCAGGAATCCCAATAAATTTGACAAGGTACCCGTAAAACCTATAAAATCAGCACCGAGATTATCTAAAAAGATCCTTCTTGAAAAGAAAGATAAAATAAGGATTGCAAAGTAAAATATCAGATTTACTTTTGCATTCAATACCGACTTTTGTACACGAGATTCCATGTTATTACAGAAGCGTCCTGTGATTCAGATTCAGACTAAATTATAATATTGTTTAAACCATGTCACGGTCTTGTCTATTCCGTGCTGCAAAGGCGTATGTGGCTTAAAATTGGTGGTTTCTGCAAGAGCCGACGAATCTGCATATGTCTGATAGACATCGCCAGGCTGCATCGGAAGGAACTCCTTGAACGCGTTGCGACCAATAGATTTTTCAATACAAGTAATATAGTCCATCAACCTTGTAGGCTGTGAGTTTCCGATGTTATAAACCCGATAGGGTGCCACTGACGTAGCCGGATCCGGATTCTCTTCATCCCAATCCGGATTGCCAACAGGGACAACGTCAGATATTCTCACCACACCTTCGACTATATCATCAATATAGGTAAAGTCGCGCAGCATATCGCCATTATTGAACACCCGGATCGGGCGGTCATGAAGAATGGCGTCAATGAACAGGAACGGAGACATATCAGGCCTGCCCCATGGCCCGTAAACGGTAAAGAAACGCAATCCGGTTGTTGGAAGATCATATAGTTTTGAATAGGCATGAGCCATTAGCTCATTGCTCTTCTTGGTAGCTGCATATAACGAGACCGGATGAGCTATGCCGTCATGCTCCGAAAATGGGACTTTACCGTTCAGACCATATACACTTGACGAAGACGCATAGACGAGATGCCTGACCTTGTTATGACGACAGCCTTCAAGAACATTGATAAAACCATCAATATTACTTTCAACATAAGCATGAGGATTCTCAATAGAATATCTCACACCTGCTTGCGCGGCAAGATTTATGACTATGTCAAATTCTTCATTCGCAAAAAGCATGGCCATGGCATTCGTATCTTCAAGATTCATGCGAATGAACTTATAGCCGTCCCATTTTGTTGATTTAATAAACTTATACCATGGAAATTCTTCGCGAGACCGTGCAGCATCTATGCCGCACTGAGCCAGACGTCCGAATTTCAGAGTAGGGTCATAGTAATCGTTTATGTTATCCAGTCCGACAACAGATATCGACATATTATCATTAAAAAGCCGTTGCACAACCGCAGCACCAATAAAGCCTGCGGCTCCTGTCACAAGAATCTTCATCTGTTAGTCCCTTCTAAATAAGTCACGCGTATAAACTTTATCCTCAACATCGTCAAGAATACATTCATATCTGTTAGCTATGATCGCATCACTCCGCCGTTTGAACTCTTCGATGTCATTGACCACCTTACTGCCGAAAAATGTTGTTCCGTCCGCAAGTGTAGGCTCATATATTATCACTTCTGCACCTTTGGCTTTTATGCGCTTCATGACGCCTTGAATTGAAGACTGGCGGAAGTTGTCGCTGTTTGATTTCATCGTCAGTCGGAATACGCCAACGACGCACCGGTGCTCGACATCGACATCAAACTGGCTGTTCTCACGATAGTAGCCGGCCAGATTCAGCACTTGGTCTGAAATAAAGTCCTTGCGAGTACGGTTGCTTTCGACTATGGCCGTCATCATATTCTGCGGCACATCGGCATAATTGGCAAGAAGCTGTTTGGTATCCTTTGGCAGACAGTAGCCACCATAGCCAAATGACGGATTGTTATAATGCGTACCGATACGTGGATCAAGGCCTATACCCTCGATTATCGCCTTTGAATCAAGACCTTTGATCTCGGCGTATGTATCCAGTTCGTTGAAATAGCTTACGCGGAGCGCAAGATAGGTATTGGCAAAAAGTTTAACGGCTTCAGCTTCTTTCATACCCATCATGATGGTCGGGATATCCTGTTTGATGGCACCCTGCTGAAGCAGCGCGACAAACTTCCGCGCCTTGGCTTCCAAGAAATCAACATCAGCAATCTTTTGTATTGCCTCGTTTTCTTCCGTAAACTCCGGATTGCCGATCATCTTTGGATAACCGACAATGATCCGCGACGGATACAGATTATCATACAGAGCCTTGCTCTCGCGAAGGAACTCCGGAGAGAAAAGCAGATTAAAACGCTTTACTCCCAGCTTTGCATATTTGACATACAGGCTTCGACAATATCCCACCGGAATAGTGGATTTTATCACCATCACAGCATCAGGATTCACCTTCAAGACAAGGTCTATGACATCCTCTATGCAATGAGTGTCAAAATAGTTCTTGACGGGATCATAGTTTGTCGGGGCTGCGATCACAACAAAATCAGCATCTCGATAAGCGGCTTCCCCATCAAGCGTCGCTGTCAGGTCAAGCTCTTTTTCCGCAAGATATTTCTCGATATACTCGTCTTGAATCGGTGAGACACCGTTGTTGATTTTATCAACCTTCTCAGGGACGACATCTACTGCTATCACTTTGTTGTGCTGGGCCAAAAGCGTAGCGATGCTGAGTCCCACATATCCTGTTCCGGCTATTGCTATTTTCATTTTTCGCTATTAGATTTTAAGTTTTACTTAAGTTATCTGTTTCAGCTGATTAATTGTATAATTCTGTTCCTGTTATTTCTTGACGACGTCGGATGGCACGCGAGAGGATGACATTAGCGACAATCCAGATGGTAATGTCAAGTGCAAACAAAAGCGTTATGTTAACATACGAGCTTAGCCAGAAATTGAGCAATGAAAGCGCCAGACTCGCGCTTAAAACAGTAAGCATTGCCACCCTCTGGTGCATGCCAATAGCGAGCAGCTTATGGTGTATGTGTGATTTATCGGGTAGAAAAGGATTGCGATGGGCTTTCAGTCGATGAAAATATACTCGAACTACATCGAAACAGGGGATGAGTAACGGAGCGAATGCCACAACTGCCGGATTGGCGTCGAATACAGTGGTGCCGTCAATCTGAGTCATATGTATGCTAAGCACACTTAGGATCAATCCTATCGTCAATGCTCCGGTATCACCCATGAAGATTTTGTTGTGTTTTTTGACATTACCGAACACATTGTAGTAGAAAAACGGCATCAGCGCACCTAGAGTGGCAAAAGCCACCATTGCATAAATGTGAAGTCCGGCCTTGAAAAATATAAATCCATAGAAAGCACATGCTATCGCGCTTAATCCAGAAGCCAGCCCGTCTATACCGTCAATCAGATTGACCGCATTGGTAATAAAAACCGTAAGCAGTATTGTAAGAGGAAAAGCTAATAACAACGGGATTGTGTATATCCACAGAAACCCATGAAAGTCTTCCATATAGACTCCTCCTATGACTATAAGGGCCGATGCAAGAATCTGTGCAGCAAATTTTGCACGATATTTCAATCCGATAAGATCGTCAGCCATACCGACAAGATACAGCATGATGACTGCGCAGGCTATAAAGCACAAGCCAGTCAGACTGCTTTGAATAACGCTGTCCAGCAAAAACGGATAAAACTGACGGCAGACTCCGAACATCATCAGCAATGAGAACAATATAGCAGGGAAAAATGCAATGCCACCAAGACGAGGAACTGCACCCTTGTGGATTTTTCTCGGATCGACCTCGTCAAAAAGGTTCTTACGGAAAGCAATAAGCAAAATCTGCGGGATTATGAACCCGGTAATCGTCACAACGACAAGAAAAACGACGATATCAACGTAAATCCAGTGCATTATTAATTATATGTGTAATAAGATTAGAATAAGTCAAGTCAAATCAGCAAGACGTTCCATAATGGAACGGGAGAGCTTCATGTCACAGATGATTTCTATGTGTTCTTTTCTGTGGCAGTCACTGCCGATGCATTCATACATACCTTCCGACAGTAACTTTTGTGCTTTATCTTTAACAGCAGGTCCGTAATAGCCGCAAAGTGACATCAGATTCAGCTGAAACCGAACCCCCTGTTCTCTCAATTTTCGGTAAGAAGATATTGAATCTATATAATCATAGCGCTCAGGATGAGCCAACAATGGGAAATACCCCTTAGACTTTATAGTCTCAATTGTCTGATTCAGCTTTATAGGGGCATTGAAATAAGAGGTCTCCACAAGCAGTGTCCTGCCATCGTTGCCAATCGGCAGCACGTCCCCGGTCTCAAGCCGTTCAAGCAACAGATTGTCCATCATGTTCTCAGATGCAAGATGAAGTCTGACCTTGCCACTATACGCTTTCTCCAGATCCTGAAATCTGGCCCTCAGCATAGCGGTCGTGTTAGGCACATCCTCCATGACATGTGGAGTAAGCCAAACCTCTTTTATTCCAGCCATTTCATATACATCGAGCATCTCCAGCGATTCATTCATCGACCGGACACCGTCATCCACTCCCGGCAATATATGGCAATGCCAATCAACAAAGCCCTCAAGGTTCAGAGGACAGGAGCGATTGAACAGACCTGAAAAGAAAGACATTATTTTTTCTTCTTTTTACCGTCAGTTCCGTAACCGTATCCGTAACCGTAACCGTAGCCATATCCGTAACCGTAGCGATAGGAATAGCTATAGCCGTATCTGCTCTGCTCATTGCGGGTGCCGTTAAGCACAAAGGCCATATTCCGGTATTTCTTTTCTTCATACAACCGGTCAAGTTCAGGAAGCATGAATCTTTCGAGAAGTCCGGCACGTACAATGAAGAATGTACGGTCTGTATACTGGTCTATAATCTGAGCGTCGGCAACCACCTCGATAGGAGGACAGTCTATGATTATATAGTCAAATTGCTCTTTGATTGTGTTAAGCAGTGCGCCCAGACGTGGAGACTCAAGAAGTTCCGTAGGATTTGGGGGCATGGAGCCGACAGGCAGGAAGAACAGAGAGTCGCATGAGCCGTCTTTCACAATCACTTTTGAAATATCGTTCTCAGCTCCGCTAAGATAATTGGACAGGCCCGTATCGGGTGAACCGATATATGAAGACGTGGAGCCATGACGCATATCACCGTCAATTATAAGAACTTTTTTATTCTTCAGAGCAATTGACATGCCGAGATTCACCGATATGAACGACTTGCCGGAACCAGGATTAAACGACGTGAAAGCTATCACCTTGGCTCCCTGCACGGAGTTGCACATAAAGTCCACATTGGTACGCAACACACGGAAAGCTTCATTTATGATGTCGCGTTTTCCTTCCTTTACCACGATTGTGTTTGTCTCACCACCATTGTCAGTCTTGCTGTTATGGCGCGAGTCTTTCATGTTCTGCGGTATTTCCCCGAGGAAAGGCACGGCAAGATGCTCTATATCCTTGCGTCCGCGCACCTTGGTATTGCTTGTCTCTTTGACGTATGTCACACCAAATGGAATCACCAGACCTATCAAAAACGCCATTGTGAGAATCTTGCGTCGGCCTGGAGTCGGAGGTATGCCTGAAGCTCCCGGCTTGTTCACAATGCGAGTATTGTATGCCGTAAAGGCCTGTGAAAGCTCGTTTTCTTCACGCTTCTGAAGCAGGAAGAGATAAAGCGATTCTTTGACTTTCTGCTGGCGTTCTGTCGAAAGCAGGTTTTTGGCCTGTGTGGGGTTTGATGCGATCCTTGACATAGTCTGAGCCTCGCTGTCGCGCAAGGATTTCAACTGGGTGTTGAGGGCTATGATTTCGTTGTCGATTGTGTGAACGACAGCCTGCCGCTGTGCATCGAGCTGTCTGTCGATCTGGGCTACAAGAGGATTCTTTTCTGAGGACTTGGCCACAAGAGAATTCCTTTGCAGCAGTTTATCGTTATATTCGCCAATGAGCGACTGTATATTGCTGCTTTGCAGACCGGTGTTGGCCGGAAGCAGCTGATCTCTATTGCCTTCAGAAGTAAGATATGATCTTATATATCTGGCCATAGACAACTGATTGTTGACTTCCAGAATCTTCGCTTGTGCCTGTTGGCTCTGATTCATGTAAATTGCAGCGGCCGCCTGGACATCAGGGACAAGATTGGCACTCTTGTAGGAGGATATATCTGAATCGACATCTCCGAGCTCACCCTCAATCACGCCCAAGCGATCATTGATGAAGTTAGACGTCGAGACCGCAATCTGGTTCCTGTCACGTATCCAGTTTTCATTATAGACACCGATCAGAGTGCTGAGCACATCATCCGCCCTTTGGGGTGACTGATCTGCAAAAGTGAGTCTAAGCACAGTACCCTTGTCATTCGACATTGCAACCGCCAGACGCCCGTTGTAGGAATCTCTTGCCGCACTTAAAGGCATCTTCGTGACGATTAGAGAAACCTCTGTTCCATTTTGATAGTTACCGGACGGCGATACTATCATCTTACCGACCGGCGTCGCGACCGTATCATTCAACCAACCGGTAAATGTCTGTTTCAGAGCATCGTGATTACTTTCTTTAAGATCTTTTACCGACACTTTTCCATCTTTTGAAACCGACAGATTCATCGACAGACTCCCTTCGTCGGGGTAGTCTAAAAGAGTAAGTTTGACAGGAAGGTCATATCCGTATGCCACCACATCGTGAAAACGTCCGCTATGATAATAATTTATATCAAGGCCGAGACGTCTTACTACCTCCTCCATGAGGTCTTTGGCCTTTAGATTAGACATCTCGTTCTGTATGTTGGTGTTGGACTGGAACAGGCCAAGATTGGCAAATTCCTCAGCGCCCGCCGAATTCCCTTTGGCATCATCCTTGATAAGAATCTCGGCCGAACGACTGTAAACATTAGGTGTACGCAACAGATACACGTATGCAGCACCAACACAGACCAACACAGACAGCAATATCCACGGCCAGCGACGCAGGGTCATAAAGAATATGTCGGAAAGTGGTACTGTGCCCGACGCTATGCTGTTCTTTCTGCTTTTATTGATGGGTTCTTTGATTTCGGCCATGGCTTTATCGTGTCAATGTTAATATTAATGTGGCTATGGTCAATGCAAAAGAGCCCATCGACACCCAGAAAGAAGCAGTGTATGGAGTGTTTCCATTGGGTGTTGTTTCGCGTTTTGCCTTATTGTTCGGCTCAACATAGATAACGTCATCCTGCTGGAGGTAGAACACCGGCGACGAAGCCAACTCTTGAGCATTTAGAAGGTTGATGCGATAGGCCTCGTGTCTGCCGTCGCCTATGTTACGCATCACGAGAATATTCTCACGAACACCGTTTAACGTCAAATCTCCCGCCATCGCAATGGCATCTATAATTGTAAGACGATCCTTGTTGAATTCATACCTGCCGGGCGACTTCACTTCTCCGATAATTGAGATCCCGGTATTTGCAAATTCCACAGTCACTATAGGATCCTTTACAAGATCGGCTTTTACCAGATCCGCCGTAATTTTTTCAGCGACTTGCTCTCGGGTCAGCCCCTCAATATGAAGTTTCCCCAATATAGGGAAATTTATATCTCCATGAGAGTCAACCATATAAAGCGACGCCTGACCGCTACCGTTGCTACTTGCACCGCCTACTGTGGTTGTGGACGATGTCGTCTGTCCCAATCTGTTTTGAGTAGTGACCAGATTGAACATATTTGAAAGACTCGGATCCTGTGTGCTGACTATTACCGATAGCTTATCCTCCGGTTTGACTTTGATCTCAAGCATATTCTCCGCCTGAACAATCGAACCGGTGTTTAACTCCGGAAAATAGGCAATATTTTTCGGAGTCGAACATGAGCCTAAAAGCAATGTCGCAACAATCAGGCCAGAAGTGAAATATTTTATGCGCATAATGTAATGTTTATACTATCTTTTCAAGAAAGAGGACCAATGTTAACCGTTTGATAATGTGGCGATTATACGCCACAAATCATAATTTCAGCTTTCATGTCTCTTCATAAGTTGGAGATTTATGGTTTCAATGGTCACCTTGGCAGCTCCCAGAAGTTCGATTCTCACAATCACCTCGCTTTTGCCATCGCAGGCTTGGATCACCTCTCCCTCAACCCCCTTGAGATTGCCACGCACAACAACGACCTTATCATGCTGTCTGAATGGTGTTTCGACAAAGTTGACCGGAATATCCGACTGCCCCAGCATAAAGCGCAGGGTATCGATCTGTTTCTGAGGGATTGTTACCAGAGGTTTATGCAGACCATTGACAGATGCCAAAGCCCTGTTTACCATAAACCGATTGATAAAAGGGAGTGAGACTATTGACTTACGCTCTTTCTCGGTACATTTGACGAACACGACGGATGGTATGACCACCTTGTCAACCTTGGCCTTTCTGCCGTTCTTCCAAACACGCAAAACGACCTGTTTGGCAACGTATGTCTCATAATCGAGACTGGACATTCTTTCCTGCACGGCTTTCTCGCTATTGTTATTCACAATAGCTACGAACCATTTGCGACAGTCTACGCCTACGGCGTCGCCAACGCCCGAAGACACTGCCGAAATGTGTTCAGTATTAGTATTTGTACTCATCTATAAATGAATGCAAATTAAGTTTTTAAGCCATACATTCTCTGCATGAGAGACCTAATCTAATCGCAAAGGTACAAAATTTTTCCAAATACACATATTTATTATAAAAATTCCAGGAAAACAATAAATAAATGTTATTATATATAGATACGGGCCCACCATGGCGGGAGTGATACATAATCCATGCGATCATTTCGGCACGCTCTGCTTTCCGGCATACGCGCCAAACGACTATCACATTCTGGCCCTCCCATATTCTAACTACAGCCGCACCATCCGGTAGCTGATAATTGGCGGGATTTTATTAATTTTGTACCTCGTTTTGAATTTTTCTGTCAATTTATGAGCAATCACACCTTCAAAGAATGGTTTTTGGCCACACGCCCGTGGTCATTTCCGGCATCAGCCATGCCGGTGGCCGTAACCATGGCCTATTGTTTCTATCTGACTTCATCAGGAGATTCAGCTCCGGTAGGCCCGTCGCAATGGGCATATTCCATCGTGGCTCTGATATCTATGATACTGTTTCAGGCCGTGGGCAATGTGTGGAGCGATCTCCGTGATTTCAAACGCGGAGTAGACACAGCCGACAGCTACGGAGTTAAGATTCTTACTTCCGGCCAGTTCTCTACAACTGAAGTACGCAATCTGGCCATAGCTCTTTTCTGCATCACCTCATCGTTAGGAGTGCTGTTGGCCGTATGCTGCGGCCCTGTGATTCTGGCGCTCGGCATAGCCGGAATAGCGCTCACCGTGTTCTATCCGTTTCTAAAATACAACGCATTGGGCGATGTAGACATTTTCCTGACATACGCCCTGCTGCCCACCGCAGGCACATCATATCTGATAACCGGCACTTTTGTTCCTGAAGCTATAGCCATTTCAGTACCCGTAGGACTGATAACGGTGGCCATACTCCATGCCAACAACACACGCGACGTGGCCACCGACCGCCGTGCCGGAATCAGGACTCTGGCCATGATCATAGGCAACCGTGCATCGCGCACGGTCTATGTGGCGGAGGTTGTCCTGCCGTTGGCGATAACAGGCGCACTGATTCTATCCGGCATTCTTCCCGCGGTAGCAGCAGTGGCATGTGCCGCCGCTTTACTGCCCACAGTGCGCAACATACGCATGATCGCACATGCCACTCCCGACAATCTGATCTCGATCGGCAATCTCGACGAGCACACAGCCAAACTGCAACTGGTTTTCAGCCTTTCGCTCAGCGCTGCGCTCACACTATACGCAATCCTGCTGTCCCACACCTCATGATGAAACGGATATCTATAGCCATACTCACGGCTCTGGCGCTATGGACCATGATGTTTTCGCCACTCACGGCCCCTGCATTGGACCTATGGCCTGTCATGACCGTAGCAGCCGTGATTCTGACCTGCATGGCAACGGCGTGGGGCCGGTGGTACCGTGGCTTTCGCATCACTGCATCGGATATCGGTCTCGGCATAGCCAGCGCCACACTGCTGTGGGGTATATTCTGGACCGGCGACAAGCTGTCGCAGTTGATGTTCGACTTCGCCCGGCCGGAGGTAAACCACATATATGATTTCAAAGGCGACACCTCGCCGTGGCTCCTGTCTGCACTACTGTTATTCGTGATAGGACCTGCGGAGGAAATATTCTGGCGGGGATACGTGCAACGCACATTTTCTGCGAAATGGGGACCCGTCAGCGGATTCATCGCGGCAACAGCCGTATATTCGCTGGTCCATGTCGGCTCATGCAATTTCATGCTTGTGATGGCCGCACTTGTCGCAGGAGGATTCTGGGGACTGGCCTACAGGTTCCGCCCCGACCGTCTGGGCGCTTTAGTGGTGTCGCACGCCGTATGGGACGCCGCTGTTTTCGTCTGGTTTCCTATATAACTCAATCCAGCATAAGGGAGAAATGCGGCCGACCTCCCGGCAAGCCCGTCACAGCCGCTACAGGATTCGAACTGAACATCATGGCTGCAAGCACGTCTGGGGTAACATAAAGATCCGGCTCCTCCGGGCCGCATCCCGTGTCACTATGCCTGACAGATCCTCCTGAAACCACATATACACCGCTTTGATCCGGCAACGTCTCATCGGTCAGTCTCACCGTGAGTCTCAGCCCGGGATCTGCTTTGGCAATAATGCCGAAAGCCGCCGCAGGATCAGTGATCCGGACCATGGCACCGGGGATGAAACCGCCACCAGCCACATCATCCTCAGTGGCAGCCAAAACAGTCAACGGAGACCCGGGCGCCTGTCGCTGCAATGCCGACAGGACCGCATTAGCGGCATCATACGAGTCCGACAGAAGTTCCGTCACCACAACATCGCGCCTTGCTCCGCACCTTTTAGCCCATGCCATTGCGGAAACCCGACCGGACCCTACGGACGATACTGCGGCAAACAGGCTGCCGTCACTCATCGCCACATCAGCCATAACAGTAAGAAACTGCTGCAACGAGTGCCGCACGCCACAGCGCATCGATTCACTCTCCATGCGTGAGAAATCGGCATACAGATCAGTCGCGCAGACCGAAGAAACGTCATCGTATGCCCCGTCGGTCACAAAACTGTGTCCGGCCGTGTAGCGTTGCTCCCGCCGATAGCCCACGGTGGAGAAACCGAACCGGCTGTAATATTGCCTGAGCCTGTCGGATGCAGGAACAAGACCGACAAATACATCACCGCGCGCCGCCGCTTCATGCAGCGCCATACGGATCAGACGGCCCATGTGGCCCTTCATGCGGTGGCGTGGCAAAGTCCCGGCGCCATATATATAAGACATTTTCGTCTCCGCGCCATGAAACCTCATGACATAAGGGAGCAACAGAAGCGAACTCACCGTCAGCCCCGAGCTGTCGGCCACAGTCAGCGCCACGTCTTCGGAATAGACGGCGTCGAACAACATGTCACGCCACTGAGGAGTGTCTTCTGGGAAACACTCCCGCCAGATTTTCAAGATTTCATCTTTTCTGCCCATATCTCACCGGATAAACGCATGCAGCACGCCTGAGGTTCGCTGCATGCGCCCGGAAAACAGGTCAGACAGACAGATCGTGACCCATGCGCACGCGCTTGGTCTGGAGATACCGCAGATTGAAATCGTTGGGGGTCGTTTCCAGCGGAACGGTTTCCACGATCTCAAGTCCGTAGCCCTGCAGACCGATGCGTTTCATGGGATTATTGCTCATCAGGCGCATTTTCTGCACACCTATGGCCTGTAGAATCTGGGCACCCACCCCGTAGTCGCGCTCGTCTGCCTTGTGACCCAGACAGATATTTGCGTCTACAGTGTCCATACCCTCCTCTTGAAGTTTATATGCCTTCATCTTCTCCATCAGACCGATGCCGCGACCCTCCTGCATCAGATAGACCACGGCTCCGCGACCCTCCTCGTCAATGCGGCGCAAAGCCGTGTGGAGCTGCTCGCCGCAATCACAGCGGCGGGACGCGAATATGTCGCCTGTGGCGCATGACGAGTGCACGCGCACCAGCACCGGATCGTCACCGCCAAGGTCACCCTTGATTATGGCTATATGTTCCAGCCCGTTGCTCTTCTGGCGGAAAGGGATGGCGCGGAAATGGCCGTAGGCCGTCGGCAGATCCACCTCCACACCCTGCTCTATGAGACTTTCGGTGCGTGTGCGGTAGGCCACCAGATCGGCTATGCTTATAAGTTTCATGCCCCATTCGTCGGCTTTCTGACGCAACTCCGGCAAACGCGCCATAGAACCGTCGTCGCTCATGATCTCCATAAGCGATGCCGCGGGCTGCAGACCAGCAAGACGCGCCAGATCCACAGATGCCTCGGTATGGCCCGTACGGCCGAGCACTCCGAAATCATTGGCATAAAGAGGATTCACATGACCGGGGCGGCCGAAAGTGGCAGGCGTGGCCTGCGGATCGGCAAGCGCACGGATGGTGGCACAACGGTCCTGTATGCTCACCCCGGTCGAACATCCCTCGAGTTTGTCCACAGTGACCGTGAAGGGGGTGCCGAGCACCGAAGTGTTGACCTGCACCTGAGGATCCAGTTCAAGTTCACGTGCACGGCTCATGGTAATCGGCGCACACAGCACTCCGCGGGCGTTCTTGAGCATGAAGTTCACCTGTTCTGGCGTGATTTTCTCTGCGGCCACAATGAGGTCGCCCTCATTCTCACGGTCCTCGTCGTCAACCACTATCACAAATTTACCTTGACGGAAGTCTTCAATAGCTTCCTCTACGCTGTCGAGCTTTATCATAAATTTTCGAGTATCTTGTTTATTTCCGGAATAAGTTTCAGTACGGTCATGAGTTTGCGGCGGAAACGTCTCTGCCACACCTGCGCCACAATCCATGCCGGAACGCCTGCGGGCACAAACCAGCACATTGCCTTGCTCAAAGCCGAATCCGGCGCAGGATGAAGTATGCGGTAATTGTGGAGCAACGGCACCGAATTCAACGCGGCCACCAAAGTGCCGGAGCGGGAATTGGCCATATAGCTCACGGCATGCTCAAGACGGGCTATGACCTCCTGCACCGTTCGCGACGGATATCCGCCGGCCCAATACGCCCGATAGTCCTGCCTACCGGGATAATCGGCAATAAAGCCGGCACACGACTCACGCAGCTCTTCCAACATCTGCGCCGCACGCTGCGGATCCATATCCTCGATTACCACCTCTTTCACAGCCAGCTCACGCTTCTCGCGATTGAGCAGCGCCCGCCACAGATTCTTATAGGCGTCGGCATTGAACACCCCGGAATCATTGACGGCCTTGTATGTCACGAATATGCCGAGCGGCAGAAGTATGGCCGAACTGAGCCACATGCCCTGCCATACGGGCAAAGCACCGTCGCGGGCCATCTTCATGCCCGTGTTGTCTATTATATAATACACAATAAACAGCATTACGGAGATCACCAGCGGCATTCCCAGCCCGCCCTTGCGTATTATGGCTCCGAGCGGTGCCCCTATAAAGAAAAATATCAGGCAAGCCAACGACAGGGTGAACTTTTTCTGAAGTTCGATGCCGTGGCGGCGCAGTATCTTCGACTCATCCTCCATATAAAGGCTACGGCCTATGTTCTCCATGCGCTTCTGGCGGATATTGGCCTGAGCCATCGTGAAAGTGCGGCGGCGCGGTTCTATCTGCCCGTCGCCATAGAAAATCGAGTCGACATCAAGCGGACGGTCCATGACCACGGGCGGATTCTCGGTCACTATCTCCGATCCGTCGGGATACACATGGGTCACATAACGGTCCACCCCGAGCATCTTGGAGTCGGCCAGCGAACGGCCCACATCCGCGCCGATGCTGTCCAGACGCGCTTTCAGCGAATCTATCGAATGCGTCAACTCGCTCACGTTCTTTCCGATATATAACGACCTCATGTCGCCTTCGTCCATGCGGTTGAAGTTGGCGTCGAACGCCACCATCACCTGTTTCATGTCAAACTCCTCGCTGCGATAGAGCTGATTGCGGGCTGTGGTATGGACTCCGGTGGCATCACGCAGGTTCTCGAACATTTCGCCCGAGTGCATTGTCAGATACAGATGAGTCTTGTCAGGCGTCATGGTCAGAGTGGCCGAATCGGCCAGTATGACGCGCGACCGCTCGAATCCCTGCTGAATATCATAGATCATCACTCCGTAAAGCACACCGGTGTCACGGTTCTTCTCCCGCACGAAAATATTGATGTTAGGCAACTGATAATTGAACTCACCCTCAACTATGTCAAGCTCCGGCGACTTCTGTTTCATGGATTTGAGCAGAGTCCACATTCTGGCCTGGGCCACAGGCAAAGCATTATTCTGAAAAAAGAAAGCACCTATGGCAATAGCTATAACCAGCCCGATCAGCGGCTTCATCACCCTGAACAGCGAAATTCCTCCCGCCTTCAGCGCCGTAAGCTCAAAACTCTCGCCGAGATTTCCGAAAGTCATCAGCGACGCCAGCAGAATGGCCAACGGCAAAGCGAGCGGCACCATCGACAACGCCGCATAGAAAAAAAGCTCGGCCATCACGCACATACCCAGTCCCTTGCCTACCAGATCGTTGATATGCTGCCACAAGAACTGCATCAACACTATGAAAGTGCATATCAGAAACGTCATGGCAAAAAGCGGCAGAAAACTGCGTAGCATGAATCGGTCAAGTTGCTTGAACTGAATCATGCCACAAAGTTACACAGAATAATCCGCGCGCGCAATATCCCGCCACGCTACGTCATCATTAATTATCCGCACACTATCGCATCAAAATTCTTCTCCTTTCCTCAGGCCGACTCCACGTATTCCCTATTTGGTCCGAGCGCAATCCGAAGACCTTCAAACCATTATAAATGCTGACGATCACCCTTATTTTATAAACTGATCTTGTCCATTCAAAGAATTCTCCGTATCTTTGTAATTAAGACAACAATATCAGCTCAATTATTAACCGGCAGCACCACAAGTCTGTCACACATTCCGTTAGAATGCAATGAAAAAACTGGGTCTTTTGCTCTCCGCCATCATAGCGGCCGCTATCAGCTCGGCGGCCCAAACTCCAGCCGACACCACCGCGGTAATGGAAGCCATCACACAGCCCATCCACCCCAACGGTTACATGGGCGAAGCAAGCATCGAAGTACTTGCCACAGGCGCATATCACTCGGCCGACATCGGCATCACCACCACTCACGGCGTGATGTTCAAGGACCGCTACTTCTTCGGTGGCGGCGCAGGCTACCTGCGCGACTTCAACGCCAACCAATATCTGATACCCATCTACATAGACGGCCGTATCTTTTTTAAGTCCGCGGGCAACAAACGCATATACCCACACGTTGGCCTGAGACTCGGCGGAGCCTTGGTCTCAGAAGGCAGCAGCGGATTCTATGGCGCGCTGTCGGGCGGAGTCAGGGTGCCAATAGGGCGCCATCTTGGTCTGAGCATAAACATCGGCCCACATCTGATCACAAAATACGAACGCCCGTCATACGGCAAGGAATTTCATGCCAACGGGTATAAAATCGGATTCTTCGGACGGGTCTCAATGGATTTCTGAAATCAACAGAAAAAGTCGCCGGAAAGCGCCACCCACACGCATTCCGGCGGCTTTTTCTATACCCATGAATGTATTTTTTCGTAATTCTGGAAGACTTTTATAACCTCTTTATTTATAAGAGGTTTGAAAGGAAGGATAAAATAGAGGTAACGAATTGGCAACCGTGTCTGTTTCTGCGATTTGCTGTGAGTTGCTATCAATGTCACTCGTCTTGATGCAAAAGTAGCAATAAAAATCGGAAATATATCAAAACGTCCCATGATTTTTATCGCAGGACGTTTTTTATAATCACTAAATAAATTTGTTTCAGTAGGGATATTTAATTTCTGCGAATTACGGGTTATGATTGCTCAAATTTGTACTTCAATCCATATTCTTC
>BLLX01000041.1 GCA_011959405.1 Muribaculaceae bacterium
ATAACACATTTGTCGAGAATGAGACGAAATCTTAAATGAAAGAGCCGTGGGGCCGACCGCAGTTTTATCCGCTTTTTGTATTTTTTATCAAAAGTTTTACCTAACTTTGTGGCTGACAATATCTACAGCCAACCATACACAACTAAATACCACATTCTCCATGAAACTCAAGCTCTCTGCCCTTTGCGCCATAGCCCTTTCCACAGGACTGTGGGCCCATTCACAGCAGGTCGAGGTATCCCCGGTGCCCCAGCAGGTACAATGGGGAGCCAAAGCCTTCAACACCTCCGATGCGCGCTATTACGTGTCCGGCGATCCCGACTCCGACGCGCTGCGGGAGCTTGCAAGCAAAGTTGGCATACAGGAAGGTGGCAACGTGCCGATCATCGTCGGCTCACGCGGCGATGCAGCCGTGGCCGCATACGAGTCTCTGATACCCGAAAAGGCCGAAGGCTACTATCTGAAAATCGAGCCGGGCAAAGTCATCATCGCCGGCAACGATGCCCAAGGCACTTTCTATGGAGTAAAAACCTTCCTGCAGATAGCATCACAGCCCGAGGTAATGTCGGTCACCGTAACCGACTGGCCCCTGACATCGCTCCGCGGTGTGGTGGAAGGATTCTACGGCAACCCCTGGAGCCACGAAGACCGTCAGGACCTCTTCAGATTCTACGGCGACAACAAGATGAACATCCACATCTACGGCCCCAAAAACGACCCCTACCACCACTCGCGGTGGTATGAGCTGTATCCCGAGGAAGAAGCCGCCAAAATGGCCGAACTCGTGAAACACGCATCGGAAAACAAAGTCAGGTTCGTATGGGCCATGCACCCGAGCAACTCCATAGCGTCATCGACCGACCGCTCCAACGCCCTGAAGAAATTCGATCAGATGTACAGTCTCGGCGTACGCGACTTCGCCATATTCTTCGACGACATCTCGGCCGAAAGCGTCGACAACCAGATCTCATACCTCAACTTCCTCACCACCGAGTTCGTCAATAAACACGACGACGTGGCTCCCATGATCGTATGTCCCACCCAGTACAACCGCGGATGGTCATCCGGCGACTACCTCTCCAAAATGGGCAGCCAGCTCGATCCCGGAATCCGCATAATGTGGACCGGCAACAGCGTGGTGGACATGATCGACAAGGCCGACTGCGCATGGTTCAAGGGACAGACCGGACGCGACCCGTTCATCTGGCTCAACTACCCCGTCAACGACTACGGCCAGCACAATCTCCTGATGGGTCCCGTCTACGGCAACGAAGCCGACATCTACGACAAGGTGAGCGCCTTCACATCCAACCCCATGCAGTATGCCGAAGCATCCAAAGTGGCCCTCTACAGCATCGCCGACTACTGCTGGAACCCCACAGCCTACGACTCCGACGCCGCCTGGGAACGCTCGTTCGCCTACCTGGTGCCCGGCCACGAGAAGGCCTACCGCACATTCTGCATCAACAACGTCGATGTGGCCCCGAGCGTGCACGGACTCCGGCGCTATAACGAATCGCCTGAATTCAAGGCCATCATGGACAAGTATCCTGCACTCACCGAAGCCGCAGCCGACGAATATGCCGCCTGCTTCAACGACATGAAAGCCGCAGCCGACGAACTGCTCAACAACACCGACCAACCCCGTCTGACAGCCGAAATCCTCGAATTCCTCCAGTATTTCAACTATCAGGCCGAACGCGGACTGCTTGCCATGAACCTGTTCAACGACCTTCAGACAAAAAATGTGGAAAACTTCATCTCACACTACAGAAGCTACACAGAAAAGACTGAAGCCGCCGACAAACTCATGAGCCGCAACTTCACCGGATCCATACAGTCCGTAGCGCCCCGCACGGCCACACTCTACGTCGAGCCTTTCATCAAAAGCACCGTTGGCACTCTGGTGTCCGAATTCAAAAGCTCAGGCTTCGACTACCCGTCCGACCTGTTCCCCGCACAGGTGCTTGAAAACGGCACATATTACATAATGCACAACGGCAAATACCTGAGCAACCCCTCAGGAAGCTCCAACCCCGTATTCCAGTCATCAATCGACGACATCAACCCCGGCCGCCAGCAGTGGATCATATCCGTCGACCCCGAGACAGGACGCTACAAGATCGTCAACGAATGGGACAAACGCTACCTCAACGAACTGGGCAACTTCACCGTGTCCGACGATACCAACCCCTACGAAGCCGCATGGCACTCATATAAGATCACCCGTCTCGACGGCAAATTCGCCATACAGAACGGCGGATCGGCCGGCAACAACTACTGGACTGCCAACGCCACACGCATCAGCAAAGGCTCCGTCACGGCATACCACACCGACAACTTCATATTCGACATTGTGCCCGCCGACGGCTCACAGGTGACATATCCCAGCATCATAGGCAAAGAGCTGTATATTATCGACGAACAGGGCCGCGCCCTCACCGGCAACGGTTCCAGCGGACAATACGCCACATTCAAGACAGTGAAACGCCCCGCCGACAAAAACCAGCTGTTTCTGATCGAAGGCGCATCGTCGGTCGGCCGCCTGAAAGTCACCCACGTCAAATCCAAAAAACACTTCGACGAAGTGGGTCGCATAGGCTTTTCCGGAGGCTACAGCGACGTGTGGAACACATTCTGCATCACCGAAGTGGGCGGGCTGTACTCCATTCAGAACGCCGCCGAAGCCGGCACTGACTTCTGGTTGCCGGGCGAAAGCCAGATGGAATACAAAAATACGGACATAAGCGACAGCTACCGCCTGCGTCTCATCCCCGAAGACGAATACACAGGCATCGGCGAAATCACCGACAACACCTCAGCCCAAAGTCCGGACACCGCCGTGGCCTACGATCTGGCCGGGCGCCGTGTCAGTAATCCACGGCATGGATTCTACATCGTCAACGGCGAAAAAATGATTATGCAGTAAAGAATTAACCATCACCCGACACCTGAATATACGCAGGGGCGCACACACGCGTCCCTGCTACACGTTAAAAACCCCAATTCCCATTAAAGTACCAACACTATTAAAGTAAATGATGAATCGACGCTACAACATCATCAATAACTCGCTCGGCTGGCTCTGCTTCCTGATCGCCGGTGTGAGTTATCTGCTGACAATCGAACCCACGGCATCCTTCTGGGACTGCCCTGAATTCATCTCGCAAGGCTTCAAACTTGAAGTAGGACACCCGCCGGGCAACCCCATCTTCATGCTCGCCGCCAGATTTGCCATAAATCTGATCGGCGGCGACGTGACCAAAGTCGCCATGGCTGTCAACTCCATGAACGCCCTGCTCAGCGCCGGCACCATCATGCTGCTCTTCTGGACCATAACCCACCTGATGCGGCGGCTCATCGTCAAAGACGGCTCGGAAAGCATCTCCACCGCCAAAATCATCACCATATTCGGTTCCGGACTCGTGGGCGCCCTCGCCTACGCCTGGAGCGACACATTCTGGTACTCGGCCGTGGAAGGCGAGGTTTACTCCTTCTCATCCTTCTGCACCGCTCTGGTGTTCTGGCTCATCCTGAAGTGGGAAAACAGAGCCGACATGCCACACAGCGACCGCTATCTGGTGCTGATAGCCTACATCATAGGCGTCTCCATAGCGGTCCACCTGCTCAACCTGCTCTGCATCCCCGCCATCGTCCTTGTGTTCTACTACAAGAAATGGGCGGCCCCCACGGCCAAAGGCTCGCTGATGGCCCTGCTGCTGTCATTCGTCATCGTGGCGCTGATCCTCTTCGGACTCGTGCCCGGATTCATCGAGGTGGCTCAATACTTCGAGCTGTTCTTCGTCAACACCCTCGGACTGGGCTTCAACACCGGCGTGATAGTCTACACCATACTCGCCGTAGTCTCGTTCATCTGGTCGCTGCGCGAACTCTACGCCCAGAAATCGGCCACACGAATCAGCGTCAGCTTCATCGCCGCCATCTTCTTCAGCGGCGTTCCCTTCATTGGCCACAGCCTGTGGATTCCGGTATTCGTACTGGCCGGACTGGGAGTATATCTCGCCACAACGCGCAAACTGCCCGTGCGCATACTCACCCTCGTGACCCTCAGCGTCATGGTGATCTTCGCCGGCTACTCGTCCTACGCGCTTCTGCTCATACGCTCATCGGCAAAAACGCCCATGAACCAGAACGCTCCCGACAACGTGTTTGACCTCGGATCATACCTCAACCGCGAGCAGTACGGCGAAACCCCGCGGCTCTACGGCACAACGTTCGGCTCCGACGTGCTCCGCACACCCGACGGCTCGCCCGCAGGCACCGAAGAATACAACTATGCCAAGCAGGTGAAACAAAACCCCGGCGACCCCGACCGCTACGTGAAAGTCCTCTCACGCACCCGCTACGACTACATCCCGCAGCTCAACATGGTGTTCCCCCGTCTCTACAGCCGCGACCACCGTGCCGAATACATGAAATGGGCCGGAATCACCGAATCCGACCTCCCCACAGTGGCATGCAGCTCCACCGTGGGCTACGACGGCAAGGTCGGCCCTGCCACCAAGCGCATGAAGCGTCCCACATTCGGACAAAACCTCAACTACTTCATAAACTACCAACTCGTCCACATGTATTTCCGCTACTTCATGTGGAACTTTGCCGGACGCCAGAACGACCTTCAGGGCAACGGCGAGGTAAACCGCGGAAACTGGATCAGCGGCATCCCCGCCATAGACAACGCCCGCCTTGGCGACCAGTCGCTGCTGCCGCCCGACCAGGGCCGCGACAACAAAGGCCACAACGTCTTCTACATGCTCCCTCTGCTGCTCGGCGTGGCCGGACTCCTCTGGCAGTCCATGCGCGGACAACGCGGCATCGAGCAGTTCTGGGTGGTGTTCTTCCTCTTCTTCATGACCGGCATAGCCATCGTGCTTTACCTGAACCAGACCCCCTCGCAGCCACGTGAACGCGACTACGCCTACGCAGGCTCATTCTATGCCTTCGCCATCTGGATAGGTCTGGGAGTGGGAGCCATAGCCGAAGGACTGGAGAGTCTGCTCAAAAAGAAAGACTCCACAGCGGCCGGGGCCATAGCCTCCGTCATCGGGCTGATAGTGCCGTTGCAGATGGTCAGCCAGACATGGGACGACCACGACCGTTCCGGACGCTACACCGCACGCGACTTCGGCATGAACTACCTGTCGTCGCTCGACGAAAACGCCATCATATTCACCAACGGCGACAACGACACCTTCCCCCTGTGGTACGCACAGGAAGTCGAAGGCTACCGCACCGACGTCAGAGTGATCAACCTCAGCTACCTCACCACAGACTGGTATGCCGAACAGCAACGTCTGCCGTCATATCAGGCCGCGCCTGTGCCCATGACGGCCACGGCGCTCGACCTGGCCAACGGACGCCGCCAGTCGGGCTACCTCATGGAAGCCGACACCGTGGTGCCTGTGTCGGACTTCCTGCGCCACTACTACAGCAGCGAGGCCGACATGCCCGGAATGGGTTATGCCGTCGACGTGGCCGGATCCATATCCTTCCCCGTCGACATAGACGCAGCGGTGGCTGCCGGACGTATCAGCCCCGAAGAAGCGGCATATGCGGCCGACACCATCGAAGTGGATATGATCACGGCGCTCAAACGCAAAAATCAGGGCCAGAGCATCATCACCCAGGGCGACGTCCTCACCTACGACATCCTAGCCGCCGCCATCGACGGCGGATGGAAACGCCCCGTCTACTTTGCCAACACCGTGCCCGACAGCTATTACCTCGGCCTGCAGCCCTACATGTACACCACAGGCATGGCTCAGGAAGTAATACCCGTCTACAACGCCGACCAGATCAAGGAAGCCAACACCGAGAAGGCCTACCGCAACGTCATGGAGCGGTTCCGCTGGGGCGGACTCGACGCCGAAGACTCCGGCGACGTCTACCTCGACGAAACCGTCAAGCGCATGCTGGCATCCACGCGCAACGCCATGCTCTCGGTGGCATCGTCGCTCATAGCCGAAGGCCAGTCGCAGAAAGCCCTCGACGTGCTCATGACCATGGACACCAAACTGCCCATGTGCGTAATGCCCTACGGGGTGCAGGTGGGCGACGCCGTGGCCTACTACATGATATCGCTCGGCGAACAGCTGGCCAACGATCAGGCCATCGAACGCGGCGAAGAGATCCTGCGTCAGGAAATAATGACCGCCGTGCACTACATCCCCTACATCCGCTCGCTCACACCGGCACGCCGCGCCACACTTCAGGCATCAGACCGTGCCATGGTCGAATACGGCGACTACAGCTACATCTTCGACCTGATAGTCCGCTACGTCTACTCCGTCGGAGCCGACAGCGCCACCGACTATCTCAACGAGGTCAGAGACAAGACCGGAGTGGACCTGATCCGGATGTTCAACCTCGACCGCATGGACGACTCGTCCGACGACCCCGAGGTGGCGGAGACAGCTGTCGAGACATCAACCGACTCGACCATATCCTGACCCGTTACCACACGGCATGCTATCACTGATCGAACAGCCGCCGCTGATCTACCGCATCCTGTTTCCGGAAGCGATATGGCGCATCAAATACAAAGGACGGAAAGTGGCTTTCGTCACCTTCGACGACGGCCCCGTGCCAGAGGTGACACCCTGGGTGCTCGACACACTCGACCGCTTCGGCGTCAAAGCCACATTCTTCATGGTGGGCGACAACGTGCGCCGACACCCCCGGCTCTTTGACGAGATCAAGCGGCGCGGCCACAGCTACGGCAACCACACCATGCACCACATACAAGGCCTTCACACGTCGCGCAGGAAATTCCTGCGCGACGTCAGCGAAGCCGGCGCGCTAATCGACTCCGTACTCTTCAGAGCGCCCCACGGCCTGCTCACATGGAAACAGGCCAAAGCCGTCCAGCAACACTACAATCTGGTGATGTACGACGTGGTCACACGCGACTACTCGCGCAAACTCACCCCAGACCGCGTCCTCGACAACGTGCGCCGCTTCACTCGCAACGGCTCCATCATCGTGTTCCACGACTCGCTGAAAGCCTGGCGCAACCTCCGCGAAGTGCTCCCGCAGGCTCTGCAGTGGCTCATAGACCAAGGCTATGAACTGCTCCCCATCCGCCCGTGAACTGCGGCTGATGGCCGCCGACGCAGGCGCCGCGCGGCTCGGCATAGCCGCCGCCGGCACAGTAGACCCCGAAGCCGCCGCAATCTACGACCGCTGGATTGCCGCAGGCCACCATGCATCCATGACCTATCTGGAACGCTACGCCGACATAAGGCTCTCCCCCCAGCTGCTCCTGCCCGGCACCCGCACCCTGCTGGTCTGCGCCTTTCCCTACTACACCGACGAACCGCTCAGACTCCCCATAGCGCTCTACGCCCGCGGACGCGACTACCACGAAGTCGTGCGAGAACGCCTGCTGCAGCTCTCTCAGGCCGTCACCTCACGCTGGGGCGGAGAGACCCGCGCGTGTGTCGACACCGCCCCGCTGCGCGAACGCTACTGGGCCGTGCGCTCCGGTCTCGGCTTCACAGGCATCAACAACCAGCTCATAGTCCCCGGAATAGGAAGCTACGTGTTCATAGGCACCCTGCTCTGGACCGTCGGAGTCACACCCGACAACCCTTGCTCCGACCGCTGCATGCAGTGCATGCGATGCGTAAGCGCATGCCCGGCCGGCGCCATCAACCCCGACGGATCGGCCATCAGAGCCGAAAGATGTCTCAGCTACCTCACCATCGAACACCGCGGCGACCTGCCCCCCGACACAGACCTCTGCGGCCACCTGTACGGATGCGACGAATGCCAGCGCGTATGCCCGCACAACACCACGGTCACGCCAACCCCCATCGCCGACTTCCACTCTGGCGAAGACCTCCGCAACCTCGACACCGACGCTCTCGCCACACTCACTCCCGAGAAATTCAACGCAATTTTCCGCCACAGCGCCGTGCGCCGCACCAAACTCACAGGACTCCGGCGCAACCTCCACGCCATACTCGGCAATCAGCCCCGTGACACCGATTTTTTTGGAAGTCAGAGAAAAAAGGAGTAACTTTGCGTGATTTTAAAGAAGAAAGAAAAAAATCATACACACTAAAAACGTTTTTATGTTGAACCCTATCAAAAAAACCATCACGCTGCCCGACGGCCGGGAAATAACCCTCGAGACCGGCAAACTCGCCAAGCAAGCTGATGGAGCCGTTGAGCTGCGCATGGGCAACACCATGCTCCTGGCCACCGTCGTTTCGGCCAAGGAAGCCGGCGAAGGAGTGGATTTCATGCCGCTCACCGTCGAGTACAAAGAAAAATTCTCAAGCAACGGACGTTTCCCCGGCGGATTCCTCAAACGCGAAGGACGCGCAAGCGACTATGAAATCCTTACATCCCGTCTGGTGGACCGTGTGCTACGTCCCCTTTTCCCAGATAATTACCATGCCGACACATTCGTGACCGTCACCATGTACTCGGCCGACGGCGTGGACTTCCCCGACGCACTGGCCGGACTCGCCGCATCAGCAGCGCTCACCGTCAGCGACATTCCCTTCCAGGGACCCATCTCTGAAGTACGCGTTGCCCGCATCGACGGCCAATTCGTCATCAACCCCACCATGGACCAGCTCGAAAAAGCCGATCTCGAACTCATGGTAGGCGCCACCTACGACAACATCATGATGGTTGAAGGCGAAATGAAGGAAGTGAGCGAACAAGTGCTCCTCGAAGCCCTCAAAGCAGCCCACGACGCCATCAAGCAGCAGTGTGTCGCACAGGAGGAACTCGCACGCGAACTCGGTGTGGTCAAGCGCGAATACTGCCACGAGGTCAACGACGAGGACCTGCGCAAGGACGTACGCGAAAAATGCTACGACAAAGCTTACGCGATCGCCAAGCAGGGCTGTGCCGACAAACACTGGCGCGCCGAATCATTCGCAAAGATCTGCGACGACTACATAGAATCCCTCCCCGAAGAAGAACGCGACGAAAAGGCCCCTCTGGTCAAGCGCTACTACCACGATGTGGAAAAAGAAGCCATGCGCCGCTGCGTACTTGACGAAGGCGTCCGTCTGGACGGCCGCAAGACCACCGAGATCCGCCCCATCTGGTGCGAGGTAGACTACCTGCCCGGACCCCACGGATCAGCTGTGTTCACACGCGGCGAAACCCAGTCGCTGGCCACCGTGACCCTCGGCACCAAACTCGACGAAAAAATTGTGGACGACGTGCTCGACCAAGGCCGCGAACGCTTCCTGCTCCACTACAACTTCCCCCCCTTCTCCACCGGTGAAGCCCGTCCCGCACGCGGCGTGAGCCGACGCGAAGTGGGCCACGGCAACCTCGCCCACCGCGCCCTCAAGAGCATGTTCCCCGACGACTTCCCCTACGTGACCCGAATCGTCAGCGACATCCTCGAGAGCAACGGATCGTCATCCATGGCCACAGTCTGCGCAGGCACCCTTGCCCTGCTCGACGCCGGCGTGAAAATGAAAAAACCGGTGGCAGGCATCGCCATGGGACTCATATCCGACGGAAGCAAGTATGCCGTGCTCTCCGACATCCTCGGCGACGAAGACCACCTCGGCGACATGGACTTCAAAGTCACAGGCACCACCGAAGGCATCACAGCCACACAGATGGACATCAAGTGCGACGGTCTCAGCTACGAGATACTTGAAAAGGCCCTCATGCAGGCACGCGACGGACGTCTCCACATCCTCGGCATCATCAACGACACCATACCCGCACCCCGCGAAGACTACAAGCCCAACGTTCCCCGTATCGTCACCATGACCATACCCAAAGAACTCATCGGCGCCGTGATCGGCCCGGGCGGAAAAGTCATCCAGGGCATCCAGGAAGAAAGCGGAGCCACAGTAAGCATCGACGAGATCGACGCCGAAGGCTACATCGAAGTCGCTGCCGCCAACAAAGACTCCATCGACAAGGCTCTCTCCATGATCCGCGCCATCGTGGCCCAGCCCGAAGAAGGCGAGATCTACACCGGCAAGATCGTCACCATTCAGGACTTCGGCGCATTCGTGCAGTTCATGCCTAACCGCGACGGACTCCTCCACATCAGCGAAATCTCCTGGGACCGCATCCCCGACATGGAATCATCCGGCCTGAAAGAAGGCGACGAAGTCACCGTCAAACTCATCGAGATCGACAAAAAGACCGGAAAATACCGCCTGAGCATGCGTGCACTCCAGCCCAAGCCCGAAGGCTACGTGGAACGCGAACGCGCACCCCGCAAACCCCGCGAGGACGGCGAACGCTCTCCCCGACGCGACCGCGGCGACCGTCAGGACCGCGGACCACGCCGCGACCGCGGTGACCGTCACTGATCTACGATCTCCGACGGAGACCTCATAACCAACAAAAAAACACGGACCGGATCACTCAGCCCCGAGCTGACTGACCCGGTCCGTCACTTTCTCCCCGCCATCTTGATTTTAATCGGGAAAATACGTAATTTTGCCGTCAGATATGAGCGACGTTATAAAACTCCTGCCCGACTCCGTGGCCAACCAGATTGCTGCCGGCGAAGTCATCCAGCGGCCAGCATCGGTGGTGAAAGAACTCGTGGAAAACGCCGTAGACGCCGGCGCCACCGAAATCAAGATAATCATCAAAGACGCCGGACGGACGCTCATACAGGTCGTTGACAACGGCACCGGCATGAGCGCCACCGACGCACGCCTGGCCTTCGAGCGCCATGCCACATCCAAAATCACCCGTGCCGACGACCTCTTCGCTCTCCACACCATGGGATTCCGCGGCGAAGCCCTTGCGTCGATATGCGCCGTCGCACAGGTCGACATGCGCACCATGCGCCACGGCGAAAACGTGGGCACCCGCCTGATCATCAACGGCTCCAAAGTCGAGTCGCAACAGCCCGAAGCCTGCGCGCCGGGCACCAACCTGATGGTACGCAACCTCTTCTACAACGTCCCCGCACGCCGCAAATTCCTCAAAAAAGACTCCGTGGAAATGTCAAACATACTCCACGAATTCGAGCGGCTCGCACTGGTCAACACACAGATCGAACTCTCGCTGATCCACAACGACGTCACCGTCCACTCCCTGCCCCGCGGCAACCTCAAGCAACGCATAGTAGCCCTGTTCGGCAAATCGCTCGACTCGCAGCTCATCCCGGTAGAAACCGACACCTCGCTCGTGAGAATATGCGGATTCGTGGTCCGTCCGGAGCATTCCCGCAAACGCGGAGCCCTGCAATACTTCTTCGTCAACGGGCGAAACATGCGTCACCCCTACTTCCACAAAGCCGTGTGCCAGTGCTACGAAGGTCTCATACCCGCCGACACACAGCCCACATACTTCATCGACTTGACTGTCGAACCAGGAAGTATCGACGTCAACATACACCCCACCAAAAACGAAATAAAATTCGAACAGGAACAATCCATCCGCCAGATCCTGTTCGCCGCCGTCAAGGAAACCCTCGGCAGATTCAACGCCGCCCCCTCCATCGACTTCGACACGGCCACCGACGAAGCCGCCGACATCGAAAACCACATACCCGCATTCGGCTCATCGGCATCTCCCTCCTACAACAGCACCCCTCACTCCACCCCGCCGAAAGCCGCCGATACATCCTACAACCCCTTCCGCCAGAACGACTTCGCCCAACCGCCGGCATCGCTTCACAACTGGGAGGAACTCTACAAAAACTTCACTGCCGAAAGCCGTCTTGCCATTGAAGAACTCGAAAGTTCCAGACTCAACATCGACAACGGCAGCAACGACGACATTAACCCCGACGACACCTCAACCGGCTCCGACGCCACCGAGCTGATGCGCGTGCAGAACCGCTACATAGCTATGGCCGACCCACGCGGACTCCGCCTGATCGACATACGCCGCGCCCACATCACCGTGCTCTACGAACGCTACATGCAGGCCACTCCGGCCACATTCGCGTCACAGCGCCTGATCTTCCCCGAACAGGTCACCGTCAACCCCGACAAAGCGCCCCTGCTCGAAGAGATACTGCCATCGCTCGAATCCATGGGATTCGACATGGCCCCTCTCGGCTCAAACATATGGAGCATAAACGGAGTCCCCTCCGTGGCCGACGATCTCAACCCTGCCGAACTCATTACCAGCGTACTCGCCGACATAGCCGACGAACGCACCGACGACGCGTCCTCCACCCTCAGATCACTCCTGTCGCTGTCGCTGGCACGAGCCACGGCCTTCCGCCCCGACCGACCCCTCTCCGACGCCGAAATGCACCACCTCTCGGCCGAACTGATGTCGCTCAAGCTCCCCGGATTCACCCCATCGGGCCAACCCACATTCATCCTGCTCACCCCCTCCGACATAGAAAAACTCTTCTGATGGAAGAAAAACGCTGTCTGCTGATCATCAACCCCGTATCCGGCACCTCGTCCAAAGAACAGGTAGCCTCGGCCACTGCCGAAGCCATAAGCGCGGCCGGCATGCGGCTCGACACCGTCTACACCCGCCACGCAGGCCACGCCACCGAATTAGCAGCCACAGCCGCCGCACAAGGCACCTACGCCGTCATCGCCGCCGGCGGCGACGGCACCGTCAACGAAACCGCCCGCGCCCTCTGCGGCACCGACACAGCCCTCGGCATCATACCCATGGGATCGGGCAACGGACTCGCACGCCACCTCAACATACCCGTGTCGCTCCACCCCGCCCTCGACATCATCACCCGCGGGCACACCGTGGCATGCGACCACTGCACCGTCAACGGGCTTCCCTTCTTCTGCACCTGCGGCGTGGGATTCGACGCAGCCGTAAGCGACGGATTCGCATCACGCCCCAAAAACCGCGGCATGATCAACTACATGCGCAGCGCCGTCGAACAATTCGTCAAATACAAATCCGAACACTACGTGATCCGCTCCGAAGGACACGAAATCGTCGAACAAGCATTTCTCATTGCATGCTGCAACGCGTCGCAATACGGCAACAACACCTTCATCGCCCCACGCGCCAGCATCACCGACGGACTCATGGACGTCACCGTAGTCCACGCGGGCACACGGCTCGGATCATTCCTCACCGGCATAGAAATCATGGCCGGCACACTCGGCGACAGCGCCCGGGTACACACCTTCCGCACCTCGCACCTTACCATCGAACGCACCTCGCCCGGATCCGCCCACATCGACGGCGAGCCCGTCACACTCGACCGCATCCTCGAAATCAGATGCCATCCCGCCACACTCAAAGTATTCTCCCCCGGCGAAATGCGCGTCCGCCCCATCATCACCCCGGTCGACGCCGCCGTCAAAGGCATAGCACTCACCATCGGCGACATGATCCACCGCTGACCGCAATGATTCACTGCTGCATTTTGATTGTCAGCAATTTCAGACTCCTGTAGCGTCCCTGTCATAAAATTCCGTGATCCCGGCCGGAAATCCAAAAATTTCAGCAACCGTGATTTGATAATCGTGGAATTATGCGTAAATTTGCATTTGTAAATTATGATCACTTTCCTCAAACAGACGCTTCAGTTGCTGCTTGCCCCGACAAAAGGCTGGGAAGACGTGGCCAGCAACTCCCCGGACGCCCGCAGATCGCTGATACACGGGCTGCTGCCTATCATCGCGGTGGCGGCCATATCGGTGTTTGCCCGCGCTATATGGGAACATCAGTCTTTCCTGATGCTGTTGCTGTCGGTGCTCACAACATTCGCCCAATATTTTCTCACATACTATGTGGCCCTGCTGGCCATGGTCACGGCCCTGCCGTACATCACCATCAGCGGCGACACCCCCGACGAAAACCGCATAGCCGTGTTTCTGTGCTATTCCGTCAGCATGATGGCCTGCATAGCGGTCATAGGCAATTTTATGCCCATGGAACTGACCCTTGTCCAGTTCCTGCCCATATATGTGGCCGTGGTCATGGCCCAGGGACGGATATTTCTCTCGGTTGATCCGGAATCCATGGGTAAATATGTGGGGCTGACAGTGGGATCTGTCATAGTGCCGGTCTACCTGATCGAATATCTCCTCGACAAAATCACACTTTAACCTATGAAATTCAAAGAAATCAACATAAAGAACCGACGCGCCACCTTCGACTACGCGATCGGCGACACATTCACCGCCGGAATAGTCCTGACCGGCACCGAGATCAAATCGGTCAGACTCGGCAAGGCATCTTTGGTCGACACGTTCTGCTACGTGGACCGCGGAGAAGTGTGGGTGAAAAACATGTATATAGCCGAATATTTCTACGGCACCTACAACAACCATCTCGAACGCCGCGACCGCAAGCTCCTGCTCAACCGCAAGGAAATACGCCAGCTTGAAAAGGAGGGCAAGGAATCCGGATTCACCATCGTGCCGCTGCGGCTGTTCATCAACGACCGCGGTCTGGCCAAACTTGTCATAGGAATCGGACGCGGCAAAAAAGAATTCGACAAGCGCCAGAGCATTAAAGAACGCGACGACAAACGCGCCATGGCCCGCGCCTTCTATAAATAAACCCGCCACAACATTCCCCCCTACAGCCAACATGCCACCCCGCTCTTCGGACTACTATAACCCATATCAGGACGAACCTCAGAACTCGCCCGACGAACAGACTGCTGCGGAAACAGCTCCGGCACCGGAAACCTCGCGCCAACGCCAGAACCGCACCCGCCAGAGCCGCGACACCGCAGCTCGCGCCGCCGAGCCTGCCGCCGCCACTTCCCGTACGTCATCATCACGCACAGCTGGTGGCAGCCTGCGTCGAGTGCTTTCCGACAGACGCCTGCGGCTCTTCACCGGAGTAGTCCTGATGCTGCTTGCGCTGTTCGCTCTGGTGTCGGCCTTCTCCGCGTTCATACACAGCGGCGAGGACCAGGCCAAAGTCCTCTACAACTCCGTGGGCCAGATCGTCGACTCCGGCGCCCAAATCAAAAACGCCGCCGGACCCGCGGGAGCCTTTCTCGGCAACCTCCTGCTCACCGAAACCCTCGGCATAGGCTCGCTTGCCGTGATATTTTACGTGGGAGCCATAGGCGCATCGCTTGTAGGACTCATGCGTTTCCGGTTCTGGTCGCTCACATTCAAGTGTCTCATTCTCGCCATCACACTCTCGCTGGTCATCGGACTGATCACCTTCGGATCGTCAGGCGTGATCACCTGGGGCGGCCATCACGGCTACTACGTCAACAAACTGCTCATAGACTACACATCGCCTTTCGGCGCGATATGTGTCAGCTTGGCAATGCTCACGCTGGTCACACTCCTGTTTCTCACCCAGCTGATCAGGCTGATCAACGCCTACCGGCGCAAAATGGCGTCCATACGCGAACGCCGCGCACAGGCCCAGTCGCGCGCCGAAGCCAAAAAGCGCCGCGTGGAAGCCGAGATGCAGCAGTCGCCAATAGCCGACGGTGACGATACGGCCACGACAGCCGAAGATGTGCGGGAGGAACAGGCGGCCGAAGAGACCACAGATCCGTTCGAACTCTCTGAAGACCCCGAAACAGACGAATTCACCTCTGAGTCCAGCTCCTACGAACCCGTCTTTGCCACCACTTCCCCGGACAACGTCCCGGAGCAGCAGCAACAACCCACTCTGTCGCCCGCCGACGAGTTCATCGTGGAGACCAACGCCATAGAAGAAGCCGAAAGCATAACCACCGACACCTACGACCCCACGGCCGAACTGTCGCGCTTCCGCTTCCCGTCCATAGACCTGCTTGTAGACCGCGCCGGCAACACGGTCACCATCGACACCGAAGAGCAGGAAGAGAACAAAGAGCGCATCATCAAGGCTCTCGAACAGTTCAACATCAAGATCTCCTCAATCAAAGCCACTGTCGGACCCACCATCACCCTGTTTGAGGTGGTGCCCGCCGAAGGCCAGCGCATAGCCGCCATCAAACGCGTGGAAGAAGACCTGGCCCTCGCCCTGAAAGCCCACGGCATACGCATAATCGGATCCACCGGCAACGGCACCATCGGCATCGAGGTCCCCAACAACGACCCACAGATCGTGTCCATGCGTTCGATCATATCATCCAGGAAATTCCAGGAATGCAGACACGAGCTGCCCATGGCCCTTGGAGCCACCATCAGCAACGACGTATTCATAGCCGACCTCACCAAAATGCCCCACCTGCTTGTGGCCGGCGCCACCGGACAAGGTAAATCAGTGGGACTCAACGCCATCATCACCTCCCTGCTCTACAAGAAGCACCCGGCGGAACTTAAATTCGTGCTCGTCGACCCGAAAATGGTGGAATTCAGTCTCTACAGAGTGCTCGAGCGCCACTATCTCGCCAAACTGCCCGACGAGGAAGACGCCGTAATCACCGACCCCAACAAAGTGGTGGCCACTCTCAACTCACTGTGCGTGGAGATGGACCAGCGCTACTCGCTGCTCAGTGCCGCAGGATGTCGTGGAATCAAGGAATACAACCAGAAATTCATCGGCAAGCATCTCAACCCCGAGAAAGGACACCGCTACATGCCCTACATCGTGCTCATCGTCGACGAATTCGCCGACCTGATCATGACTGCCGGCAAAGAAGTCGAAGCCCCGATATGCCGTCTGGCACAAAAAGCCCGTGCCGTGGGCATCCACGTCATCATAGCCACACAGCGCCCGTCGACTAACGTCATCACCGGCCTGATCAAGGCCAACTTCCCCGGACGCATAGCCTTCCGCGTCAGCCAGATGGTCGACTCCAAGACCATTCTCGACCGCTCGGGAGCACACCAGCTCGTGGGCAAGGGCGACATGTTCTTCTACACCAACGGCAACCTCGAACGCGTCCAGTGCGCCTTTATCGACACACCGGAAGTCGAAGCCATCTGCGAATGTATCTCCGAACAGCCCGGCTACCCCACACCCTACCTGCTGCCGGACTACGTGCCTGACGTGGCCGAAGGCGGCGCCGCCTTCGGAGGTATGCCCGGAAGCTCCTACGACCGCGATCCGCTCTTTGCCGAAGCCGCACAGTTCATAGTCCAGAGCGGCACGGCCAGCACATCGTCGCTCCAGCGCCGCTATGCCATCGGCTACAACCGCGCCGGCAAACTAATGGACCAGCTCGAAGCCGCAGGAATCGTCGGGCCGGCATCCGGATCCAAGCCGCGCGCCGTGCTCGTCGACCCCATGACACTCGACCAGATGATCTAACCCCCAACAACCATCGTAAACAATGATAAGAACCATCATAGCCGCCCTGTTCTCTCTGCTGTCGCTGCTTCCGGCATTGGCGGCGTCGCCCGTCGACACGGCAGCAAGGAAAGCCGCCGGAGCCCCTGCGCTGAAAGCCGTGTTCACACTCAACGGCGCTCCGGGATCACTACTGATGTGCGGCAAAATGTTTGCCGTCGACCTGCCGGAAATGAAAATACACTTCGACGGCACCACCCAATGGACCCACAGCGTCCCCGACGCCGAAATAACCATTGTCACCCCCACGGACGCCGAAATAGCCCAGATCAACCCTCTGGCATTCCTCGGATCCCTACGAGGAGAGTTCAATGTCAGCGACCTCTCCGGCGGCAATGTCCGGCTGCTGCCCAAAGACACCTCGTCGGGCATAGACGAGATAGTGGCACTCTTCAGCAACTCCACCGGATGGCCCGTACAGATCCGCATGACCTCATCCGGCCACACGGCCCTGATCGACCAGATCACCGTCACCACCCTCGACAAGCCGCTGCCGCCGTCCACCTTCACCGTGACTCCCGCCAAAGGCGTCACAGTTGTCGATCTGCGCTGAATCCCGAATAAACCCCAAATCTAACCCCAAATCATAAATTAAATTATGGACACCACCGACAGACAGCACACCAGAACCCTCATAATCGGTTCCGGACCGGCCGGATACACCGCCGCCATCTACGCCTCGCGCGCCAATCTCTCGCCAGTGCTCTACGAAGGACTCCAGCCGGGAGGACAGCTCACCACAACCACCGAAGTGGAAAACTTTCCCGGCTACCCCGACGGAATCACCGGACCACAGCTAATGGACGACCTGCGCCGTCAGGCTGCCAAATTCGGCGCTGACATACGCCCCGGACG
>BLLX01000042.1 GCA_011959405.1 Muribaculaceae bacterium
AAACAAATCCGACAGGCGGAGGATTTTTGTGTCCTCAAAGACACAGCAAGGTATATTTTCAGTTACCCGAATAATTCTAAGTAACTGAAAATGCCTTCACCGCCGTGGGCAGAATTATCCTCCGCAGTCGGATAATTTCGGGGTTCTTTAATCAAAGATTAAGCAATAGACAAGCCATAAAATTAAAAGAATTAAGAAGTATGAAAAAGAAGACTAAGTACGGGAGAAATCCCAAATTGAATCCGAAGACGCACTGCGTGATGGTGCGCTTCGATGATGTGGAATGGAACAGGTTCCTGACGATGTACGAGGAATCGAACGTGTATGCGAAAGCAGTCTTTCTAAAAGCGCACTTCTTCGGACAGAAGTTCAGGGTGCTGAAGGTGGACAAGACGCTGGTGGACTACTACACCAAACTGTCGGACTTCCATGCCCAGTTCCGCGGTATAGGAACCAATTACAATCAAGTCGTGAAGGAATTGCGCATCCATTTTTCGGAGAAGAAGGCGATGACGTTGCTCTACAAACTGGAGAAACATACCATCGATCTTGTGAAGTTGAGCAAAGAAATTGTGGAACTTTCAAGGAAGATGTATGCTAGGTGGGAACAACAGAATTGAAGAAAGTAGCCTGATAAATGAACAAAGTTCGTCAAACAACTTCATTGCCGATCATGTCATCATCGGCGGCCGGGGTTTCAATTCAAGGATGAAAACCATCCGAAAGGGATAAAAATGTAAATAAAAAAATGAAGTAAGCGGAATAATTATCTACATTCTCTTGCTTCATTTTCATTCATTAATCTACAAATTTCATTGTCATAATAATCACGTTTGCTTATAAATCATAAAAATAGCCGTATTTGCTTGCTTGACTAATTTATTTAGACTAATTTTGCATATACTAAATATCATTTGATAATGGAACAACTTACCAAGCGTGAAGAAGAAGTGATGAACAAGTTTTGGGAGAAGGGTGAAGCTACCGTTAAGGAGATTATCGCCACTTATCCCGAACCTCGTCCAAGCAGAACCGCCCTATCTACATTCGTGAAGTTTCTTGTCGAGAAGGGCTTTTTAGGCCACAAGCCGGCAGGAAACAACGGATTCATCTATTATCCCATTATAGAAAGAGAGGAGTATTGTGGCAATAATCTGAAAAATGTCGTTCAGCGATATTTCAATAATTCCATTCGTGGCGTGATAAGCACTCTTGTAAGAGATAGGAAAATGTCAGACGATGAAGTCCGGAAGTTGATAAATCAGGTGATAGAAGGCAATCGCCAAGAATAAGACTGATGACAATATGGATAACGAACTGATAGAATTATGCAGTAAGATAAAAGAAGAAATCTCCAATGAAAACACATTTCATTTGGGGATTGAAAATCTGTTGCTGTTGCGTAAACGATTGTTCAACGCCATATTGCAATTAAAGGCGGAATTATGTCGTGATGATTTTAATGCTATGCCATTCATAGGAGAGGATGGCTTTCACAGCAAGACAATCGCTTATTCCATCTGGCATATATTCCGTATTGAGGATATTGTCAGCCATACTCTGATTAACGGAGATGTCCAAATATTCTTTTCCGAGAATTTTCAAGAGCGCATCGGTTCTCCGATAATAACTACCGGCAATGAACTTGTAAAACAGCGTATCGGTGACTTTTCGGAAAAATTGGATTTAGAGGCACTATATCAATACTCTACAAAGGTCAAAGCTAATACTGAGTTTATGCTCAAGAATCTGGTATTCGCAGATTTGAAGCGTAGTTTTACAATCGAAGATAAATTACGTCTTGAATCCTTATGTGTAGTAAGCCAATCCAATAATGCAAAATGGTTGATAGATTACTGGTGTGGCGAGGATTTGAAAGGGCTGATTCTTATGCCGTTTTCCAAGCATTGGATGGCTCACATCTACGCTTGTATGCTAATTAGGAACAAACTGTATTCAAAATGAGAAAGTTACTGTTTATAATTATATATTTGTCTTTTATATCGCCTGCTTTCGCTGGTGGAAACAAGGCGATAGAGAATGCTTTGCACGAGTATATCAAAGGGAAAGATGCCCGTATAGGTGTCGCGGTCATTATCAATGGCAAAGACACCGTATCTGTCAACGGCAATCGGGACTTCCCTATGATGAGCGTAGTCAAATTTCCGCTGGCTCTGACGGTAGCGCACTGGATAAATACTAACGGTATGTCCCTGAACGATACCGTAACATTCAGCGAGAAGGCTATGAAAGAGGATACCTATAGCCCGATGCTCAAAAAGTATGGTAAGAGCCGAAATACCATAACTATAAGAGAACTGCTTGAATGGTCTTTGGTTGAGAGTGACAACAATGCGGCAGACATACTCCTGCATCGCGTCGGTGGAACATCGGGAGTAACATCAATAATGAGGCAAATGGGTATCTCTGATGAGATTGTAATCGGAGTCTCGGAAGAAGATATGCACCGTGATCCATACCTAAGCTATCTTAACCGTACCACACCTTTGGCAATGGCGCAGCTATTTGATAGGTTTTACCACGAATTGAGAAACGCATCACAGTCATATTCTGAAATATCCGTCATGCTTGAACAGTGTCGCACGGGGCTTGACAGGCTTGCTTTACCCCTTTTGCCTACTAATGCCCTGATAGGACATAAGACAGGTACGGGATTTCCGACACCCGAAGGTCGCATATCCGCAGTAAATGATTGTGGATATGTGAATTTGCCTAATGGTACAAGATATTCTGTTGCCGTGTTTGTTGCTGATTCCAATTACGACATAGCAACGACCTCAGCCATCATTGCTGAGGTTTCTAAGATTGTCTTGGAAGGTTTGATTAAACAAAAATAAGATAAGAATATGGAACATAAATTTTGTCAAAGCTGCGGAATGCCGCTGACTACAGACAACAAAGGTACTAATGCTGATGGCAGTCGCAACGAGGATTACTGTATCTACTGCTATAAGGATGGCAGATTCACACAAAACTTCACTATGGAGCAGATGATTGAACATTGCGCTCAGTTTACCGACGAGATAAACAAGGAGTCAGGACAGACCTTGACACAGGAGCAGGCAAAAGACATGATGCGTCAATTCTTTCCACAACTCAAACGCTGGAAAAACCGGACAGCCATGTTTATTGCAATTCTGACATATAAAAAACCGCTTGAAGAAGTCGACCGTTTCCTTCAGGCACATCGTGACTATCTTGCCGAGCACTATGCGGCTGGCGATTTCATCGCATCCGGTCCGCAGACTCCCCGCGTTGGCGGTGTGATAATGATAAAGTCTGACAATCGCGCGTTGGTAGACTCCATCATCGCTCAAGATCCGTTCAACATCAACGGAATTGCCGACTACCGGATTGTGGAGTTTACTCCGACAATGTTTGTAGAATCGAGCCTTTCCGACATACTAAAATAAGTATTATACTGATGGTTAATAAAAGAGCTATAATTATTTGGCTGGCAATTACAATCCTTGTGATGTTAGCATTGCCTTTTGCCGTTGCCCGGCTTGCGTCTGAATGTTCCGGAATGGCACTGTGCATGATGCTTTTCTTAATTGTGAATCCTATTTATTCTGCGATTCTTGGTTATCGCTGCGGGAAAGACATAAAGAAAATGTGGAATCTTCCATTGGTGTCAGCCGTAGCGTTTCTTGCCGGGACATGGATTTTCTTTGACATACATGAATTATGGTTTGTCGTCTATGCAACAGTATATCTTGCAATAGGTTGGATAGCAATGGCTATCAGCAAGTACTTGAATAGACGTGTTCAGTAGAGTTAACAAGAGTACTAATTAAACCGAGTAAATCATCAAGATGAAACAGAAGAATCTTTTATGTTTGTTTATAGGTTGTGCCATGACAATTGTATCATGTAGCCAATCAGCGAATAATAGCCAAGACTCTGCATTAGCAGGTGGTGACAGACCCCCATTTGAATATACTGATGCTGACAGGACGTTTGGTGTTGTACTTGAAATTTCAAGCGACAGCCTGATAACTTGCAACAATAATTTCTCTGGGCAGGACAGTGACCCTTTGATATTAGATACAAGTAATCCCGCTTTCACGGATTTTCTATCCAATTGGTTTGCATCAATGGATTCCGTTCAGATAAACCGACTCAAAAACGGCTCTGAACTTCACATATCAGTAGGAGATGGCGTTGCGGACGCAACTATCGAAAAGGTTAAACGTAGCGTCATGAAATGTGGAATCAAGGGGATGTCAATATCTAATTTCTGACGGAATCATATTACTATGCCATACATATCAATCGAGAGCGGCAAACTGACCGCTGAACATAAAAACCGTTAATTGAAAATGAGCAACGATACACGAGACATCTTTTCCGGACTTAAAGCCCGCAAGCCACAATATGTGTTGGGCACAAAGAACGGGGATATACGCACATCAAACGTGACCGAGGAAAAGATCCTTGATGCTATAGACGACATTGAGGATAATGAATGCGTATACCTTGAAAAATGCGTGCCGGTGGTGTTGGTCAGCTCTGCAAAGGCATACTCAATTGATTACTTTAAGGATAGCAGTATAGCGGTATGTTTTATGGTCAACGGGTATATGCTGCGAATGTGGCGGTCGGACGTTGATTGCGACATGGCCGCCGATATCATGTGTGACTTCTTCCGCACCGCATCGCTCCCTGATATGACCGGCTGGCACTGCCAGAAAATCCATCCCGAGCAAGAAAAGGCAGAGACGAAACTATGTGTTGACGGCGAGGATTTCCGATACTTTGATATGGCGGATGTGTTCTGTGCTTTGGAAGATATCATAGAGGGCAAATCGCTATGGATGCTTTATGATTTCACTAAAGGCGATGGCGGGTATATCAACATCAGCAGGCGTGACAATGATACCGCTCCGACCACCGGATATAAAGTTGAATATGTAAGGTGGTCGGAGCCGGTGCCTATTGGTTACAGAGGTGTTATTTTTGATGTCGGTCTCCTGCGGAACTGGCTGTGGAGTCTGATTGATGGCGAGAGATTGCCCGATCCTCTGAGCTGTTGGGAGGAGTTTGACGTAAACGATTATTTTGGAAGACTGGTATTCAGATTTTTAGACGAAGAAAAAGATGAAAGGTAAATATAGCAAGCCGGTGAAAACGGCTGTCAAACTGATTTGGTCGAGTTTCGACCGTGAGAAGATACGTCAGGGCTATGCGATGCTCATGCAGGCAGCGCAACAGGGCGATGCAGATGCGCTGGCATTCATAGCCCGCTGCTTCATGGGTGAGTCGTATGTGTGGCCGCAGGCAGGCTTCAAAGCTGACGATGAAAACGCATCGAAGCTGATGCAGAAGAGCGCGATGATGGGCAGTGCCACGGGCGTTCTTTGTGCTGCGCGAAGCGCAAACCTCACCCCTTCGGTGGAACGTGCAATGCCGTTCGCCTCGTTTAAGGAAGCGTTTGAGGAGATTCTCGGTCAGGCAGAGCAGGGCGACGCCTTCTGTTGCTACATGGTCGGCAATGTGTATTATTGGGGCGACTATCTGCGTGTCGAGCCTGACTATGCCAAGCAATTCAAAGACGAAAACGACTATAACACATGGGCCTGGCCGATAGCAAAGGCGTGGTACGAGCGCAGTTTCGACGGCGGGCTTTGTGCCGGATGGGGCAATTACTGCGACATACGCAAATCCGGCCTCTGCGAGATTGCGCAAGATGTTTATGAGAAATATTACTTGAAGCTGGCGGATATTTCACCCGTAATCTGCAACAACTACGGCTATTATCTTCGCACCGAGAAGGGCGACTCATACGGTGGGCTGTTGCGATATGTGGAAGCTGCCCGCAGGGGCGACCCACAAGCCGCATACAATGCAGGGCATATCTACGAAGCCGGTGAAGAAGTGGATGAGAATATCGACCTTGCATATCAACTCTATGAAATGGCTGCCAAATGCGGACATCCCGCAGGACAATTTGAGGTAGGATATTATCTGTTTGAAGGCTTCGGTGATGTGGAGCAGGACTACGCCAAGGCTGTGGAATGGTTTGAAAAGGCATACCAAAACCCGAAATGCAGCAAGACCACCCGGACGCAGACCGCCGCCTACCTCGGTTTATGCTATCAGGAGGGGCTGGGAACAGTTCAAGACGACGATGTGGCATTCGAGTATCTTCATGAAGCCGGGGAAGACATCGACAATCTATGGGAGTCAATAACCGTCAAGGTGCTCACCGCACTCGGCGTGGCGTATGCCTTCGGTCGTGGCACCGAAACGGATATAGAACTGGGATACCAATATCTTGAGGATGCTGCAAAACTTGGTTCGGAAGAAGCTAAAGAGTATATCAGCTACATCAACTCACCGGACTATGAAGCCGACGAGCGGAAAAAAGAAGAACCGGCTACACCCGTAGCCCCGTTCTGGCAGGAAGTGACTGAAAAAATCAGAGATGCGGTTACAACTGACCTGCGCGAAATTCTTGGCTGCATAGATGATGAGCACATATACACTGCCGCCTTGGTCACCGACAGGTATTGCTGCTCTCTTTTTCTCGCTGTGAACACGTTGGAGTACCTTCAAAGCGAAGACGAAGAATCCGATGACGAGAGCAAATGGCATCCGGATGAATGGGGATATTCTGACGGACATGGCAGCGAACTGGTGAAGCTCAGCAAATCGCTGTGGGAAAACCACGCCACTTTGCCGGGCGAAGCCTTTTTCTTTAGCGCAATGATATCAGCGATGGCGCAGGTCAAAGGCTCGGGAATATTCGGAGAAGGCACCGAAGAAATCACATTCTTCATTTCAATATCGGATGATGAAGATGCTGAAAATCTCGAAGACTCGTCAGCCATGACACTGAACAGCCCCGAACTGGCAGCAGCTTTTTTGAATAGAAACAAGTAACATCATATTATGGCATATTATACTGTTTACTGGCCTCAGGACTGGTTGGACGAACTAAGAAAATCAAATGACACAGGGCCTATAAAAGTAGTGTTTGGCAGCATCCACTCAAGGATGCCGTCAATAGCATCAATAAAAGAGGGAGATGTCGTATTTCCTGTCTCATTGCTCGACAGGCATCTCTACATAATGGCACGACTGGAAGTGACTCATAAGGAAAGAGCCTTCGACTATTGCGTAAGAGAACTTGGAGCCCATTATCGATCCCTTATCCCTGAAGGCGTTGTAGTCAAGACATCTGACACATTCTTTTGTGCAAAAGACGCTTCTTATAAAAGTCTCCGGAGTGTGCCTGAGAATCTCACGATGATTATTCCCGGCGACAAACCCCATTGCAAGCATCAGGAACCGTTTAATTGCTGTGCCGAATGGGCAGTATGGGGAGAAAATGGCAGTGTTATCCAACCGCGCCTTATTCCTGATGAGGTTGTGCCACTTCTTAGATTCGGTTATCCGAAGAGTAAAGAGAAGCCATTACGAATCAATTCAAAAGGAGTTGTGTTGGCTCAAAGTATAGCTGCAACCCGGCGTTTGTCGGAGGAATCTGCAATGTTTTTTGAAGGACTCTTTGAAAACAGCTAAATTCGTTTAACCTCAGGAGAATCATGAATATAAAGTCGGAACTACAACAACTCTGTGGGGATACCCAAAATCTACGGCTTAATGACGTAAATATTGAGCCGGAAACGATACCGGCAATCATGATAAATGAGGTTGTCCCGTCATGTCCGGAAGATGATTTCTATGGGAAACCGGATTCCGCGTATATGTCAACGACAATTCCGATGTTCAGAAAAGCAGGAATAGAGATAGGTTCAGTACAAGACATTCTGAATAATGGAATTTACATTACCAATGCTGTCAAGACACCTAAAACCGAATATGCCGTTTCAAAGGAGAGCATAGAGGATAGCCTGCCCTATCTGGAAAAAGAGCTTGCTTTGTTTCCAAACGTCAAGGTTATCATGCTTATGGGAGATGTGGCAAAGAAAGCCTTTAATATGATATGCAAGAAGGCGACCAAGAAAAATGCCGTTCCAAGTATATCTACTTACAAGTTACGTAATACTGAGATTTCCTATAATGGAATACGCATTATGCCCTCTTACATTATGACCGGCCAGAACATTCTGATTGAAAAGTCAAAATTCGAGATGGCATCGAAGGATATAGAAACGATGTACAGGTTAATTAAATGTTTTGATTAAAGATGGCTATTGCACCTGATGATATTTTGAAATATTGCCTTGACAACCTTGAAGGGACGGTCGAAGTAAACAGTTGGGGCGAGCGCGGGATTTTCTATAATCCGGATGGAGTGTTGAAACGTGGGGTTTATATCTTGACGATAAAAGAAAAGGATGGCGACAATGATCGAGCTTCCCACCTTGACCGCAAGGATGTGTGGCGAATAAATATAGGAGTCAGAAAACAGACTTTCCGCACTTTATTCGGAGAACTGCCCAAACGTCCATGTAAAAGTTGCATTGTAGATATGCCGTATGAATTTACCGCAAAGGATGTCATTATGCCGCATCCAGTTTATGCGTGGATGGGCTGGATTTGCGCTTTAACCCCATCTGAAGCGACATTTGAATTATTAAAACCTTACATCCTTGAATCCTACGAATACGCAAAAGAGAAATTCAAAAAAAGATGACGGGATAGTGAACTGATTATTTGAAAACGATGATAGAACATATGGAACAAAGATTTTGTCAAAGCTGCGGTATGCCCCTTGTAGAGGGTAACATCGGCACAAATTCAGACGGCAGTAAAAGTAAGGACTATTGTGGCTACTGCTACAAAGGAGGTGTTTTCCTCCAAGATTTCAACATGAGCCAGATGATAGAGTTCTGCACTCAGTTTACCGACCAGATTAACAAGGAAACGGGTTGGAATCTGACGCCCCAACAGGCAAAGGCTCAAATGCAACAAATCTTCCCAACACTCAAACGTTGGAAAGAGAAAGATGAAAGAAGTTTGACTGAAAAAGCTACACACTTACTTTCACAATGCAAGGAAGTAACGCTGGCATCGGTCAATGCGGAGGGTTTTCCTCGCCCTGCGCCATTGGATAAAATTCACTCGTTAGGATGCAATGAAGTTTGGGTAGTGACCGCAGCAGACTCCGAAAAGGTTGCCGATTTCAGGCTCAATCCCAAAGCCGGGCTTTCCTATTCATTTTATGGCGATAGTGTTGCTTTGCGCGGCACAGTCGAAATCATTACGGATGATGTAACCCGCAAACGGATGTGGCAGGAGTATTTTAGATTTTCAACGGTTTGATACAACCATTTGAGGAATAAACTTTTAACGGAGTATTTGAGAAACAACGGTAACGAGTTGGAAACCGTGCGATTTTCAGCGATTTGCGGTGCTATGCTGTCAAATAACTCATTTCTTTTGCAAAGGTAAAAAAATATCTAATACATGCAGTATAGAAGAATAAATATAATCTACTATTGGGTGAGTTTGTTCAATCGCATTACAATCGAAGTTTGACTTCTGCCCATTTTGTTTGCGATATATTTGACACTCTTACCCTCATTATACAGTTTCAATAAAAATTGGTCTGCACTTCTTGTCCATCTTTTATTGGCATTGGGGTGCTTTACATAACTTTCTTCTGAAACCTTTTCAGGGTGTAAAAACTCATCCACAAATACAGAGGGGAAACGCTTGTCATATAGTACAAGTGTTTTTATCTTTGCTCTTGTTACTGCTACATAAAACAATCTCCGTTCTTCCCCATATGGAAATTGGTCACTTTTAGTCAGGACATAATTAAGCACAGGGTCATCACTTACAAGGGATGGAAAGCCATAAGTATCCTTATTACATTGTAAAAGTATCACATAATCCGCTTCAAGACCTTTTGATTTATGTACTGTCAAGAACTCTATCTTTCTTCCTCCTATCACATAATAAAATCTATTACCTTCTTTCACTCCTTTATACATAAATGACAGGTAATAGTCATCAAAAGAATAACGTCCTAATAGAAATATAGATTTATCCGATGGAATAGAAGATATTAGTTCTCCTATTGTTTTGCAATAATCACGTCTGTCGTAAGAATAAAACTCCAATTCTGTTTTCATTTCAGAGCTGAACGAGTGTATATTCTTTTGTATTTGGGCTTTATTACGCTGTATGAAGTGGGAGGACAACGAAACTAAAGGCTCTCCAAATCTGTATGTGGTTTCAATCTTGTTTATCTCTGTTGCGCCAAAGTATTCAGGAAATTGATTAAAAAGAGCCATATCACTTCCCGAAAAACGATATATAGACTGCCAATCATCGCCTACACAATACAACTTCGCAGGCGGATTCCCCTCTCGTAATACTTTCAAGAAATTGTAACGGTCAACCGATATGTCTTGAAACTCGTCCACAATGATATAATCATACTCAACAGGGTGTGAAGTACGACATATTTCTGTGGCTTGAAGAATCGCATCGGTAAAATCAATTTGGTTGCTATCGCTCAATGCACTTATATAGCGGTCATATACAGGCTGAAATATGTTCTTGATAATAAAAACGCTCCGCTCATCATTTGCATTTTTTGCTTGTTCAAGAACCTCTCTAACTGATTTACAACTTGATTTTACCAATGTTACGAAAGTAACTACCAGCCGAATAAAAGCCTTTTCTTGTTTACTGCCTTTGGGTAAGACTAAATCATATAATTCTTCTTCTGTTTTTTCTTGAATTGGCACACCTGCGTCATTTAATAATTGTCGAAGTTTATCTCTTATATCGGAATAATGGAAATCAGCACTTGATGTTACTAAAAGTTGAGTACCAAATTTCTCGTGAGCAGCTTTCTTCCAAGTTATACCATCATTATATTTTTGATTGGCTTCTTCGTATGTTATATTCTTGTCTTTTGCAAACCAAGCAGGAACAAGACCATGTTCATCTACTCCGAAATGTTCCAAATAGATGCGTTTGATTTCTCCTGTTTGCTCAAAATATATTGAGAAATCGGGGCGATATTGAGAGTGCATTTCATCCGCTAATTGATATTCGTATGGCTCTTCATATCTGAATTTTACTCCAAGTGATGACAAGACAAAGCAAATCTTTTGCTCCTGTTCGCTTCTCACATATATAGCCCGACCATCCATATCGGGGAACATTGCTTTTAGTTGAACATTCTTTTGTTCCGACAATTTTTCTCGCCTTTCATTCTTGCGTTGTTCCCAATCCGCTTCATTGGTTTGATAATCAATGAAGTATTCTACTACGCTATTCTTAAAAGCCTTATTCTCTAATAGAGTGTGATAAAGAGCAATAAATAAAGAATCTGTATTATCGCAAATAAACGGCTTTGTTCCCGTTGCTTTTCCGATAATATCAATGGCTAATTTGTGAAATGTATAACCTTTCAAGCCATCAGTAGCCATTCTTTCCGTAAGTTCGGCTGCTGCTTTGTTAGTGTAACTAATAAGTAAAATTCTATGAGGTGCAATGCCTTTTATTTCTGTTAGATACTTGACTTTTCCGATAATAGAAGAGGTCTTTCCACTACCTGCGCTACTAACAACCAAACAATTATCCTCTTCTGAAACAATTGAGCGTCTTTGTTGCTTATCCAATGGATATTTTAAGCATTTGTCGAAGAAATCTTTATGTGTGTCAAGCAGAAATGCAATAACACCCTCATTATGCTGTTTTACAAGTCTATTGATAGCTCCAAAATCATTGATGAATTTTAATATAGTTTCAGATGGAGTGATATTAAAGGCTTTGAGTTTCTTCTGAAGCGAATACGCTTCTTGAAAATGTGGTTTGTAATGATTGATAAAATCTTTTTCCTGCGTTGCTGAGATTATATTACCATAAAAGCCATTGTTCAAGTTGGTAGGAATATCTATAAACACTTTCTCATTGAGAGCAGATAATCTCTCTTTTGCTTGCTCATAGTTTGATTTCTCACTATATGAAGATATCTGGCTTAACTTGTCTGAAAGTTCATTGGACTTGTTTTTAAGGCGTATTCGCACCATTGCTATCACAATAACCGAAATAGCAATTATACAAATCATCATAATAAACAATAGCTGCATATTAGAAATAATATTTATCTGAATCTTTCAATCCATCTATAATCATCCCCTTTGGTACTCCACTGAAATTTCCACATATCACCTGTATTATCGTTTATAAGATAGTATTGATACATACTTGTTAGTGGCTGAATAGAGAATATACACCTTTCGTTATTTTCTACTAATTCGTTTTTATTGATAGGAATACAAAATAGGTTGTCTAAATCTTGTGTGCTATATTGGACTTGCCATAGTCGCCCATTATATGAGTCCAACAATATAAATGTCCACATATTTTGAGTAGCAAACATCTTAAATCTATTAGTCCAATTTGAAGATTTTTCCGGATATGCAAGAGAAAACATATTGATAGGTGCAGCAAACATATAGTCTTCACCCTTGACGCTAAATTGGACTTGCCAATTCTTACCTGTATATGTATCAAGCATTATGAAAGTCCACATATTCTGTGTTTCATAAAGGCGAAATCGTCCTTCTTTATCTCCTAAAACTTCTCTTGCACTACAAACTTCCCAAGACTGACCATCATCTTGAATTTGTTGAACTTCGCCTGTCATCGTATTTAAACGAAGTCGATTATGGTAGTTCTGAGTCTTATACATCTTATATACCTGAGCATACGATGTAGCAGCGACAACTATAAAAGCAAGTAATACAAAAAGTTTTCTCATAATCAATTGTTCTGTTTATTGAAAATTAAATATCCTCTAAATCTTTTTGGATTTTTGTTTCTACATTTTGAGTATCACGATAACGAATTACGACCATACCCTCATAGACGCCAGAAGTCTTTTCTATTGATAATTCTATATCTCCACCTGTTACCTCCCATGCACTGCCCCACACAACTGTCCCTTGATGAACTTCTGCCATTAAAGCGGTATTAGAATCTGAGTGAGCCGGATTCTTTTCTTTTGAGATAGTTGGGTTTCCATATTTGCGAGTATATAAATCCTTATAATAACCGTAAGTATTAACAAGTGTATTCCATTCACCACTTGGGTCAAATAACACGGCTACAGCAAATACACTTTTACCATCATCAGTAGCTGTTACGCCTATAGTTGCATTACGACCAGTAAAATCTCCCATAAACAATGCAAGATTGTTTTCTCTGCCAATAGATGTAAATCCTTTGCTTTTTAACTTTTGACAGAATTCTGTCATACTTCCCTCAATGGGAATTCCTTTAAAAGTAAGATGTTCCGAACCGCTTTGAGCATACGATGTCAAAGTAATTACCATAAATGCGAACGCTACAATAAGTTTTCTCATAATCTGTTGTATTATTTAAAATCGTTTATTACTAACATAATCCAACCAACGAAGAAAGCGTGGCACTGCGATGCTACGTCTTAGTTCGGAGGTCCTGAGAAAACCCTGTGTACAGATGTAGTAATAGCAGCCCACGCTATAGCGTGAGAACCACTATGCTACCCTTGTACACAATTCAGAAATTTCTCAGGTTTCCGTTCTACAAGATAAGCATAACGCTTCTTCTTTTTCTTATGTCTTGGAAAGGGTTGCCCCAATCCGGATACAAAAGTATAAAAAATCCGTGATATAGTATTCTACTATCACGGACTTTATTATGATTTACAGCTTAATACCCCTATTTTGTTTCCTTGTCGGCATTCCCAACGCTTCCATGAACTCGCCTTTCTTTCGTCTGAACCAATTGACATGCGAAACGCCGTCTATGTTGAGTTCAAAATTTCCTTCTGTGCTCTGTTTGAGTGAACAAACCGCACCGTCAACTTTAAAATGCTGGTTAAACTCACGGGAATATAGCTCACCTTTAATGGTGGCGTCTTTGAATATGCATAGTTTTCTAATGACGGCATCGCCAAAGTGCAGAGAATCACGCAGGAACTTTATTGTCGGTATCAGTTTATCCACGTATGGGAAATAACGTTTGACGAAATCCACGAACTCGGACAACTTGCGGTTCTGCTGTTCGTATGCGCTTTTCATTTCCTGTATCTGTTTGGCTTGCCGTTCCTCATGTTGTTGAACTTCATTTTCAAGTTCATAAATGCGGTTTTGCAATGCTGCATTTTGCCTTTCCAAAGTCTTAACCTTATTACCGCCGAAAAGAGAACCTACACTTTCCGCTATGTGGGTGGCTGCGGTCGTGGCTACCCCTTTCAGCTTCTCGGTCTGCACCTCTTTCTTGGCTCGCCTGAGTTCTTCCTGTACTATTTCTTTGCTGTCTTGGAGCAGCCCTATGTCTGTTCGTAACTGTTCCGTCTGCTGCATCAGGTCACGGTAATACTGCTGTGTGGATATATGCTTAGCTTCCGACCCGTCAATGCCACGTTGAAGCCCGTATCTGCTCATGGTTTGTGCATAGGTGTCCTGATAGGATTTGAGTTTGGCTCGTGTCATAATCTCATCGGCACACAATCGGGCTGTGCCGGTCGGTTTCTTGCGGTATCGCCTTCTAACCTGTTCCTCTTTCTTTTTGCGCTTGCGCTCTCCTCTGATTATCGGTACAAGGGTGGCATGTATGTGCGGTGTCTGCTCGTCCATGTGCAGGACTGCCGACACGATATTCTCTCTACCGAATGTGTCGGCAAGGTATTTCAGGTTGTCGCTGCACCACTCGTCAAGTCTGCCCTCGTTGGTGATGCGTTCCATATCATCATGAGTTCCCGTTAGCAGGACACGGATAGCCCTCACTTGGTTGTTACCGATTTTGCGTGTCAGTCCTGCGGTGTCCAATCGGTACTGTATGGCTTGTGTCCTGCTTTCCACACCATCAGGAAACCTTATCAGTTCCCGATTGAGGTGCGTCCTGCTCTCATCGGCATTCTTCGGTTTGATGGTGCGCTCAATGTGCGCTGACATGGCGGCATCCGTTCCGCTTGTCTTCTCCATGTGTAATACTGCATAACCCATATAATAATCTTTTTTTTAGCTTGTGAAACAATGGTTGATGATTTTACTCCTGTACGGCTTTTGCCGTTGGCTGAGGTGTGTCCAGAGAGGTGCAACCTCTTTGGCTTATTGGGGAATTTTCAGCGTTGCTTGCAATGCGGCTCGGACAAATTCCCTAATAAGCTATGGCATTTTCCGTTGGCAAATATCCGTGTCGCTGCAAGCATTCGCTTTCTACATCTTCAGCCCTCGTTTTTTCGGTGGATGCATCATCCGCCTTGCGGATTGGACTTGCTTCTCCTGCTCTATCGGCTCTACCGATTGGGACAAGGGCTTACCGCACAGGTAGTCGTTCAAGTCCTTGTATTCACGATAGTACAGCGACTTGTCAAGCAAGCGTTCCCCGAACTTCGCCCTTAAGGATTCACAGGCGTTCCGTCCTGCCGTGTCGTTGTCAAGGAAACTGCCAATCTGTACATAGGTCGCCAATAGGTTTTCCACCTTTGCGAGATTGGAAACGGAGTTCAATATGATATAGTCCTGCGTTGTCAATCGTGAATATTGCGGATTGTTCTTCACTCTGATGGTAAGGAACGAGAGGTAATCCATGAAGCCCTCGAACAGATAACACACGTTTCTTGGTTCGCCCTGTTGTCTTATATGGCTGATGTCCTTCGGGGCGATGCAGCCCTTGAAGAAACGGTTGCGCACCTCATACCCTCCTGCCACATTCGGGAATCCGATGGCGAAATAGGGCTTGCCGTTATGGATGAAGTGCAGTTCCTTACATTCCGTCTGCGCCAGTGCGGTGTTTATCCCACGTTCCTGCAAGTAGCGGAGCAATGCAGGGTGCGTGAGTTCGCCCACTTTCAAATGTTGGAAACTCGGTTCGGATGCTTGCTGGCGAAAAGAGAAAGACACGGGACGGACGTGCGGTGCTTGTTCCGCTATCTTACCAAGCAGATAAGGCACATAGTCCGAACCGTAAAGCTCCTGCGCCAAAGCGATGATGTTTCCTCCCTTACCTGTTCCGAAGTCGTACCATTGGTTGAGTTCGGTGTTCACCTTGAACGATGCTTCCGCTTCCTCCCTGAACGGTGATTTGTACCAAAGGCTTTTCCCCTGCTGCTTGACGGGGCTGTAGCCCAAACTTTGCAGATAGTCTGCGATATGTATCTTCTTTGCTTCCTGTGTAGTCATAATCTTCCTATGGTTTTAATGGTGAATGAAAATCGTTGATTCGTTGAATGGTATATGTAATATGTTTATATACATACAAATAGATGCTCAACATCCGCTCAACAAACCACTCACCAAAAGAGAAACCGACAATAGGTCGTGGCTTTATGCTCAACTTCTCTTTTGGTCAGTTGAGATTTTGTTGAGAGTATATATTGCTTATTATCAGTATGATTATATCCTTATTCAACAATTCAACAAAAAGATAATGGAATTACAGCGTTTCAAGTTGCTGCCTTGTGACGGTATAGAAGCGTCCCACTCTCCTTATCGGCTCATACCGACACTCCCGATTGTAGTTAAGCTGATAAGTGGTATATGTCAGCCCGTTCGGTGCAGGTATGAGCTTCCAACATTCCTGCAATACCTTTCTTACTTGATGCTTCTCCGCTTTGACATACGTGTTTGCCAGCAACGTGAGAATGTCATTGCAGCAAAAAGAGAAAGTGTCGATACCCATACTTGCCATGATATCAAGTATAAGTTCGCACATCTCAATCTCCAATCTGTTGCGGTTGCTTCGGATAATCTTCTGCAAGGCTTCGGTGTGCAGCAGTGACGTGGCAAACCACATACGGCTCTCTTTCTCGGTGGATAGTTGCCTGTGCTGCAAATGGTAGAGGAAAGCAGGTATTTCCGCTTTCAGCTTTTGCAAGAAGTCGGTATCGTCTATTTGTAAGCGGTCTATCTTCCGCACCCAATAGCGTGTTTCCCCTGCGTCTATGATGACGGGCAGATACTCGTTGTTGGAACACAGAACGAACTTGGCGAAGAACGCTATCTCGTCACGGTCTTTACCTTTGGCTTCCACCTTGTAGGAGAGTGTGGTACTTAGGTTCTTCAACCGTTCGCTGTCCTCCCTGCGGCTAAGCAACACTTCATCCACCACAATAAGGAGTTTGCCTGCCCAATCGGAATTGAACTGGCTGCGGAAGTCCTCGTTGGTGTTGAATGTCACGTTGTTCTGAAACAAGGCTTTCAGAAAGTTCAGGAACGTGCTTTTACCTGTATTGCGTTCCTCTGATACCAACAGCAGGATTGGCAACTTTTGAATGGGTTGCAGGTAAAGCAGTTGCAGGTAGTCCATGCCCAACTCGTATTGTTCCCCGAAAATGTGCTC
>BLLX01000043.1 GCA_011959405.1 Muribaculaceae bacterium
ATGCTGTACCTGGGTCCCTTTTCAAATGTTAGATGCATACGTCGGCACATATCAGCTCACCGACCAGATCGACATACGCAAAAAGCGTGTCGACATCACCGAACAGCCCGAAATCCTCACATCGCTCTCCAACATCACCGGCGGATATCTGCTGGAAATCGACGGCGGAGCCGATCCAGACGAAGGCACGGTGTTCACCACGGCCAAAGGAGTGAAAATCGCAGTCAAGTCGCCCGACGAGGATGTGATAGCCCAATCACAGACAGACTACATCGCCGCCCACATCCAGAAATTTGAGAACGCCCTCTTTGCCGACAACTGGCTCAATCCCGTCTCGGGCTACCGACGCTACTGCGACATGCCGTCACTGATCTCGTGGTATATAGCCTCGGAACTCACAGGCAATCCGTCGGCATTCAGCAGCACTTATTTCTATAAGGAAAAGGACGACGACAAGCTCTACTGGGGTCCGATGTGGGACTACGAGATGGCGTTCAACAACGACGATCGTCACGGCGATCTTACTGAAAGCCTTATAATAAGCCGCAACTACAATGCGGCCAAATCCTTCCCGTGGTTTGAACGGGTCAATCAGGATCCTGCATTTTTCGCAGAAGTCAGCGAAGCCTATCAGACTCTTCTGGGCAAAGGGCTTAAAAGTCATGTGCTGCAGTTCATCGACGACACCTCGGCTGCCATCGAGCAATCACGCATGCTGAACTTCGGCATCTATCCCATAGACGCCAAAGTCCACCGCGAACTGGTTCTTTTCAGCTCATACGCTGAAGGCATCCGGTATCTTAAAGACTTCATCGACCGGCGCATCGACTTCCTGTCGCAGCGTTTCGCAGACAGAGCCGTAGGCAAAGACCCCGAGACGTCACTACCCGAATTCCCCGCCCTACAGAATTCGACCGACGACTATTACCTCGTCTTCTCAGAATCCGACAACACTCTGCGGTTCATTCCCGCCGACGCCACAGCGCAACAACCGGTCGGAACATTCGCCATCGCTTCCGTCGCAGGCACGACAGTCATCTCCGGACAGATCTCCGAAAGAATCCACTTGGACACCCTCGGCCATGGCGTCCACATCATATCATGGACCGACATGTCAGGACGCACACGCGCAGCCAAATTCACCATAAAATAAGCGCACGCGACGTAAAGCATTCTTAACAGACATAAAGATTTTTACTGTTTAGCCAAAAAGCGTTATGAAGTCATATCCCTCATAATTCATCTGAGAACTCACATTTTAACTATTTGTTCCCTTTTATGAAAAAACTATTTCTACTTCTCTTGACAGTCCTGCTGACCGGGGCGGTGGCCATGGCCCAACGGACCGTTTCCGGCACAGTCGTGTCGGCTCAGGACCATGAACCTGTGATCGGAGCCACCGTCAGGGTGGTGGGAAACGAATCACTCGGAGCCGCTACAGACATCGACGGCCGATTCGAAATCACTGTCCCGAAACAGTATCACGAACTGACTGTATCCTCTGTGGGCATGACCACAAAAACGGTCGCCATATCAGATTCACCCATGACCATAGTCCTGTCTGACCTCGCCAACCGTCTTGACGAAGTCATGGTCGTGGCCTACGGCACAGCAAAGAAAAGCGAGTACACCGGCTCCGCATCAGTGGTCAAATCGGCCGACATAGCCGACGCTCTGGTCAGCTCGGTCACCTCCGTGCTTCAGGGCAAGGTGTCCGGCGTACAGACCATCAGCTCCGACGGGCGTCCCGGCGGTGCCCCCTCCGTGCGCATCCGCGGCATCGGCTCGATCAACGCATCGTCCTCGCCGCTCTATGTGGTGGACGGAGTGCCATACGAGGGCGACATCTCCCAGCTCGCCAACTCCGACATCGAATCAATGACCGTGCTGAAAGACGCCGCTTCGACCGCCCTCTACGGTGCCCGCGGCGCCAACGGTGTGGTGCTGATCACCACCAAACGCGGCGCCGAAGGCTCGGCGCGTGTCACCTTCGACGCACGATGGGGCGCCAACACCCGCGGCATAAGCAACTATAATGTGATCCGGAGCACCGCCCAATATATGGAAATGCTCTATCAGGGCTACCATAACTATGCCACAATGGTCGGCAAGCAGGACGCAAACTCGGCATGGCTCTACGCCAACAACCAGCTGCAACCGGTCGACGGCGGCGGGGGTGCCACTGGTTATCAGATCTACACCGTGCCCACAGGCGAACGCCTTTTCGGCCGCAACGGCAAGATCAACCCCAACGCCACACTCGGATACAGCGACGGCACATATTATTACAGACCCGACAACTGGACCGACAACTCCCTGCGCACCGGACTGCGTCAGGAATATAACCTCAGCATAGCCGGCGGGTCGAACAAGCTGAAATACTACGTGGCCGGATCATACCTCGGCGACGAAGGCATCATCAGCGGATCGAGCTTCGCCAGATTCAGCTCACGCGCCACAGTCGACTATCAGGCAAAAAAATGGCTGAAAATCGGCACCAACATCGCCTATATCTACACAAAGACCAACTATGCCAGCGACAATGACCTCGACGCGTCATCGTCAAGCGGCAACGCCTTCTTCGTTGCCAACATGATCGCCCCGATCTATCCGATGTTCGTGCGCGACAACAGTGGCCAGATCGTGCGCAACGAACAGTACAACCGCCCCGTCTACGACTACGGCGACGGCAAAAGCACAAACTTCACCCGCAACTGGATGTCCATAGCCAACCCGATAGGCAATCTGACATACGACACCTACGAACTCCTCTCCGACGCCATCGATGCCAAATGGTATGCCACACTCACTCCGCTTGAAGGACTGACTGTCACCGGCACGGCCGGCTACTTCATGGACAACACCCGCACCCACATGCTCAACAACCCGTTCTACGGGCAAGCAGCCGAAGGCGGCGGATCCGCAGCCCAGGAAAGCACACGCATACGCTCGATCAACCTCCAGGCACTCGCATCATATACACGCACGTTCAACGATGCCCACACCATAGACCTGATGGTCGGATATGAGAACTACAATCTCCAGAGAGAATCCGTATTCGCTTCCGGCTATAACCTCTACAATCCCGACGGATGGAACGTCAGCAACACCATCGACCGCATAAACGGCGGCGGCTCACGCGACATAGACTACACCACCCGCGGCATATTCGCCCGTGCGAAGTACAACTACGAAAACCGCTACTTCTTCCACGCATCCTTCCGCCGCGACGCATCCTCCGTATTCGCGCCCGAGCACCGATGGGGCAACTTCTTCAGTGTCAGCGGCGGCTGGGACATCGCCAAGGAAACGTTCATGCACGATTTCGAAAACGTGGACCAGCTCAAGTTCAAAGTGTCATTCGGCCAAAACGGCAACGACAAGCTCAGCGCCGACATGAGCCGCTATCCGCAATACTACTACGCATGGCAGGACCAGTACAAGACCACCGGAGCCAACGGCGTGTGGAACGACGCAACCCTCTACTTCAAGGGCAACCGCGACATCACATGGGAAACATCCAACGCATTCAACATCGGATTTGACTTCTCATTCTTCCAGGGACGACTCTCCGGTACAGCCGAATACTTCTCCCGCCAGACATCCGACATGCTTTTCAACCTTCCGGCAGCTCCGTCGCTCGGCTACGCATCCTACCCGGCCAACGTAGGCTCCATGCGCAACAACGGCGTGGAAATCGAACTGAACGGCACCCTCATCAACACTAAAAACATCACATGGGACGTGAATTTCAACATCACCACCATGGGCAACAAGATTCTGAAACTCGCCGACAAACTCAACGGACAGTGGCTCGACGGCTACCGCATATACCGCGAAGGCGAATCCATGGCGCAATGGTATCTTCCCTCCTACGCCGGAGTCGATGAAAACACCGGTGAAGCGCTCTACTGGGGCAAAACGGCCGACGGCACCGAAGTCAAGATCAACAACTGGGACGACGCATACTCGGGCAACAGCGACAAAGGTCTGGTGGCCAACAGAAAGCTGAGCGGCTCCATACTGCCCAAAGCCTACGGCGGCTTCGGAACCTCGCTCAACATCTACGGTGTGGACATCTCCCTCAGTTTCGCATATCAGTTTGGCGGACGGGTGTTCGACAACACATACCGCGCTCTGATGCACGGACACGTCACCTACGACATCGGCCATAACTGGCACGTGGACATGCTAGACGCATGGACCCCCGACAACCGCCACACCGACGTGCCGCGTCTCCTTGCCGGCGACAAGTACGCCGACTCGCCCTCCGACCGGTTCCTGGTGTCGAGCGACTTCCTTTCTCTCAACAACATAACCGTGGGCTACACTCTGCCGGAAAAAATATGCAAAAGCCTGAAACTGGAATCGGTACGCATATATGGTTCTGCTGAAAACGTGGCACTGTGGACCAAGCGCAAGGGCCTTGATCCCCGACAGAGCTATTTCTCAACCAACAACGCAACCTACAGCCCCATACGCTGCATCTCTGGCGGTCTGAGGGTGATATTCTAATCTCCAATCCCACACATATCATCATAAGAGACTCTACAGCAATGAATAAAATACACAGATACCTTGTGCCGGCCATGATCGCCGCAACGGTAATGCCATCCTGCTCCGACATCGACACCAACCCTCTTGCCGAAAACGTCACCGAATCCCAGAAAGAGCAGGTGAAAACAGAAAATCCCGACATGGCGCTGGCAGGAGTGACCGGAGTGTGCGCGCTGTTCAACGTATTCAACAGTATAATGGACCGGCATCTCGACTTCGGATATCCGTCCGTGATGCTTATGAGCGACTCCCGCGGAGTGGACATGATCAGCCCCAATTCAGGCTACAACTGGTTTGCCGAAGCCGCCGAAATGGGCTGCTGCAACACCACTTCCGACACCTCACAGGAAGTATGGGGAATCTGCTACAACCAGATTTTCGCGGCCAATGCGGTCCTCTCCGGCATAGATCCCGCGACCGACGACCCCACCCTACAGTTCTTCATGGCGCAGGCCCTCGCATTCCGTGCTTTCGACTATCTGATCCTCGCACAGACATATCAGTTCACCTACAAAGGCCATGAAAACGACCCGTGCGTGATGCTGATCACCGAAAAGAATCAGGAACAGGTGGCCGCCGACGGATGCCTGCGATCCTCCGTGCAGCAGACCTACGACATGATCATGGACGACCTCAACCGCTCCGTCAGCCTGCTGCAGAGCAGCGGACTCCGACCGGAACAAATCATCAACTCGTCGCCAAAACGCTTCATATCGCTTGCCGTGGCCTATGGACTGCGCGCCAGAGCCAACCTGATCATGCAGAACTGGGCCGCTGCGGCCGAGGATGCGGCCAACGCCATAGCATCTTTCTCCGGATCTCCATACTCACGCACCCAGGTCTCCGCGCCCGGCTTCATATCTCTCGCCGACAATTCGTGGATGTGGGGCATACCGGTAGCCGAGACCGACCGCACGGTCACTTCCGGAATCGTGAATTTCCCCAGCCACATGGGCTCGCTGAACTACGGCTACGCTTCTGTAGGCGCCTACCGCAAGGTCAACCGCGCCCTGTTCGACCGTATCCCCGAATCCGACGTGCGCAAAGGCTGGTTCCTTGACGCGGCGTCACAGTCGCCCAACCTCCCCGAGAACTTCCAGGCCTATGTGGACGGGCAGAAGATCCCCCCGTTCGCACAGGTGAAATTCGCACCCTATCAGAACGTGCTCGGCACCGACAACAATGCAAGCGACATCCCTCTGATGCGTGTCGAGGAAATGTATCTCATCCAGGCCGAAGCCACCGCCATGAGCGGCAATCTGCCCGGCGGCAAGCAGATACTCGAGCAGTTCGTCACCACCTACCGCGACCCTGCGTTCAGCTCGCAGGCATCATCGGCCGAAGAACTGCAGGACGAGACATTCTTCCAGCGCCGTGTTGAACTCTGGGGCGAGGGCATCACCTTCTACGACTTCCTCCGCCTTAACAAAGACCTTGACCGCCGCGGAGGAGGATGGCCCACAGAATGGTGTTATGACGTGAAAGCCGGATCAAACGTGCTCCGACTGCCGATACCCAACACAGAAGTACAGGGCAACGAAGCGTTCCGCACCGCCGGCAACAATAATCCGGGCGCCCCGATCCCCTCCCCCGTCACCGATACGGACTACTAAAAAGTTTTCCCACCTTGATTTTTCACTTCATATAACGAATTTCACTAATGAAGCTCCGTAAATATCTGGCATACGCCGCCATTGTCTGCTTTGCGGCAACCGTACTCCCGGCATGCGACGGCAACGAGGATGTGCCCTACGAACCGGCTCCTTATGTCTCCGGAGAGCGAATATACTTTGCCACCGGCACCGTAACGGCCGAAGTCGACGACAATGTCTACTCATATTCCGTGCCGATCTACCGGCCAGAAAGTCTCAAGGACAAGGAATACACCGTCCAGCTGCTCGCACAGGACGAGTCATCGCTCTTCCACGTTCCTGCTACGGTGACTTTCGCCGCCGGCGAGACGGAAACCATGGTCGAGATCACATTTGACTCCAACACCATCCCGGCGGGCAAGACATATCCTGTCACAATCACCGTGGACGAGGCACAGGCCAACCAATACGGTATATCCACCGTCACAGTCAATTTCATACATGCCTCATGGTCGGAATGGACCGAATTCGGCAAAGGCTACTATGTGTTCAGCCTGTACTACAGCGGAACACAGGAAAACGTGAAAGTCATGGAACGCCACCTCGCCAACGACGACCAGGTGATGCAGTATCAGTTCCAGTGGCCTGTGGACAATGACAACCCTGACGCCGGATATGAGACGTTTCTGACCGCTGAGACCGACAACGGCGGCAAAGTCATCAGCGTGCCCACACAGCCTTTTGCCGAAGACCCCGAATACGGCACTGTCTACGTGAGCGGCATCTACAATCTCTCGGGTGATCCCGCCGACGAAGACAAATCGGGCTTCGACAGCACCACAGGCCTGTTTACTCTTAATCTCATATACCACCTCGAGGACGGCAACTATTTTGCCATGGGCGACGAATACTGCCAGCTGGAAGGTTATGCCGATACCGACGTCTCTGAAGTGAAACTGCATGACAACGGCTTGTTCAATATCAACAGACGGAATTTCTCCATCATATCCGTGCTCACGAACGAAAATGAGGATGTCGTGCGCAATCCGGCATTCACTCCCAACAGATAAGCTATCCTGACCATGAAGACCGACCCGGCCCAAGGCGCGCCACGACGCCCGGAGCCGGGTCAAATTTTATCTGTTTGTTTTGAAGTGCCGGTGATTATAGCTACCTTTGCTCCCATGAACAGACTCCGTTTCCTCTATATTGCGCTCGCGCTCACACTGCTGTCTGCCGCCGCAGCCACTGCGGCATCACCTGAAAAAGAATGGCCGCAGACTCATTTCGCATGGGGTGCCGACGTATCAAGCACCATCGACATGACAGGGCAGGACATGTCCACATTCAATCTTTCGGCTGCTCTGGGCTATAAGAACCGGGCCGTACAGCTGGCAGGCGTCGGAGCCGCTATGGAAATCGGAGTAAGCAACAGCGCGCGCATGTTTCCCGTATATGCCATCGTACGCACCCCTTTCACCACAAAGCCGTCGAGATGCTTCATGGAAGTGAAAGCCGGATGGTCGTTCAACCAGATGACAGACAATGCCAGCCAGTCAGGCCTGTACGGATCGGCCGGCATAGGTATCAACCTTGCAATGGGACGCAACTTTAGATCCCATATCCTTATGGCCTATACATACAGGCAGCTTACCGACGGCTACAAAGACATGCACGCCGTCACAGCCGGCATCGGAATTAATTTCTGAGCATCTTCACGGCAGGAACGGCCGACAGAGCCGCGATGACCGCCACCGCCCACCACAGGCCGCACATCTGCAGAGCCGCGCAGACTCCGGCCACTGACACCCGCGCGATACCGGACAACACCACACCCCGTCCCAAGCCAAGACCCTGCCTGCGATAGACCGCATACATTATCAGCACGTCAACGCCCATCCACACAATCAGCCCAATGCCGAGTCCGGCAAAGCCACACAGCCTGAACGCCAGAATATTGATAACAAGACCTACAATGCCGCTGGCCACTTCCGTAAAGCAGAATTCCCTGCCGCGGCCCATGGCGAGAAAGCTATAGGACATGGCCATCGACAGCGGCCTGACCATCATTCCTGCCATGCCCCATACAAAATACGGCAATACAGGCATGAAGTCCTGACTGTAGAGCATCCTCACCAACAGCGGAGACGCCGCAATGGCTGCACACGCACAGGGCAGGAGCATACGGCCTATGAACTCCGATTCATGGCCGACCATAACCGACATACGCCAACGCGATCCGCTCACAGATGCCAGACGGGGATAATATTCAAACGATACTGACACAAACACCATGGCGGCATAGCGCCACAACATGGCATAACCGGCCTGAAAACAGCCCAGAGCGGTCTCTCCCGCATGGCTTTTCACATAAACCAGCATCACATAGTTGACCACACTGCCTATGGCCGATGCCATGGTCAGATAAAAGCCCACTTTCATAAAATCCAGCCCCAGACGCAACGTATCGGAAGCCGAAACCGTGATTTCCGGCCGGCGGGATGTGCGCCGGCGGTAAACGGCCACGCCGACCCATGCGCAAAAAGTGTACACTACAATCGACGGCACAATGCCTTCAACCCCTAACAATCTATAGAGCGGCACCGACAGAAGCAATCCGCCGGCCGACGACCACAGCCCGCCGGCCGCCAGTTCCTTGAGCCGGTCATGCCCCTGCAGAATCGCCTGTTCCCCACCTGTGAGCGATCCGAACAACACCGCTGCGGCAAGCAGCCTGAACGACACGGCATGGCCGGAATCGGAAAAAGAATAGTGGCTCAGCGGCACGGCGCACACAAACATCACCAAAGCCCCCAGCACTCCAAGAATCCACGCATAGCGCCGCACCACCGACGTGACCACCTGCATCCTGCCGGCATCGGATGCCGACATTGACAGATCGCGGACAGCCGCCGTACGGATATTGAACTGCGTGAAATTGGTGATCATCTCGAATGCCGACATGTACAGTCCCATCAGCCCCACCCCGAGAGGGCCGATCCACACGGAGATAAGTTTCATGCGGGCCATGGTGCACAGCATCTGGACCACCTGCACGGATCCGAACATGCCGGCGGCCCTGAATGCACGGCGTGTCAGTCCCTGAGCCATTGCAGAGGATCGAATTTGGCCTTTTCCTTACGAATTTCAAAATGAAGCATTCCGCGGGAAGGATTCACGTCCGACGCGCCGAGCGTACCTATCACGGTGCCGGCCTTAACCTTATCGCCTTTCTTTACCGAAAGCGCCTTGATGTTGGCATAGACGGTGAGATAATCGCCATGGCGCACAAGCACTACATGATCATACCCGCCCTGCTTGAACACAGCGGATACCTCGCCGGGATACACGGCTCTTGCCGTGGCACCGGAAGCCGTCTCCAGATCCACACCCGGATTGTTTATCTCCACCTTAGACAATACCGGATGGCGCTGCACGCCAAACTTGCGCGACACCACATGGGTGTGGCTCAGCGGCGACGGAAGCCGACCCTTCTGCGACGCGAATCCACCGCCGGGCTGCGACGAGATCGGGGCCGTAGGCTTCGATTCGGCTACCGGTTTGGCCGACGTTTTCTTTCCTCCAGCCGAAGCCTGCTTCTGTTCGGATTTCCGGCGTGCCGTCTCCTCGGCTTCGCGACGACGGCGCTCGGCTTCTTCCTTGCGGCGACGTTCAGCTTCCTCCGCGGCAATAAGCCGCGTGATCTCATCGTCAAGTGAACGCAAGGTCGACTCCTGTTTCTTAAGCAAGGTATTCAGACGCCGCGTCTCTCCTTTAAGAGACACAGCCATGGCCGATACGGAGTCATGAGCCTGTTTGAGAGAGCGCCGCTCATGTTCAGCCGACGATTTAAGCGCCGCACTCTGCGACTGCATCACCTGAAGCCGCCCTTTCTGCTCCTCCAGACTCTTCATCACATCGTGTATCTCGTCTGTCTTGCGGCCGCGCCATGCCGAATATTCCTCCACATATCTCATACGGCGGTAAGCCTGCTTGAAATTGGTGGCAGAAAACAAAAATGTCATTGAATTCATCTGCCTTCGGTTACGACGGGCCGCACGCACAGCCTGCGCATACAGTCCGCGCAGTGTGGCCAGCTCTTTCTCTTTACTGCCGATGGAATCCACCACTGCCCTCGTCTCGGTCTCGATTGAGTCTATACGCGCCTGCAAATGACGGACCCGGGCCGACGCGGCATCTATTTTCACCTGCAACTGCGTCATCGCTGCCACCTTGCGGGAGAGTTCGGTCTCAGCGGCTGTCAGTTCTCCGCTGGTTTTAGCCAGAGCCTGTTCGGTTTTCTGACGCTGACGGCGCACATCGGCGCTGGTACGCTTCTTTTTTGCCACCGCATCCAAAGGCGACAAAAACATCAGCGAAGCCATAATAAGGCAAAGCAGCCGGCAACAAAATCTCATAGTCCGGCCCCCTCTACAATGATTCCATTATTTTCATGGCCGACTCTACGCTCAGACGCCTGTAGTCAGCTCCCGGAGGAGACCAGCGGCGCACATCGTCCATGTTCCACTGCGCCGCACCAAGGTCCCATGTCAGTTTCACGGCCACTTCCTTGCCTTTGTAGACAGCCGACAGCATCACCTCCGACTTCCGTTCGTCGGAATCCGCCTGCCACCTGATGGCCGACGGCAAAAGAGCGAGGGCTTCCCGTGAGCCGAGCATGGCCTGCTGGAGCACAGCCACGTCCACATCATGTTTTTTCAGAAGGTCAGACAGCGGCAATTCAATCATCACCTTCTGCGGCTGACGCAATGTGACGACCGCTTCCGATGAGTCTGCATAAGCAGTGCCCACCTCAAAGCCAAACATCCGCATGGACAGGTAGATACTCTCATTCCACACCATAGTGGCCCGGCCCGACATGGCAAAACGTTTGGGAGAGAGCAACTCTACTTTAACCGGCAGATACACATTCCGCCATGGAGCGACATTCTCCGCGACTTCTTCAATCCGGATATCCGGCTGTACGTTATCTTTTTTAGACCGACACCCCGCAAGAAGCGTCACAATCATGACCAACGGCAGCACTCGGCACACTATTCTGTAAATCATTCGTAGAAATATGTTTTATGTTTCACCTTACGGCGCAACAGATCGTTGTCGGGTTCTTTCGCCAGCGCTTCCCGCCAGTATTCCAGCGCCTGCTCATGCTGGCCGAGCATGAACACAATGTCGCCCGCATGTTCAAGCACTTCGGCCGGAGGATCATCACCGATGGCGGCCATAGTGGCGTCGATGTATTCCTTTGCCCTTTTGTATTCAGCCTGACGGAACAGAATCCACGCATAGGTGTCGAGATATGTTGGCTGTCCGGGGTTGAGTTTAAGCGCACGGCTTATCATCTCCTCGGCATTGCGCAGCTTCGACTCTCCGGCATTGCTCAGATCCGATATATAAAAAGCGTAATTATTCAGAGCCAGATCGTTGTCGGGGTCAAGATCTATGGCCTTTTCATAGCACACAACCGCACTGTCACCGCATTCAAGTTTCTGGAAGAGATCACCCATGGTGGAATACGTCTGGCTGAGTTCCAGCGGGTCGTCGGATGTCAATGCGGTAAGTCGCCGCAGTTCCACCATGGCGCTGTCGAGTCGGTTGTCCTGCATATAAACCATCGAAAGCAGGCGCCTCACGCCCACATTGTCAGGATGATAGCGCAAGGCCTGACGACCGGCGGCAATACTTGCCCCGAGAGAATCGGCTGTGGCATACAGACGGATTACGTTTTCCCACACCTCCCCGTCATCGGGATTCATATCGGCCACATAGCCGAGCTGCTCGGCCGCATGTCCGAAATCTTTCAACACGAGATAATACGAGCAGAACATCCGGTGGACAGACGCTTCATGCGGATACTGCTCGACCAGCGAACTGAAAAGATCCTCTATCTCCCCTTTGCGGCCGGTCGAGTCGGCATACTGGCGCAGATAGTCCGTGAGCAGTCCGAGTTTGCTCTCCAAATCAAGATCATCCAGCCTGACGGCATCGGCTATCTCGGCATTATATTCATCAAGTCTTCCTGATTCCTTATACGACAGCGCCCGCTGGAAATATGCGGCGCCGTTTGTAGGGTCCAGCTCCAGAGCGAGATCAAGATAAGCAGAAGCAGAATCCGGCAGACCTATGTGTCCGAACACCGAAGCTGCAAGCACTCGGGCATTGGCGTCGTGAGGTTTGGCGGCAAGAAGACGCCTTACCTCGGCCACTGCGGCGGCAGTGTCGCCACTCTCTACCATAATCTGGGCTTTCTGGGCAGTTATCCCCTCATTCATCCCGTCCATTTTTTCCAGACGGTCAAGCAGGCCAAGCGCCAGATCGCGGTTGCCGAACTGTATCTCGCGGCCTGCTCGGTTCCACACTACGGCAGGATTGTCGGAATGGGCCGAATCAAGCGTGGCCCATACAGCAAGAGATTTACCGGGAAGCGACATGCGCTCATAGTAGTGCGACAGATTCAGCCCGGCATAGAGATCGGACGGATTGGCGGCAAAATGCTTTTCAAGCAGCCTGACACCAGCCGACATCATCACAGAATCTCCACGCGACAGCGCCACCAGCCGCGCGCCCAACAGGCCGCCCACATCAGTGCCCGACACACTGTCGAGCATATAAGCTCTACGAAGCATCAGGAAAGCGGCGTCCGGTTCTCCGGCCGCTTCACGCCGCAGAGCTTCCATGAAATAATAGTCGGCCTTGCGTGCCTGCTCGCTGCCGGCACCCATGGCCACAAAAGCAGCCAGAAGGAGGATGAGAGGAATTATGCGTCTCAATTCAGTCCGGTATGGCCGAAACCGCCGTCACCACGCTGGCTGTCGTCCAGTGACTCCGCCAGTCTCCACTGCACGCGGGAATAAGGGGCCACGACCATCTGGGCTATGCGTTCCCCGGGGTTGATGACAAATGTCTCGTCTGACAGGTTAATAAGTATTATTCCTATTTCTCCGCGATAGTCGGCGTCGATAGTGCCGGGGGCGTTGGCCACTGTGACCCCATGTTTCAGCGCAAGCCCGGAGCGCGGCCGTATCTGGCACTCATAGCCCTCGGGCAATTGTATGCGCAGCCCGGTAGGCACCAGCGTACGCTGCAGAGGTTTCAGCGCGAGCGGCTCGGCAAGGGCGGCACGCACATCCATCCCTGCGGCCATGGGAGTGCCGTATGCCGGCAACTCCATGCCTGAAAGGTTGATTATCTTGACGTCTACAGAATCCATAGGCATTTATTTTTTCACAGGCACACGCTGTTTGAAAAATACTTCCGTGGGAAAATGGTCGGAATATCCGTTAAGCCATACTCCGGCGCTGAACGTGCGCCGCGGATAGCCTACGCGTGTTCCTTCCGTGTCGCGCAAAAACTCATGGTTATGAACCTGCGACTTGAAATAGACCATGTCAAGCTCGTCGGAATTTTCTTCAAGGAGATTGCCTGATATGATGATCTGGTCAAACAGATTCCACTGGCTCTTGTAGGCAAGCGTGCCGATACCCTTGTCGCGCAACAGCGACCACCATGGATTGTAGAATCCGTGAGGGTCGGCATCCTTGGCCTTCTTCACGGCTCCGAGCACCTGGCGGCATGACTTGTCGTCCGGATCGTCATTGAGGTCGCCCATGATGATCACTCCGCGCGAAGGGTCGACAGCCCACACAGAGTCTGCGATGTGCTTGCTCAGCGCAGCGGCTGCTTCGCGCAGATAGCTGCTCTGCTCCTGTCCGCCCAGGCGCGAAGGCCAGTGATTGACGATGACACTCACACGACGGTCGCCGAGCATACCGGTCACACACATCTGGTCACGGGTACGGAACGTGGGATAATTGTCGATGACAAGCGTATGATTTGTCACGGATTCAAAGCGGAAGAACCGGGGGTTGTAAAGCAGACCCACATCCACGCCACGGCGGTCGGGCGAGTCATGGTGCACCACCTGCAGCCCGAGAGAGCGTATCTGAGGATCACGCACCAGATCGTCAAGCACCGATTTATTCTCAATCTCGCTCACGCCGATTATGGCCGGTCCCTTAGGTGTGGTGGGTGTGGTGAGACGGGATATGGCATACGCCATGTTCTTGATCTTCGACCAGTATTTATGGCTGTTCCACTGGCGCGAGCCGTGAGGCGAAAATTCAAGGTCGTATGAACCGTTGGCATTGATGGTGTCAAACAGATTTTCGAGATTATAGAATGCCACGCCATAGACACGGACCTGATGCTGATCAGCCGCAACGGCATTGATGCCGCACATCATGGCTATGGCCGCAAACAAGATGAAAATTCGCTTCATTTCGCTAAAAATTTCTTAAACGATAAATTTGAGATATAACTTATCCGCAAATTTAGCAACTTTTCCCGTTTCGGCCAATATCAGTATCCAATTATTTCACCGATTCACGGCCACGGCTTTACCGTCACGGCGCCAGACCACCGACAGCCGAGCAAGCAGCCAGGCTCCGGCCACCGAACAGGCGAAGACAACCGGATAGGCCGGATATGCCCCAAGATCAAACCTGTCACACAGATAAATCACAACGCCATGCACCAGATACAATTCAAGCGACACGGTACCGAGAAAACGCAGCAGACGCTGTCCACGTTTCCTCCCATACTGTGGGTTGCCCTGAGCCATGATAACTATCGAGACATACACTATAACCGGCACCAGCATATGAAACAGAAATACCCACAGGTAAAACCACATTGCACTTAATAATGACATTACTTTCAACGCCGAACACACAACAGTCAATACTGCCAACAGGCCTATCACCACATAAGGTCTGCGGGCAATGCTCGACTCCAGCCGGTCTTCCGACACAGCGAGGAAATACCCACACCCCGTAGCCATGACCGTGTACCACCAGTGCGGCGAAAATTCAAATACCACAGCGGCAAAGACAACATAGGCCGCCAGCATACATACGAACAACGCTCCTCCTCTGACCATATCACCACACAGTTTCAATGACACATAAAATGCTACGTACACATATATGATCACATAGATAAACCATGAATTAGGCAGAGAAGACAATGTTCTTCCGTTTGCGAGATCATACATGATCTCCTTTATGGAATAATCCATAAACAAACAATATCCGGAAGAATACAACAAAACAAGTACAATAAACTGCGGCAATATCCCTGAAAGTCTTTTCCGAAGGAATCCGTCAAGATAACCGACCCCTTTCCTACGATAAGACACTGCAAGCCCATATCCTGTAATAAAGAAAAATACAGCCACCAACGCGCCACCCCAATGCCGGAACTGCTCTGTTACAGATAATGGAAAATACATCGACAGATGATGCAAGACAATTAAAGCGGCCAGTATGCCACGCAATGATAGTGTGTTTTCCTGATTGAACTTGCCGACTTCAAATCTTCTCTCACTCCAGCCGACAGAATGCACTTTAAACACGCATGCTGTCATCAGTATCCCCAAAAAAGCTGTAAATAAAATCATGTTATTATTAATCTAAATCAACATGACAAAAGTAGCTTATTAATATATATACTAATCAAATATTGTAATCATCCAAGAAATGTTATTATTTTTTCACATCACACCAATAAATACATCTTTTACAGCTATATAGTCTCCACAAATCTGATTATTCCGATCATATACCCTGAAGTTTGCATTCTACATGACCACTCGATAACATGGGATTCCTCCAACCGAATACTATCTTCAAACGCCGGCCCCATTCCTTGAATTCATACTGTTGAGTGCGGACTCTAAGATCATTCCTGCCCACATTTTCCAATGCACACAACAAAACGACTCTTAATCATACCATAATTATCTTCTCAAAGATAACAGATGATAAACAATGCATCTGACCAAAACATCCAATCTGCCATCATTCACGCATACGTGGCTGGAATACTTTATCCATGTTAAGCCGACTTTTAAGAGCCAAAATAACTGGTAAAAATAAAGCCCTGAGACATACGTCCCAAGGCTTTACTCATGATTATGTCGTAAAATTACTCTGCGGCGGGTGCTTCGGCTGCGGCAGGTGCTTCGGCTGCAGGCGCGGCAGCCTTGCGGCTACGACGGGTGCGGGGCTTCTTGGCTCCTGCATCCTTTTTGGCTGCGAGAAGAGCTTCGTTGTAGTCAACAAGCTCGATGAAGCACATCTGTGCGTTGTCACCAAGACGGTTTCCAGTCTTGAGGATGCGTGTGTAGCCACCGGGGCGGTCGGCGATCTTCTGCGAGATTTCGCGGAAGAGCTCGGTCACGGCATATTTGTTCTGGAGATATGAGAAGACGAGGCGACGGTTAGCCATGGTGTCTTCTTTGGCACGGTTGATCAGCGGCTCGGCATACATGCGCAGAGCCTTGGCCTTGGCCAAGGTAGTGAATATGCGCTTGTGTTGGATGAGCGAGATGGTCATGTTGGCCAGCAGGGCGTCGCGATGAGCCTTTTTGCGGCCAAGGTGGTTGAATTTTTTATTGTGTCTCATCTTTGGTTTTTACTCTTTGTCTAATTTATACTTTGAAATGTCCATGCCGAATGAGAGATTCAGACGGGCAAGGAGTTCGTCGAGCTCGGTAAGTGACTTTTTACCGAAGTTGCGGAACTTCAGAAGGTCGTTCTTGTTGAATTTAACAAGTTCGCCGAGGGTTTCGACTTCAGCCGACTTCAGGCAGTTGAGAGCGCGGACGCTCAGATCCATATCCACGAGTTTGGATTTGAGGAGCTGGCGCATCTTGAGCACCTCTTCATCAAATTCCTCGTTTTCGGCTTCTTCATGAGTCTCAATAGTGATGCGTTCATCAGAGAAGAGCATGAAGTGCTGAATCAGGATCTTGGCTGCTTCCTTCAAGGCATCCTGAGGAAGGATGGAGCCGTCGGTTGTGATTTCAAGAATCAACTTCTCATAGTCGGTCTTCTGGTCCACACGGTAGTTTTCGCGGATGGGATTCACATTGACTATCGGAGTGTAGATGGAGTCGATGGCAATGTAGTTCACGTCGGTGGCGGGAACTTCATTTTCTTCGGCCGGTGTCCATCCGCGTCCTTTGTTGATGGTGAATTCCATGGTAAACGAAGCTGACGGGTCCAGATTGCAGATCACCAGATCGGGATTGAGTACCTGAAAACCGG
>BLLX01000044.1 GCA_011959405.1 Muribaculaceae bacterium
AATTTTGCACTTCGTTCTTGAATCTTCACGAAAATATAAATCAACTTTCTGTAATAAAACTTCACGAAGGATTTTTCCGAAAAACTTTGAAGTGGAAGGTTTAATTAAGGGCCGTAAGCTACAATGTTCTGATATACGTATAATCGGTTATGCATTCCTCGCTATTGCAAATTATAACATGGCCCCTTAACAAAGGCATAGTATCTAATACCCGCTGAACCCTATGAATTAGCTCATTATCTTCTATCCGATGAAGAGTGGAATCGGAATGTTTTTCATAAAAAAGATTATTACATTTTAAGAAGAGATTGTCCACTCGGGAAAACAATTTGAAAAATGATAAAATTGCAGCCTCGGTAACCGATGCATCATAAACATGAGTAACGATAGTTGGAATACCAGCGTTTAATCCTAGTTTTATTGATTTGAATACATTATCCCAACATAAAGATTTGTTTATACACTGGCTAGTATGTTGAGCCGTTACAAAATCAAGTCCTTTGAGCGAAACTGCGAGTACATCAACAAGCTTTCTGTCTATTATCTTTCCTACAATATCCGGACGCGAACCGTTTGTGTCTAGGTAGATGAACCCTCCTAAATCGCGTATCACTTCCATATCATCAATTAGCTTCGGGTTTAACGTTGGTTCACCTCCGGTAAACTTAAAAGCATTCCCTTGCATTAATAGCTGCGACACTACATAAACAAACTCTTCTGTATCATAGCTATAGAATTCAGAAGAATCACGTTCCTTAATATTGCAAAAGCCACATGAATAATTGCACTTATCATAAACTATTGCATGTACTTTTTCTGCACGTTTTTCAACGTGAGGATAAATATGTGAGAAATAGGAGGGTCTAATAGAGTATGCCATAACAATTTATTTGGGTAATCAAAATATGTACGTCAGAATTTAATAATCTGACGTACATCCTGTCTTCAGACATACTTAAATTTAAGAAGTTAAGCATGTCCAATCTTATCACTGGGAAAATGAGCAGTGATATGACAGTTCTGTGCGGACAACCTTGTTGGCGGTCACCTTCACAGCCTTTGCTTGGGGCTTTTCGTACTTTTTCATATCGAAAATATTATAGCACACTCTCTTACTGCGTCAAAAGAGATTGCGCTGGGTTAGAAATTAACGCAGTTAATCAAAGTCAATATTCATTGGGATACAATCTATAAAGAGCATGGGCTCTTCGTTGCAAAGTTTTCTTCTATAACGTTCAATTAAATTGAACTTTAGCATTTTTTCAAAGCGGGATTTACAATGAAGATGTCTCAAAGGACAGATTGAAAATGGAGTACACAAGGGTAACATAAAGCATCCTTTGCATTTTTCTCTGCATTCATTAAAACCCTTATGCCAGTAATTGAAAATCTTTTCATCGAGCATCTCTCCATCGACAGTGCCCCATGAAACTTCATCATTTGACAGACATTCGCATTTACAAATTTTACCTGATGGAGTTATGCTAATTTTAGTGGGTTCTTGTGCAGCGCAGAGATACATTCTAAAACCATCAGGTTGCAACCGTTCATAATCATACATCTTCGCTTCCATGATTCTTTTGGTAAGTCTGTCGCAGCTATCATTGACAGCCGAGAAAACTTCAGGATGTTCCTTAAAAGACGTTTCGGTAACATCATCATGAAGACAATGCGCATACATTTTGAAATTGTCACAACCGCTGTATTTATCTATGAAGTATTCTGTCAACTTCATCAACGAATCATGATTATTTCTATCTACGCTTAACCTTACAATCATGATCATTCCTGACTTAACAATATAGTCAATATTTCTCATGATTATGGAAAAACCATCTTTCGTTGATACGAAACGCTTTCGGGTGTCATGCTCTTCCCCCCAACCGTCAAGAGTAATCCTGACTTTTGACATCCTCCATAACGTCTTAGCTTTTTCTACAACCCCGCTATTGCAAAGTAAACCGTTTGTTGACATCGTTGAAAAATAATCAACATTGTTTTTGTTTAGTATTGCCGAGATCCTATCAATGGCTCTGATATTAACCAGAGGCTCGCCCCCAAACCAACGCAGGTAAATTTTCTTTGAGGGATCATGGGAGCGCAGTATATAATCCGCCACCTTATCCGCAGTTTCCATACTCATATGTTCTACCCGGGGATAATACCCATCCTCAAAACAATAGTAACATCTTGCATTGCATCCTGTAGATGTGAGGATATTATATCTGTCTAAGGAGGTATTATTGTTTAAGATGCTGTCAAACAATGTGTATGTCTCAAGATATGTTTTCAGTTCATCAGCAGACGCATCTATAAGTATGCGATTTTTTACAAATTCTTCCAGATGCTTCTGGCTTAAAGAATCAAGCCAGAATTTAGAAGGATAGCCGTCAGGCTCTATATGCTTGGCTATATCCTGATTAAGCGCACAGACAAATCTGGTAAATGTATTGCATACAATTATAGAGCCGTCATCAGCTTCCACTTTATAAATGTATGGGCTGAATTTGTAATCCTTGATGTCTGTTTGGCCAGACAGCAGATTGACAATTCTGGGTTCAGAGGATATAACTATCATAACTGAATTTGTTCGATAAGATCACTTGCATCGCTGAGAGCTGTCTCAAAGTCAATGCTATACTCAATTTGCATCTCTCTGGCAATTTCTTCAGGTGTCTTTTTAGAAAGCCATCTGGATAAAACAAACACGCCCGACTCATTGAGCTTGAATACTGGAAGTCCGTCTTTAAACAGGAAGTGATTGGGCCCTACCTTTTGTATTTTAATATTTTCCATAAATTAAACGACTTGATTGTTTTTGAATTTGCAATATTCTGCTTTCATTGCAAAAATTCTTTTACAGATATCAATAGATTTAGTAAGGGAATTACATTCCAGATCTGCCGGACAATTAAGGAGATTCAAACAAACAGGATTGATGAGGCAGTCATCACATTCACATGTTTTATTTGTAATTTTCCATTTTGCAACCTTCTTAGAGTTTGTAATTCCAGTGTCGATATGTCCTACAACATCAGTGGCGGAAATTTCTTCGCATCGATACAAATTCCCTACTGGCGAAATAACATGACAATTTTCATTGTCTGCAATACATTTATTAATAGGCCAATTGCTATCAAGTGGCCATTGAATAAACCCCTCGTCACTTAAGATTTTGTTTAAATATATCCAATTACTTAAATTTTGTCGTAACTTCTCCTGATTATCACAGTGCATTTCCTGCTCCAGTAAGCTTACATAAATTAAATACTGAGACTTATCAGGAAAACTTTTAATCAATAACCAAATCAGCCTTTCAAGATCATGGACATTCGTGTATGAAAGATTTAGCCTTATGCTCAAATATATATTTGCTTTGAAAATTTCAGCGATATTATTCAAGATATTATTAAATGGATTTGCTATGTCTCCGGAGTAGTTTTTGGTGTCATTATATACCTTTTCAGTTCCATCGATAGTTATTTGTATTGATTTTAGATTCCACCGATTAAGGGCTTGATTAATCAGATCTTCATTCAAAAGCAACCCATTAGATACAAGACTTGACTCAAAATTTATTCCATAATTCCTTAAATCACCGCATATCAGATCAATAGCGTTAGGGTTTAATAATGGTTCACCTCCAATCCACTCAAGTTTTATTTTATTGCCTTTGCGTGTGTCGTTTACAAATTTCGCCACCTTATGTGCAATAGAATCTGTCATGGATTTCCGAATAAAATCACCATGTCTTTCATAGCAGTACGCACAATTTGCGTTACAATATAAAGTCGTAAGGATTGTGTATTTTGTACGCTTTGCTTGCACCTTCTTATATTGGCATAACAAATGTTTCAAGAATAAAGGCTCATTGAAGAATACCGGCACATAAAACCATTGAGATCTCAATAGTGAAATGAGATTACTATCCAAATGATTATCTGTCCAATCTTTCACAGACAGATTATTAATCCAAACTAATCCAAGCGTGAGAGTATTCCAAAGGAGAAGACCATTGTCAATCTCCGATACTACAACATATCGACACTGACGAACCCCCTGATCCTCCGTTTCTTGATGCCAAGTCGATATTTCATCAAGAAAGAATTTATGCATCGGTCTAATAATCAACATTTGAATTACTGATGTATAAGAAATACCACCTTACCATAATAGTATTAGATAACTCCTACCCGGTTGCTGGACGGTCGGTTACTCCATTGCATACTCTGTCGAGGCTTTTCTGCATCCGCCTTGATCTTTAGTCTTGAATTGGTTCGTCGTTCTTTTTGAATAATCCGACAATCCCTTTGAATAGACCTCCGATGATTGCCATAAGTAATTTGACAATGCCTCCGAGAATCCAGCCGAAAAGACTGATTATCCAGCTGAACATTACGTCAATGATGTCTCCGTCTTTTGCCATAAGATGCTATTTACTTTTTTATGATTCTGATTGGTATAATATTCATTATATATTTTGTCAGCGAGATAGAAATGTGATATTTACTATTAACATATTGATAGTCGAGTTGAAGCTTTATAAACCATTTCAAGCGCTTCTATATAAGATGCTATTCTTGAGGCGGTCTATTTAGGAATAAACCGACCGTTCCGGTGCAACTTCCCTTCAATTCCACCCAAACGGACATCCATTAAACTGTCTTTATCAAATTCAGGATTAGAATACTTTGCGTGATACTTGAAGGGGATAACCGTTTCACCTTTGCTATTTACAAATCCAAGTCTCTTATTGCTATAAGATGTACCCTTGTATACCGGTGCTATGCCCAAGGTAAATGGATAAACTTGGTATGCATCAATTTCAAATAAGTCGCGTCCTTGCTTATCTATAGCCACGTATTTCGAATTGCTTGCTTTCTGATACCAACCAAGACCTTCTTTAAAATCTTTAATTGTTCCATATTTAACATGTTTATTAAACAATACATTACCATGGTTGTCAATCAGTGTCCATTTGTTTAACTTCGCATCGTTCTCAGTTATCGTACCCCAGGTTACGCCATCAGAATAATCACGGATACGAGTGAATGTCCTATCTGTTAGCTTATTACCTTCATAATCATAAAGAGTATGGAGTGCTCTTGTATATGACTTAATGTCATTAGATGCTATAATTACACTGTCATTTGACACTGCAATTCTTGAATAATCATTTGACAATTTACGTCCAGCTCTATCCATTAAATAAAACAGTTTGTTATCGTCCTTCACAATAAAGACCTTTGCTTCTGACAAATACTGCCCTGGATATTTTAGGGATTCATAACCAGTCGTATTATCGATTAGACCGTTTACTGCCAAATAAGATCGGCCTTCGATATTATTATTCTTCTTTAGTATCGCTAAATCTCCCCCAACAGTAATGTCACTATATACTGTAGGTATAGTATTTTGTATTGAATCATTCACAAATGCTAATCCATATAAGTTTGTGTTTAAGTCATACAAAAACCATTGGTTGTTGCCAATAGGTTTTGGGGATATAGAATCGTATATCGCGGGAATCAACATCTTACCTTCCGAATATCCAATGCCATACTTGTTATCAATCTTAATTCTTGATATTTGTTTTGTGTCGGATACACATCCTCGAATAAACATAAAGACAACAAAGCCAAGAATCAACAACCAAGGCAACAAACATCCCCACTTGTCATCATCCTCTTTCCATCCTTCTTTAAGACCTTCCCAGAAGCCTGAAGTCGAGTATCTCCAGAAATTCTTTATTAGGTTGAGCTGCTGCTTCCATAACGATTGGTTCACTTCCTTCTCAGCTTTTTTCAACACATCATATTGACTTTTAGGAAGACATGTGAAAGAATAGGAATCATAAACCTTATATCTGTCGCTCCCGGCACTATTCCAAAAGCTATACCGAGGATTCAAGTCTTTACCGCATCTACCACAGCAATTTGCCCCGTTAGGATTATTAGAGAAACCGCAGGAATTACATTTTTTTGCCATAATATTTTAGAGAGTATCAGAGGTTAATTGAATCTAAACGCGGCCTTGATCGTAGACCAAAATGAACCATATTTGACATTTTTTAAATAATAAAGTTCTTCTTCTAATTTCCGAATCCTTAGTTGTTTTTGAAAAACTTCGTTTCGCAGCATATTAATTTCATTCTGTTCAATAACGACATAATCCTTGTACGTGTTATATTCCTTATCGGACATATCCAGTTTGAGCGGCGCACCGCATTTTCCACAATAATGAATTTTCTCTAAAGGGATGTCTTCTGGAGTCATGAAATGACAAATGTGACATCTTCTCTCAGAGTCAAGTTTTAGTTTTAATCGTTCGATTAATCCAAGCTCCATTAATTTAGTTATAATTGAGGTCTTCGCAGTTATTTGACAATATTGAGTAATTCTCTAAGAAATTGTTTTTTTGTCCGAAACAAGCTATTCCCTTCTTTTTCTTCTTTTAAAATGAGATCCTTAAGTTTATCATAAAGTTTTGCATTCTCCAAAGTTCCTTTACTTACAACGGCCCACTCGATTGGACTGGAGGGTGTATAGCCAAATACTCTTGACAGAACATCTGTTTTAGGACCCATTTCATAGAATTCACCCTTCTCATTCCAAACTGGCCAGCGATTGAAATATTGTAGTGGATGCCCACATTTACCGCAATAATGATCATCAATATCATTTTGAGTAAATTGACAAACCTCACATCTTAATCCATTCATTATAATTAATTCAGTTTTTGAGGTATAGAAATATGTATCAGCTTAACGCCCGACCATGGCAATTTCTATATTTTTTCCCGCTACCACAAGGGCACATGTCATTGCGCCCGATGTTATTACCCTTAGTCTTCTTGGCGGAATTATCGGCTAATGACTTTACAACTTCACTGATTGTGTTACTTGTTAGCCTTGAGCCACATTTTCCACAAAATTTGGCATTTGAAGGATTTCCAGTAAACTTACAGTTAGGACAGATCATACTTTTCACTCTATTGTGTATGAATTTCTCTTTGCTCCACAAACCGTACAGTAATCAAATTCGTCTGATGAAAATTTGTTGCCACACGCCGAACAGAATGCAAATTTATGAATTGTTTTAACCATCGGTGAGGAGGAGTCAACTAACGGTGGAATCTGACTCAGGGGCAAATTCAAGGCTCTTTCAATTATGTCAAGTTCCCTGTCAATATCGGAGACACGTAATTTTCTTGCGCTTTTAACGACACTTGAGTTTCTAAAAGAGGATGGTGAAGAAAATTCTGATTCAGTGAATAGTAGGTTCTTTAATTGTTGTGATGGCCTTGCGGATGCATTGTTTGCCATGATAAGGAGTGCCGCATATATGACATGTTGTGAGAAATAATCCATATAAGTCTCATAATATGTAGCTGATTCTCGTTGGGGATGCTGGTAATCTTTTATTCCGGCGATATATTGGACTTTCCTTCCCATTGATGGCGAATAAAGCGAGTCATAGTCAATGACTTTTAGATTGCCATCTGGTTTGACAATAATATTAACGGCAGATAAATCTCCATGACTAATCTTACGGCTGTTAAGGATATTACACATTTTGGCAAATTTCTGAGCGACCAATTTAATTTGAGCCCCAGAATGTCCGCTATTCGCCATAATGTATTTATTGAGAGTCTCTCCCTCAACCCAATCCATAATGAGTCCCGGAAGTTCTATCCCGTCAACTTTCAGTAATCTTTCTACGATGTTAAACCCAATGAAATATGGACAATCTTTATCATTATTCTTATTAATAATGTCTGCAACTTCCACTAGATAGTCAATCTGGGACTCATCGGCCTTACCATCTGTCCAGCAACGGAGACATTGTGGTTTATTATTAGGTTTGACTATTTTGATACTCAGGGCAAATCCTCCCTTTAGGGCATATGCTTCCCCATCGACCGTCAACTGAGCGGAATAGCCTCGAAGATTTACAGGAAGTATGCTTGATGCATCCAACACCGCATCTCGTATGTCCATTCCCTTGGCAGTCTTTAATTTAATCCGAGACATTTCTTTATTATTGAGATTATTTTGGATTTTTCGTAGTTTGTATTATCGCCTGTATCAACGCTGTTTTCTTCGACACCATTGCAGTCGTCGATCTCAACGTCGTAGTTAGACTCAACAATTTGCTCCGCCTGTTCCGAATCAACAAATTCAGCATTCTCAGGTTCTTCAGAGTTATTTATCAAGACAACTTGCGCTGACTCCTCCAGAGCCTCTATCTCTACATGAGAATTGCTCATATCCACATCCTCTTCTGTTTGCGCTATTTCTCCTAAATTGTCAGAATCCTCAATAATTGCTTTAAATTCATCGGCTTGGCTTAACTTTGATTCAATATCATTGCCCTCCGGTGTTGTCGGTTCAGGTTCACATTTGCCATCATTCGTGGACGATTCAGACTCATCTGCTGTTAACTGAACATCAACCAATACAACAGCTACATCATCGTTTTTAAGGTCACTGTCGCGTAAACTGTCGATGAATGAATCAAATTTTTCAGGTGAATCAATTTCTTTAAGTGTGTCAATTATATGATTGGCATCTTCTTTTGTAAAGTTACGGCAAAACCAATCAGAGAAGGCGTCGGTCGCCAAAAGAATAGTGCAGTCGAACGCCTTAACGGATTCCTCTAAAGGTTCGCCTACAATACGCCCCTTAGTATCAATGAAATGAGGATGAATTCCAAAAACACATTTGAAAGGGAGCTCATTTTCCAGAGTAACTTCACAAGGCATGCTCGAAAGAATCATTGGAGATAAGCTATGATCTTTAGGAATTAGAAAAATACATGAATCTCCCAGAACATCAAACGAAAATTCCTCGCCATCAATACGTATTCCGGCAAATGTTGAAGCCCCCATCCCATACAATTCGCGCTGATACTCCAAATCATATGCAGTATCTTCGTCTACGGATGCTTCAAAATTACGTGATTTACAATCCCATTCTGCAACTATATAGGAAAGTAATTCAGAAGCATTTCGATCACAAAATAGTGGACCACCGGGAAGTTTTTCAGAGACATAAAATTCTGTCAAAGCTTCTGCAACAAACTTAGGCATATATGACTTTGAAACACCATCAGCGATTGCTATTTTATGCCTATCTGGAGAAATAGCAAAACTATCAGCGCAATTTGATGGCTTAGACCCGAATTTAGAAGTCTTAAAAGCCGCCAATATGGTAGAGGAAACTATCATTATTTTGGTTTTATAGGTTCCAGTTGTCTCACCATATCAGTCGTTACACCTCCTGTCGAGGTTCCCCACGAGATAAACATCAGCAATGAATCAGTATGAGTTTCATTCGAAATCATAGCCCGGCTATTTGATGTAATGCGATGTCCTTTCCAGGCATCAACATTTTGTGCAGTCTTCACCAATTCGGGAGGGATTATTGATGATGCTTCGAATAGGAATTTTGATGTGATGTTTGATGGTGCTGTATCAGGTAGGACCATTTTAGAAGCTGTAGTATCCGGGGAGAAATGGATGTTGTAAACCACCACATTCCCATCGGGAGTGCTAATTGCTTTGAGCCTATTTGCTGCAGCCAATGCCTTTGAATGAGTAAACTCACTCCCTTCATATGGGTCACCATCAGTGATATTAATCACAACAGGTGCCGGTGTTTGAATACCTTTAGCTCTTTGAGTACTCAGCCAAGTGTTTATATCTTTTGCTGCCGCATCAAATGCGTCTGACATGTATGTCTGCCATTTGGGCTCAGCTTCACCGCCTTGCTGAGTATTGAATATATAACCACGTCGGCGAGAATCGTTAAAGAACTTGTTGAATTCTTTAGCCGTTTTACACTCCATCAATGTAAAGACATCTGAATTGTAACCGATGACGGTTGCCGAGAAAAGATCCAAAATCTCATCTCCATTCATTATTTCGTTTTTCAGCGAACGAAACAATTTTTGCATCACCTCCATGACCGTGTCAACGAGGCGAGTATCATTGATTTTTCTCCCCATCGAGCCGGAAAGATCCAGCATGTAGACAATGTGGCCCGGATGTTTGGGATTCCAATGCAATTCGTAACTCATATTGTTATAATTAATTTTGATTAATGCAGAAGTATAATTTGAAATTGCCTCCTCTTATCTTTAATGACACCCCTTGAGTGAGACGTATTTTATTCTCTTTCATGGCTCCAGAAGATGTCAAAGTTCCGGCAAGGTCTGTAAGCCTATATCCTCCGGTTAAACTTTTTTCCACGCTGAATGCCACTTTTGCGGTAGTCATTACTGGCAACATAGAAATGGAATCATCAGGTGCATTACAAGATTCAATACCGGGACCTGTTGCAAAATAATGTTTTTCCACAGGGACCGGGATTACAGAGAATTCACCGTCATCATCCAAAATGAAATATACATTTCCTGCTTTTGGACTCAGTGACAATTGTTCTAATTCAGATTTCACCCGAGCTAAATCTGATGCTAGTTCTCTGTTTTGTTTCTTTAAAGATGCTGACAAATTCCTTGCCTTTTCTAAGTGGTCCGCGCTGTCAGCTAATTTATTTTCAAGATTGGTATTAATTTTCTGGAGGTTCTGGCGCTCGTTTTCGAGTTTACGTAATTGAGAGCGATTCTTGTCATTTAATTCATCGCGCTCATAAGTGAGCCGCTCATTTTTTTTTCGAGCATCAGACAAAGCTTCTTCAAGCGATGCCAAATTCGTTTCCAACACATTACGTCGGCCTTCAATATCACGAACTGTGAGTGAGTGCTTTTCCTGTATTTCACGTAATGTTTTTATCCGATTTTTCTCGAAACTGGTTATTGATTCCGGTAGAGCCTCCGGCCAGATAATTTGCGTATAACCACAATGTTGACAAATACCATTGTCGAGATTGTTGTTGCAAACAGGGCATTTATTTATTTCCATTAGCTGTCTTATTTTAAAAATCGAAGATTGGATTCATTAAAGATTTGAGATATATCGGAGGCAACATTCATAAAGAATCCGCTTTCATTCATGCCACCGTGGAGCACTCCGATAACTTTCATTGAATCAGCCAACACCACCGGTCCTCCGGAAGAACCATGCGTGGCTTGTGCCTCTGTGCGTATGGCATTGAATCGTCGTTGTGTTCCATCCTCATTGCGTATTGTCAGATTCTCTTCATAGTTGGAAATAGCTCCACTTGTCAAAACTGCTTTGCTCGACACTTGTCGGCCTAATGGAAATGCCACAATTCTGATAGACGTGGCCGGTTCACGTGCAGTAGCAGTGTCAAACACGAAGTATTTTGCGCCTTCGGGAATGGAATCCAATTGAAGGATAGCGAAATCTTGCTCAGCATTATTCCACAACAATCGTGCATTTGTCTGAAACAAACGGTCTCCAAAATTCAGCGTGAATTTGAACTTGGAATTACCCTCTACAACGTGACTTGCAGTTATCACATATCTGTTATTCACGGAGATTATAAATGCTGTTCCCATCCCTTTTTCGCTTTCCAAAAGCCCGACCGAATTATAGATGTCATTACCCTGGGTCACACCGAACTGTTCGTCTTCTGCTGTGCAATCAATCGTTCCGTCAAAGCTACTTTCGGTAATGCCGACCGAAATGTCCGCCACATCTTGTGCTGAGTTTGATGGATGACTGACCGTGTCGCTGTAATTCGGAAAATCGCATGGGAATATGCGCTGTGCAAAATCCCGGTCGTTTCGCTGTTCCGGGGTTCCTTTAATGAAGCGGTCATCACGATTCGCGCAAAGAATTCCAAGCAAATTCTCAGCTTCCCCAGCATTACCGAAACTATGTCCGCGCTGAAGTGACGCAAAATATGATATGCCTGCAATCCGACACTGCTCAGAATCCATGATTGTATTAGGGGCGGTTTCTACTTTTCTGACGAGAATTTCATAAAGATCTTCGTTGGAATAGTCACTGAACGGAACCTCCTTGAATCGGCGGGGCAAACCGGCATTTACATTCATCAGTTCGCACATATCTTGCGGATACCCGGCCATGATTACTGACAACTTGTTTTTGTATTCAAGAAGTTCGACATTGGCAACGATGTCTGCGACCACGCGTGGACTCTCTCTTAGCTGATAGGCCTCATCGATGAAAAGAACTTTTCCGATGTTGTCCTCAAATAGTTTTTTGACATCTGCAGGTGTGTAAGGCAACAAATCGTTTCCAGACACTTCCGTAATAATATTCCCTTTTGACGGAGGGAAAACGCCAAGCCCCTCAAGTACACGACCAATTATTCTCGCCACAGTAGTTTTGCCTGTACCGGGATTTCCTGTAAACAGGAAATTCAGTTTAGGCAATTGAGGCGTATAGTTGTCTATGAGCTGGAGTTTTATTCTGTCGGCTACAAGTTTGTTGACAATACTTGACACTTCTGCTTTCACTTCCTGTTGTCCCAATATGCCATTCAGTTCAGCAAGTATAGAGCCGTCTTTAATGAGCGATTCGTCCACCAATATCCTTAATTCATTAGGAAGATGCGCTGTGTCAAGGGCCTCGTGGGTGTTAAGTGATGTATAGTGACTTACGATTTGATTAATTAAATTTTCCATATCGCCCACATTACCAAATTTTTTGTTTCTGTAAGCCCATTTGGATCTGATAATACCCTTTAATGATTTATGGAAGTTTTCTGTAGTAGGGACTTTAATCATTTTTGATGCAATCCGATACAAGACATCAGGCGAATAGTCTTTGAATTCAAAAAATCCCAGTTCATTGAACCTTCTTCTGAATCCCTTGTTGCCTTCATTGATAAGGTCTGTAATCTCGTCAGTATAACCTGCAAGTATCACCAACGAGTCATCGTTGTCTTCCATGAACTGAATCAGGACTTCGATTGCTTCGGCCCCATAGTTTACATCTCCATGAGAGTTTTTTCCTGACATCAGACCATAAGCCTCATCAATGAAAAGTATGCCTCCTCTTGCCTTCTCGCAGACAGCCCTCGTTTTAGGACGGGTCTCGCCGATGTATTGTCCTATGAGTTCATCACAAGATACCTTCACGAAATGCCCTTTGGGCAAGAGACCATCTTCACGCAATATGTCACCGAACAATCGTGCAACTGTGCTCTTGCCGGTACCGGGACTTCCCATCAGAGCCATGTGTGGCCTAAACCTACCACTACCACTCCTCCTACGGTGAGCTGCTAATGCCTGACGATAGAGTGCGAACTGTTCGCGAATATTGTCGATTCCCTCCAGCGAATTAAGCTTGTCAATCGCTTTCACGGTATCCATTCTTTCGATCATTTCATCTAAATTGTCGCAATCTAAATAATCGCATATCAAAGAGAGATTACTTTTACCGGAAGCCATACCTTGCCACAGCCTAAGCGTTATGAAGTCCCATTCGATTTTTCCGAAAAGATGAGGCAGACCTTCCTTTGTCATGAGCCTTCGGCGGTTAAGCATATTGCCGATTTCATCTCTAAAGGGGTCACCTAAGAAAAATACGGTCTTGTCTTTTCGACCTCCTTCCACAATTTTACCTGTATTGTCATCGTCTTGCCCAATGTCTTTCTTTATTAAATCCTTGAAGGGACTTAAAAACAACAGTTCGTCAGACGCTGAATCAAAAGCCTGTGTGAAAAGCTTTGCTGAATCGAAATCGTATAAGCTTATAATTTTTATGGCCAGCTTGTTCCTACGATAATCTGTCTTAAGGTCATTCCATAAATTCAATATGACTCTTCTCTGGTCATCATCAAATTTCAGCGTGGTAGGTGTGACAAATACGACGGCAAGTTTTTTATGTGGATTTCGTTTGGAGTATGCAAAAATTTCCTTGAAGAAACCTTCAGATTGTTCTACTCTGAATCGCCGTTGGTTTCCAGATGATTCAATCCTGATTGATGCATGATGTGACTGTTCGGTGGATTTAGGAGTGCTTGTATTGGAAATATTTGATATATTTCGACTTTTGCTCATTGGACCTTTTCCAATAAAGAAATCTTTTTTCCTTGTAGGCTCATTCGAGTCACCTTTTTCAGAGGAAAAGTTGAAGAACTCCAAAAGCGGTTCTTCTTCATATGAGAACGCTTTGTCATCATAGAATAAGCTTGTGTATCCTTCTTCTTTCAAATAAAGATACAATGCCTCACGCAAATTATGTACTCTCAGGTCTTTAGTGATATAAACCTCGCTTGAACCATTCATACCATAGATGGCAGTGAACAGTTCTCTGTGGTTAATATCAAGTGCTTTAAGGCGATCAATGCACATATTTAACGCTTTGATAATGTTTTGCGTAGTTTTTCAGAAGCACCTTTGCGTTTCATAGAACTTCTGTCACGCAATTGTTCCACTTTACCATCGCCATGTTCAGGCTCGCGTAAAGTACCCAGCTTATATCCACTCTTTTCTATTTCGCGTTTTATCTCCTCCATGCGTGACTGAAATGCTCCGGCAGATTCCATCAAATCATCATTTCTGTGGAATATTATCTGATTACCCTTCTTGCCATTGTTTTCTTCCGGCAAAACCAGAATCGAGACTTCCTCACCGGTGTTGGGCTTATGAAGAATTGCAAAAGTACCTTCTCTCCAATCGCTTTCTTCTTCCCCTCCCATATAGTCGGGGTCTCCCTTCAGTTCCCAGCCTTGATTAACCATAGCATTAAGAACGTCATTTGACACTATAACGCGTTGCTCGCTGAGAGTGCCCAGCTCCGCAGCCTCAATGATAATGTGTTCGGCGCGTTGTTGAAGCTCATCAACCTTCTTCTGAAGATTTTTTATTGTTGATATGTCGGCAGGTGCATTTTCAATTTGTGCTTTTAACGTCCGGATTTCATTAAGAATCCGGCTATAAGCACCGTGAGTCCAGTAATCTGTCTGAAGGTATTCTTCAGCCCCGTCATCATATAGAGATGCAACCTTTATAGATTCAGATTTTTCCAACAGGCGCAACACTGCAATGGCAGAGGCAAGGGCAGCCTTATGAAGGGGGGCCCATTCATTTTTTCGCCTGATTGCTTCGTTTTCCATTACTAAAGCCTCATCTATAAGATTGTTGGCATCGGTAATTGTGCAACTGTCGGGATTGTCTCCGATATTACGTAGACGTTCTTCTTTAAGAGCAATGCTGTCGAGCAACTGTTGCGGCGCAAACCGTGCCACGTCAGTTCGTTCTCTGATTGCGTCCAGAAGAGCAAGAGCCGCACCTGCCGCCAGTAGTTTTGTGTTAGTATCGGCTTGTTGACGCTCAAAAATAGATTTGATATCCTTTTGTATGGAGGTTATTTCTCCTTGCTGTTGTCTGAATCGTTCGTTTGTTTCTCTGGCCAAGTCATTCATGCTTTGATTGACCGCATTGAGACCGGCGTTAAGAATGCCTATGTTTTTATCGAGCCTCGATACTTGCGATTCAATGTAATTATTTTGCGCCTCAATGGATTCGGCAACTGCATTTGACAGGTCATTAAGAGCTTTAGTGTGACGTTTGTCAAGAGTTTGGAGTTCTTGAGCAAATCTTCTGGATTGGTCGTCGATCCTTGCGCCAAGTTGAAGTTGTGAATTTTCAATACGTCGAGACAGATTGTCGTTCACCTGATTGATGCGTGACTGTGTTTCTTGCTGTGCACGTCTTATATTCTCGTTGCTTATCCTTATTGCCGAATTTATAGCATTTCTCTCTGCATTGGCAATATCTGCTGTGAGCTGATTTTTGCATCTGCGTACAGCACGCTCAAGTCCATCATTAAGTTCGTTAAGGGAAGTCCCTTTTATGTCTCTACTCATATTGATTTATTATCTGTTTTTATGTGGTATTCCAATAGCTGTGACATTACCTGCCGTGTCGGCAACTCTATCTTGCTTTCTACTACATGTTGCCATTGTGTTTAGGAATCTGTCAAGTCTGTTTGTTATGGGAATAATTCTTTGATTACTTGAACCTCTTATGCCTTTGTTATCATTGAGGCTATCAATGTATTGTCCATCAATTATTACGTCACACAAACTTAATAAATCCGATGTTTCATTCTTTCCTAATAGCTGCTCATATTTCAGACCAGTGTAAGCAATAACTGTTAGTTGCGGTCGGGCCTTTTTAATTTCTTTCAGAAGGCAACTTAAAGCGGCAGACTGAAGAAAAGGCTCTCCACCACTTATGGTAATACCGTCTATATTTTCGTTCAATATGACATCCGCTGCCAGATTATTAACATCGATCTCATATCCCGCGTTTTTTGGACGGCTTTCCGGCGTGAGACATTTTTCACATTGTTGATCACAACCTTGAGTCCAAATTATATAGCGGATGCCTGGACCTAAAGTGTGAGTGCCATTCCTACAGATGTCAAAGATTCTTAATTTCACGCAATAGTCATTTACAAATCACAGATAGGCAACGCATCGCGTTGTGAAATTTTTACCTTTAGCAATTCATCGAATTCAGATAAAAGGTGTCGAATCTGGTTTTCAATATTTGGATAATCTGAATTGGCCTTGTCGATTATTTTGATAAGCTTGGAATTCTCTTCTAAATGTTGCTTCAGACTGTTGGCAATGCTGACGAAGTCCCTACAGATCTTATCTAATTGCTCTTTTAGTTCTGCGGGGAAATCATGCCGATCTATTTCTTCAAGTCTTTTTATGCCTGTTGCAATGATAAATGATAGCATAACAGCAAGTTTTGCATCATAATACCCACTTTCAAGTTGAGCAAATTCCGAAGAAATCGTTTCTTCAATATCGACAAGTTTGTCGTGATGGAACATTTCGTTTAATGATTTCATCTTTTGCTGTTTTTAAGTTCTTTTTTTC